>JANMZX010000725.1:0-31555 GCA_031383745.1 Rhodoferax sp. | reverse complement strand
CGCACCCCGGTACGTCAGGAACCAGGCCTTGCTGGCCTGGGTGGCGAAAGTCGCGGCGCTGACCAAGCCCGCGCGTGTGGAGTGGTGTGACGGGTCGGACGAGGAATACCAGCGCCTGTGCCAGCAGCTGGTGGATGCCGGCACCTTTCGCAAGCTCAACCCGCTCAAACGCCCCAATTCCTTTCTTGCCTGTTCTGATCCGGGCGATGTGGCGCGGGTCGAAGACCGCACCTACATCTGCTGCGGGAAGAAGGAAGACGCCGGTCCGACCAACAACTGGATGTCGCCAGCCGCCATGCGTGATGTGCTCGAGCACGGCCAGTCCGATGGCACGCCGGCGCTGTTCGATGGCTGCATGCGCGGACGCACCATGTATGTCGTGCCGTTTTCCATGGGGCCGCTGGGTTCGCACATCTCCCACATCGGGGTCGAGCTGTCCGACAGCGCCTATGTGGCCGTCAACATGAAGATCATGACGCGCATGGGCAAGGCGGTCTATGACGTTCTGGGCGAGAACGGCGCGTTTGTGCCGTGTGTGCACACGGTCGGGGCGCCTTTGCAGGACGGCCAGACGGACGTCAGCTGGCCCTGCAACAAGACCAAGTACATCGTGCATTACCCGGAAACCCGCGAGATCTGGTCCTACGGCTCCGGCTACGGCGGCAATGCCCTGCTCGGCAAGAAGTGCTTCGCGCTGCGCATCGCCTCGAACATGGGCCGCGCTGCGTCACGCGGCGGGGCCGGTGACCCGGGCTGGCTCGCCGAGCACATGCTGATCCTTGGCGTCACCAATCCCGAGGGCAAGAAGTACCACGTGGCGGCGGCGTTCCCGAGCGCCTGTGGCAAGACCAACTTCTCCATGCTGGTGCCGCCGGCGGGTTTCGAGGGCTGGAAGGTCACGACGATCGGTGACGACATCGCCTGGATAAAACCGCACAGCGACGGCCGCCTGTACGCCATCAACCCGGAAGCGGGGTATTTCGGTGTTGCTCCCGGCACCAACCTGGCGACCAACCCCAACTGCATGGCCAGCCTGGACCGCGACGTGATCTTCACCAATGTGGCCCTGACCGATGACGGCGACGTCTGGTGGGAAGGGCTCGAAAAGGACACTGGCACGGTACCGGCGCACCTGATCGACTGGCAGGGCAAGGACTGGACCCCGGCGATCGCGGCGCAGACCGGCACCGACGGCAAACCGCGTCCGGCGGCGCATCCCAACGCCCGTTTTACCGTGGCGGCGACCAACAACCCGGCACTCGATCCCGCCTGGGACGACCCCGACGGCGTGCCGATCGACGCCTTCATCTTCGGTGGCCGGCGCTCCACCACCGTGCCGCTGATCACCGAGGCGCGCAACTGGGTCGAGGGCGTCTACATGGCGGCGACCATGGGGTCCGAAACCACGGCCGCGGCGGCCGGACAACAAGGCGTGGTCCGCCGCGACCCGTTTGCGATGCTGCCGTTCATGGGCTACAACATGAGCGACTATTTCCAGCACTGGCTGGGCATGGGCAAGACGCTGGCTGCATCAGGCGCGAAGCTGCCCAAGATCTACACCACCAACTGGTTCCGCAAGGGGGCCGATGGCAAGTTCGTCTGGCCGGGTTATGGCGAGAACATGCGCGTGCTCAAGTGGATGATCGACCGCATCGAAGGCTCGGCCAAGGGGCAGGAGCATGTGTTCGGCATCAGCCCGGCCTACGAGGAGCTGAACTGGACCGGGTTGAACTTCACGTCCGAGCAGTTCAGGACGGTCACCAGCATCGACAAAGGCGCCTGGCAGGCCGAGTTGACACTGCACGCCGAGCTGTTCCAGCAGCTGGCCTACCACCTGCCGAAGGAACTGCAGGAGACCAAGGCGCAGATCGAAACGCGCCTGGCGGCCTGAATACGAGCGCTGCCAGCCAACCAGAAAAAAAAGCCACCGCAAGGGTGGCTTTTTTTCTGGGCCGGCGCGGCGCCGATACGGCGCTTGATCTAGCGCGGCATGTACTGCACGTGCATCGGCAGCCCCGTCAGCGGCGACAGCTTGAACAGCTGGCGCGGGCCGGAGTAGGCTGCATTGAGCGTACCAATCGGGCGATGTTCAAGCCAGGCACGTCCGTGGGCCAGTTGCACGCGCTCCCTGGCGCTGCGCTCGCGCTCGATGGCCGACTCGAGCTCCGCCATGATCCGCGGGTCATGCAGCGCAATCGCCAGCAGGGCGTTGTCGGCTGCCTTGCGAGCTTGCTGTGCGCGCCATTGCGAGAGTGCGCCCATCAGGCGCTGTGCGCTGGCGCGCGCCGTATCTGCAAACAGCGCCATGGACGCAAAACCAACCGCCCACAAGGCACTCCATGCAAACAGCAAGTGGCCGTCCGCGTAGGCGTCGATCAATGCGTCGGCGGCAACCACCAGCGCCGATACGATGGCCGCCAGCAGCATGGTGGCGAGTGCTTGCGCACTGTGGTGGTGTGGGCGGGGGCTGGCTGGTGCGGCGCTGGGTTGGTTGTCAGCGGGTACGGCCGAAGGGCGAATCGGGGTCAACATGGCAGCTGTCTCTTTGTATGAACGGGCGGCAACCCATGCTGCCGCTCTCTTCATATTGGGGTTAACCCGCATGAATATCAAGTCACGATTGGTGATGCCAGTTATTCCCAACCATGATGATCGGTTGCGCCACCTGGGCTGAGGCGCGTGGTGCGGCCTTGGGTCAGCCCATGAAGCCACGCGTAACGGCCTGTGTCGGCATGTGGCTGAACGGCCAGGCCGGCGCGGGCTCGCCGGCATCGATGGCGTGTTGCTCGGCGCGAAAGCGTGCAACCTGCAGTTCGGCCATGAAGCGCGGGTCGGATTGCGCAAAACTCCAGGTACGTTCGTCTTCCACGCGCTGGGCGTGTGCCGCAGACCATTGGTTGATCACGCCGATGACCGCGTCCGACCAGCCGCGCGACGCCTCGGCAAAAAGCAGGATGGCGGCAAACAGCACCACCCACAGGCCGATCCACGCGACGACCACCTGGCCGTCGGCCCAGGTACTGACCAGTTGGTCGGCGACCACGACCAGCGCCGAGAACGCGCCGGCCAGCAGCAGCGCGACCAGGCCTTTGGCACCGTGAAACCGCCCGGCGATCGCGCGCAGCGAGGCGATTGCCGCCGCGATGCGGGCGACACCGCGGTGGCTGGTTGGAAATTCGGAATGGGTGAAACTGGTCATGTGAACGTCCTTTCAGAAACGGCACCTCGAAAGTCAGTGCCTGGACGCATACTAGGGTAAACACTTATATTGCTCTACTTTATATTGGTGATCCAATCAATTCACATTGGTGATTAATTACACTCCCATGCACGGCCATCAACCCAATTTCCGTACCCTGGACCTGAATCTGCTGCGTGTATTCGACGAAGTGATGGCGGAGCGCAGCCTCACCCGGGCGGCTCGCAACCTGTCGCTGACACAGCCCGCGGTCAGCAACGCCTTGCGGCGCCTGCGCGATACCCTGGGAGACGAACTGGTGCGCCGCAGCGGCCAGGGCATGGAGCCCACCCCGCGCGCGCTGGCGCTGTGGCCCGCGGTGCGGGATGCGCTGCGCCAGCTCCAGCAGTCCTTGGCGCCCAGCCGTTTCGATCCGTCCGAAGCCGACAACACGTTTGTGCTGGCGATGGCCGATGCCACTGCGGCCGAGCTGGTGCCGCGACTGGTCGACATCCTCGAGTCCGAGGCTCCTGGCGTGTCGCTGCGGGTGGTGCCGCTGAGCACGCGCGACCCGCGCAAGCTACTGGACGAGGAGACGGTGGACCTCGCCGCAGGCTACTTTCCGGCGGTGGTCGCCGACCTCACGGCGCGCGCGCAGGTCGGCAAGGCCGTTGCGTTCGCGACCCAGCGCCTGTACGACGGCGAGTACGTGTGCGTCATGCGCATCGGCCATCCGCTGGCCAGCGGCCCGCTCACCCTGAACCGGTTCTGCTCCGCCCGCCATTTGCTGGTGACCTTCAGCGGGCGCCCGTTCGGATTCATCGACGAGGCCCTGTCCACCCTGGGGCGGGAGCGGCGGGTGGTCCTGACGGTGAACCAGTTCTTCACCGCAGGACGGGTGGTGGCAAAGTCGAACCTGCTCACCGTGTTGCCGCGCCACTTTGTCGGCGCGACGGGTATTGCCGATGCGCTGGTGCTGCGCAACCTGCCATTCGCCGTGCCGGCGGTGCACGTGGACGCGCTGTGGCACGGGCGGCGCGAGGCCGACAGCGCGCACCGCTGGCTGCGTGACGCCATCCGGCGTTCGGTGCAGGTGCTGCCGACACCCTGATCATTTCGAGCCATGAAAATCCAACTCCTGTCCGATCTGCACCTGGAAGTGCATCCGAACTTCCGGCCCCAGCCGGCCGCCGGTGCCGATGTGCTGGTGCTGGCGGGCGACATCGGTTCCTACCAGAAGGGCTCGCAGCTGGCCGACAGCGACTTCGGGTTGGAGCGATTCTCACCGCGCCACGGTTGGCCGACGCCGGTGTTGTTCCTGCCCGGCAACCATGAGTACGACATGCTGGACTTTGACCTGGCCCATGCCCGCCTGCGCGACACCTGCGAGCGCCTGGGCATGGTCTGGCTGGAGCGCGAGGTGGTGTTGCTGCAGGGCGTCCGGTTTGTCGGCACCACCCTGTGGACGGATTTCGACGCACTCGGGCCCGCGGCCGGACAGCCCGGCGCCACCATCGGGCAACAACTGGTGGCGCGGGAAAAGGCCTTTCGGGCCGCCAATTACTATCTGCGCACCACCGGCAGCACCCGGGCCGGGCAGCCGCTGCTGGCCCAGCAGGTCCGTGAACTCGCGCTCGAGTGCCGCGATTGGTTGCAGCAGGCGCTGGCCGTCCCGTATGCAGGCACCACGGTGGCAGTCACGCATTTCGCGCCAAGTCTGCGCAGCGCCGACCCGCGTTACGGCCTGACGCCGGGCACCGCGGGTTTCTGCAACGCCTGGGACGAGCTCCTGGGCGGCGCCGACCTCTGGCTGCATGGCCATCTGCACGCGCCAAGCGACTACCGCCTTGGCCGCTGCCGGGTGGTCGCCAACCCGATGGGCTATGCCCGCAAGAACGAGCAGCTGGGTTTCCAGCCCGGTTTGGTGATCGATACCCGCCCGCCTGCCGGCACCACCCCCCAGGTTGATGTCGGTCAAGATCCGGGATGATGCGCGCGCTACACTGAACCCTACCACCCTTCGGAGTCCGCGCATGAAGATCCTGCTTGCAGTCGACGGCAGCCCCTATACCAAGAAGATGCTGGCCTACCTGGTGACCCACGACGAAACCTTTTCAACGGCCAGTGACTACACGCTGTTCACGGCCCATGCACCACTGCCGGTGCGCGCGCGCTCGGTGCTCGGCAAGGACCTGGTGGACAACTACCACGCTGAGGAGTCCGAGCGCGTGCTCGCGCCGGTATCCAAGTTCCTCACCCGCCATGGCATCAATGCCAAGAGCGCGTGGAAGGTCGGCCCGGCCGGTCAGACGATCGCCAAGTTTGCCGACAACGGCAAGTTCGACCTGTTGATGATGGGGTCGCACGGCCACGGCGCGCTGGCCAACCTGGTGATGGGTTCCGTGGCCACCCAGGTTCTCGCGCATTGCCGCGTGCCGGTCTTGCTGGTGCGCTGACCGGGCGCCATGCCCCGTGGCGGGGCTTCAGCGTGCGTTGAGCCCGTCGAAACAGGTGCCCAGCACCAGATCGATGATTTCCTCGTCGCTGTGCTGGCCACCCATCTGCAGGAACTCCAGCACCGGGTCGCAGGCGCGCGCGTACAGCGTGTACAAGACGGCGATCGCCGGGAACGCGCGGCTCAGGCTGCCATCGGCCTGTGCCGCCTCGATCCATGCGCCCAGCCGGTCGCTGACGTCGATCAGCCCGTCCATGTAGTCCCGGTTGGCCATCAGCGTCGCGCGCAGGCTGGAGTTCTGGCTTGGCAGAGAAGGCATGTCGCCGGCCAGTTTCAGTGCCATCGTCCAGCGCACGGCGGCACGCAGGTTGTCCAGCGGGGAGGCCTGCGCCGGCAGTGAACCGAAGAACTCCTGCGCCCGGCGCATGACGCGCACCATGGCGGCGGCAGCCAGGTCTTCCTTGCTCGGAAAATGCTTGTACAGGCTGGCCTTGGCGATGCCGACCTTGGCGGCGACTTCGTCGACAGTCATGGCATCGAACCCCTTTTCAGCCAGCAGCCTGTTGACCGCCTGCACAATCGCGTCCTCGCGCACCTGGAGCATTTGCGCCTTGAACGAGACACGGGGAGCAAGCCTGGAGGTCATGTGGGGAGTTTAGCTGCTGGTTACACGGGGCGGCGCGTCAATGGGGCCTGGTGAAGGACTGCCGGTAGCGGTCGACCGTCAGGCCGTCGAGGCTGATGCCGGTCGGTCGGCCCGATAACAGGTCGGCCATCACGCGTCCGGTGCCGGCGGCCATGGTCCAGCCCAAGGTGCCATGACCGGTTGCCAGGTACAGGTTCGGGTACGGTGAGCCACCCACGACCGGTGTGCCGTCCGGGGTCATCGGGCGCAGGCCCGTCCAGAACTCGCCGCGCGCCACGTCACCGCCGCGCGGGAACAGATCCGTCAGCACATGGTTGAGCGTGTCACGGCGCGATTCACGCAGCGCCAGGCTGTACCCGGCGAGTTCGGCCGTGCCCCCGACCCGGATCCGGTCGCCCAGCCGGGTGACCGCCACCTTGTGTGTCTCGTCCATGATGGTGGACTCCGGCGCATGGGCCGCGTCGTCGATCGGCACGGTGATCGAGTAGCCCTTGACCGGGTACACCGGCAGCCGGATGCCGATGGGCCGCAGCATCAGTGGCGAATAACTGCCCAACGCCACCAGGTAGGCGTCCGCCGTCAGCGCACCCTGGTCCGTCATGACGCCGGTGACACGCGCGCTGTCGCTCAGTATGCCCTTGATGTGCACCCCGTAGCGGAACCGTGCGCCGAGCGCAACCGCCAGTGCCGCAAGGTTCTGGCTGAACTTGAAGCAGTCGCCGGTTTCGTCGCCGGGCAGGCGCAGCGCGCCGACGAACTTCTCCTGGACATGGGCCAGCGCCGGCTCGACAGCGATGTAGCCGGCGCGATCCAGCAATTCGTAGGGCACCCCGTACTGCTTGAGGATCTCGATGTCCTTGCCGGTGCCGTCGAGCTGCTTTTGGGTGCGAAACAGCTGCAGCGTGCCCTGGCTGCGTTCGTCGTATCGGATACCGGTGTCGGCGCGCAGCTGGCGCAGGCAGTCGCGGCTGTATTCGGCCAAGCGCACCATCCGGCCCTTGTTCAGGGCATAACGCGCCTCGGTGCAGTTGCGCAGCATGGACGCGCCCCAGCGCCACATCGCCGGGTCGAGCATCGGCCAGATCACCAGCGGGCTGTGCTGCATCAGCATCCACTGGATGGCCTTGAGCGGCACGCCGGGACCGGCCCAGGGCGCGGAGTAGCCCGGCGAGACCTCACCCGCGTTGGCATAGCTGGTTTCCAGCGCCGGGCCACTCTGGCGATCGATCACCGTCACCTGGTGCCCGGCCTTGGCCAAGTAGTAGGCGCTGGTCACGCCGATCACGCCGCTGCCTAGAATCAGTATTCGCATGCGCTGCCCAAGTCTGGCCGGCCCAAGGTCGGTCTGCGCGAATGGTACCGCGCGCCCGGGCCGGCCGGCGCGCACCTCCAGGCCTCAGACAATGCCGCGCGCGCGCAGGCCGGCCACGTCGCCTGGGCTGTAGCCCAGCGCCGCAAGGATCGCGTCGGTGTGTTCGCCCAGTGCGGGTGCGGTGCGCGCCAAAGGCGGCGGCATGTCGGACAGGTCCACCGGGTGGCGTGCCAGCGGGAATGGCCGCCCGGAGCCAGGCAGGGGGCAGGGCTGCAGGATCCCACTGGCCTGGATATGCGCGTCTTCGAGCGCCTCCTGGGGGCTGTAGACCGGGCCGGCCGGAATCCGTGCGTCTGCCAGTGCGGCGAGCACGTCGTCACGGGTCCGCCCGGAGCACCAGGCGGACATCACCGCGCTGATGTCCGCGCTGTGCGCGCCGCGCGCCACGTCGTCGGCAAAACGCGGGTCCCGGCGCAGATCGGGGCGCTCCACCAGGTCGCACCAGCGTTCGAACATGGCCTGCCCTACGGCCTGCACCACCACGGACCCGGTGCGCGTCGCGTACACGTCGACCGGGCCGGCCATGTAGCCGCGGTTCCCTTGTGGGATGCGGTTCGGCGCACGCACCGCCTGTTCGATCAGTACGGCGTTGGTCTGTATCAGCGCGGAGCGCAGCAGCGAGCCCTCGACCAGCTGGCCGCGGCCGGTGCGTTCACGCGCCCACAACGCCGCGATGGCGCCCATGGCACAGGCTTGCGCAGTGTGGAAGTCGACGTAGTTCACGCCCGCCCGCGCGGGCGCCCCCGGCATGCCCGACATGTACATGGCGCCACTCATGGCCTGGCCGACAGAATCGAAACCGGCCTGCGCGCTGTTGGGCCCGACCGTGCCGTAGGCGGTGGATGCCACCAGCACGACGCGCGGGTTGAGCGCTTCCAGCGTCGGGTAGTCGAGCCCGAGCTGGCGCAGCGTCGCTGGCGGAAGGTTGGCCACCACCACGTCGGCGCCGCGCACCAGCTGCTGCACGATGGTGCGGCCCTGCGGGCTGGCCAGGTCGAGCGTGAGACAGCGCTTGTTGCGGTTCATCTGCAGGTACATGCCGCCTTCGCCGCTGTCGGCAACCGGCGGCAGGTAGCGGTCCTCCCCGCCTTGCACGCGCTCGATGCGGATCACGTCGGCACCGTAGTCGCCGAGCAGCGCGGCGCAATACGGGCCAGCGATGAAGCGGCCGAAATCCAGTACCCGAAAGCCCTCAAGCAAACGCATTTTTGGTCCTCTTTTGGCGTGTGGTCCGGGCGTTCAGCCCTGGCGGCGATGTTACTTGGCGCGGGCGGCCGGCCCCGGAGCGCCTGGGTTACCATGAAGCCCGATTTTTCAGGACCTGTGCCATGGCTGCGTTGTCGCCCTTCCATCTTGCCTTTCCGGTCAGCTCGCTGGCACATGCGCGCAGCTTCTACGGCGAGCTGCTCGGCTGCCCCGAGGGTCGCTCGTCGCCGGAGTGGATCGATTTCGACTTTTTCGGACACCAGATCGTGGCCCACCTCGCTCCCGGGGAAGCCGGTCACGGTGCAAGCAGTGCGGTGGACGGGCACCAGGTGCCGGTGCGGCATTTTGGCGTTGTGCTGACGATGCCGGAATGGGAGACGCTGGCGGCCAGGCTGCGCGCCGCCGGGACGCGCTTCGTCATCGAGCCGTATGTGCGGTTCCAGGGGCAGGTGGGCGAACAGGCGACCATGTTCTTCCTCGACCCGTGCGGCAATGCGCTGGAGTTCAAGGCATTTGCCGATCGCTCGCAACTCTTTGCAAGATAGGACGCCATGGCTGCCGCTGCACTCACCATCGATATCGTCTCGGACGTGGTCTGCCCCTGGTGCTACATCGGCAAGCGCAAGCTGGAAGCCGCCTTGGCCCTGCCCGGGGCGGCTGAACTGCCAGCGGTGCAAGTGCGCTGGCACCCGTTCCAGCTCAACCCTGATATGCCAGCCGCCGGCGTCTCGCGCCAGCAGTACCTGGAGGACAAGTTCGGCGGCCCTGACCGCGCGGCCGAAATCTACGCCAGGGTGCGTGCGGCCGGGCGCACCGCTGGCCTGGAGCTGAACATCGACGGCATCACGCTGCAGCCCAACACGCTGGCGGCACATGCGCTGATCGCGTTTGCGCAGCAAAGCGGCGGCACGATGGGCAACGAGGTGAAAGAGCGCCTTCTCAAGGCCTATTTCATCGAGAACCGTTTCATCGGCAGCATCGATGTGCTGGTCGAGATCGCGCGCGAGGCCGGGCTGGACGCCGACGCCGCGCGTGCCTACCTCGGTGACCCGGAACATCTGCAGGCCGTGGCGCAAGCCGACGCACAGGCGCGCTCCATGGGCATCGGCGGCGTGCCCTTCTTCATCTTCAACCAGAAGATCGCGGTGTCGGGCGCGCAGGACCCCGCCACCCTGCTCGACGCCATGCGGCAGGCAGTAGCTGCCGCCGGATGACGCGCAAGGAGCATCTCGATCCGCTGGCGGTGGGCCTGTTGCTGGCGTGCTGCCTGTTCTGGGGCGTGCAGCAGGTGCTGGTCAAGGCTACGATCGCCGAGATCGCACCGGTATTCCAGGCGTTTGTCCGCTTCGCGGCGGCAACGGTCGTGTTGTGGCTGTGGTGCCGTTGGCGTGGCATCGCCTTGTTCAACCGCGACGGGTTGCTGCGCGCGGGACTGCTGGCCGGCGCGCTGTTCTCGATCGAGTTCGCGTTCCTGTACAACGCGCTGGCCTACACCACGGCGTCGCGCGCCACCGTGTTTGTGTACACCTCGCCCTTCTGGGTCGCATTGTTCGTGCCGCTGGTGGTGAAGACCGAGCGCCTGCGCCCGTGGCAGTGGGGTGGCCTGCTGCTGGCGTTCCTGGCCGTGGTGTTTGCGTTTTCGGATGGCCTGGGCCAGTCCGGCACGTCGACGTTGTGGCTGGGCGACGTGCTGGCGCTTGCCGGTGGCATGGCCTGGGGCCTGACCACGGTGGTGATCCGCGGCTCGGGCCTGACCCGCATGTCGGCGGAGAAGCTGCTGTTCTACCAGGTGGCGGTCAGTGCAGTCTGCCTGCCGTTCCTGAGCCTGGCGCTGGGCGAACCATGGAACTGGTCCTGGAGCGGGTTCGGCTGGCTGTCGATGGTGCTCCAGACGGTGGTTGGCGCATTTGCGAGCTACCTCACCTGGATGTGGCTGCTCGGCCGTTACCCGGCCACGCGCATCTCGTCCTTCGTGTTTCTGACGCCGGTGTTCGCGCTGGTGTTCGGCGCCCTGTGGCTGCACGAGCCGGTCAGCCTGCGCCTGTGGCTGGCAGTGGCGCTCGTGGCGGTGGGGATCCTGCTGGTCAACCGCTCGGCACGCTGAGCCGCTGGTCAGCTGGTCAGCTGACCGGCAACCAGGTTGCGCGCGCCAGTTTGCGCGAGTACCGGGTTTCTTCGGTGTTCCCGGCAAACAGCCGGAACTGGACATGCAGCGGGTCGATGTCCACCAGGCCGAAATTGCGGCGTGTCTTGCCGGCAACCACCGCGTCCTTGACGGCCGCACCGGACGACGTGGCCTCGTGCAGCGGAAAACCCCTGGTGAAAAATGCGTCACTCTCGTTGCGGTGGATGTCGCCGCTCAACACCAGCGTGCGGCGTGTGGCGGCGAGCGCCGCAAGCCAGTTCCAGTCGTTCGCATAGTCCGTCTTGTAGCTGGCCACGGTGGACCCGCTGGCGAACAGGTTGACCGACCCGGGTGCGGTGGCCTTGAAGGCGGCGGCGAGATCGTTCTTTTGCTGCACGCCCAGCAAGGTCCGCTTGTTCGCCGGGTACAGAAAGGTGCGTGTGCGATGGGTGCGGCCATCGCTGAGGTGCAGCCAGACGTCGTCGGGCAGCGACACGCTGGGTGTCGTAAGGGGCGGCTGGTTGGCATCCCAGAAGACCGCGTCGTTGTAGCTGGCGGGAAAGCTGCCCGGCGACAGCTGGTTCGCCAGGGCGCGCCGGAATGCCTCCTGAAAGGCGGTCGACAAGCGGACTTTGCCTTCCTGCACCGGGTCGGCCGTGGCCTCGGCGCCCAGCGCGTTATCCCACAGGAAGTCGTGGTCGTCCCAGATGCTCCAGACCGTGTTCTTGCGCATGCCTTGCACCAGCGCCCTGAACGACGGTTGCGCCATTTGCGCGTTGTAGAGCGCGAACAGGCGCTTTGCAAAGTCGTTGTCGCCAATCTGCTGGGGTGGCGGACCGCCGGCGTCGACATCCAGGTAGATCGAGTCGCCCAGCAGGACCAGGTGGTCGGGTTGGGTGGCGGCGATCCAGTCCCAGACCGGTTGAGCCGGGAACACCTTGCTGTGCATGCAGGATGCAAATGCGATTCTCATGCGCGGTCACTCCTGAAAAAACGCCCGCTGGTAGTTGGCCGGGGCGTGGTCGGCCAGGTCGCGGAACAGCACAGAGCCGGTGGTCCATGCGTGGTCGACGAAATAGCGCGCGCGGGCCGCCTGCTGGTCTGCCGTGACGAACTCGTCCGTCGGGTTGAACAGCACCGCGCCCTCACGATCGATGTAGGTCGGCAGCCCGGCCGCCTCGTATCCCAGCAGTTGGCGGGGCGGCAGGCGCGTGACGATATCGCAGCAGTTGACCAGCCGCGTCGTGGCGACATCCGCCAGTGCGGCGCAGAACCGGGCGTTGCCAACGTGCGGACCGCCCAGAGTGACCAGCAGGTCCGGCCGGTACGCCGCGGCCGCCAGCGTGGCGAGGGCGGCGCCCAGGCTGTGGCCGGTGAATACCAGGCGGCGGTTCCGGCCAGCCGTCGTCAGCCACTGGCCAATGGGGGTGTGGATGCTGGCGTAGGCCGACGCGAACCCCGCATGCACCTGGCCGGCGCCGAATTCCCATGGCACCGGCACGGCGCTGACGTCATTGCCCAGGTCGGTGACGTCGTCGGGCTGCGAGCCCCGAAACGCCAGCAAGGCCAGGTTGTCGCTGTCGCGCAGCGCCGCAAACGCGTAGGTTCCGACGTGCGGATCGACGAACTGCGTCAGGCTGTGGAAGTGCGCGCGGGCCAATGCGGCGCCAAGTCGCTGCGTGTCCAGCGGATCGGCTTCGGCCCGGTAGTACGCCAGCCGCGCAGCTTCGACCGCGAGTGCCGGCAGTTCCGGCACCGCGTCGGCCGAGAACACGGTCTCCGACTGCTCGGGATGGAACAGCGCGGTCCTGGAGGGGTCGTACGGCAGTGTCAAATCGCTTCCCCGTGGGTCTGGTGGTGGATGCATCCTAGTCGGCGCAGCGGGCAGCGGCATCCTTCGCGCTGTGGATGACCGGCACCTACCGTGCCGCGCTGCGGTATTGCATGGCTTCGGCCAGGTGGGTGACCTGCGTCGCGTCGGCCGCGGCCAGATCGGCGATGGTGCGCGCAACCTTGAGCACGCGGTGCGTGCCGCGCGCCGACCAGCCCAGGCGGGTTGCCGCAATGTTCAGGAAGCGGGTGGCGGCGTCGTCCAGGTGCAGATGCAGGTCGATCTCCTTGCCTTGCAGCGCGTGGTTGCATTTGCCCTGCCGGCGACCGGCGACATCACGCGCGGCGATGCACCGGGCGCGGATGGCCGCGGTGCTTTCACCCGGCGCGTTGCGTAGCAAGTCGCCGGTGGCCAGGGCTGGCACGTCCACATGCAGGTCGATGCGGTCCATCAGCGGGCCGCTCAGCCGGCCCTGGTAACGCGCCACCTGGTCGGGTGTGCAGCGGCAGGCTCGGTGGGACGCGCCCAGGTAGCCGCAAGGGCAGGGGTTCATCGCGGCGATCAGCTGGAAGCGCGCCGGGAACTCGCAGCGCCGTGCAGCGCGTGAAATCGTTATGGTGCCGGTCTCCATCGGTTCACGCAGGGCCTCCAGTGCGGCACGGGCGAATTCGGGCAATTCGTCGAGGAACAACACGCCATGGTGCGCCAGGGATATCTCACCCGGCCGTGGCGGCGAGCCACCACCCACCAGCGCGACGGCGCTGGCGCTGTGGTGCGGGCTGCCGGTGGGACGCAGCGCCCAGCGGGCGAGCGAAAAGCGCCCGGCAAGGCTGGCCACGGCGGCGCTCTGCAGCGCCTCCTCGACCGACATCGGCGGGAGCAGGCCGGCAAAGCGGTGCGCGAGCATCGACTTGCCGGAGCCCGGTGGACCGGTCATCAACAGGCTGTGGCCGCCGGCTGCCGCGATCTCCATCGCGCGCTTGGCTGCGCCCTGTCCCTTCACATCGGCCAGGTCGTCGTAGTGCGCCGCTGCAGGCGGCGGCGCTGCCTGCACCACGGTCCACCCCGGCCCGGGCTCAGGCGGCGCTGCGTCGCTGGCCAGCGGCAGGAAATGGCGCACCACATCGAGCAGGTGCAGCGCACGGTAGACATGCGCGCCGGGCACCAGCGCCGCCTCCTCGGCGCTTTGGGGCGGCAACACCAGCCGCGTGAGCACCTGGCGCGTATGCAGCGCCAGGCTCATCGCCAGCGCGCCGCGGACGGGACGCAGTTCGCCCGACAGCGACAACTCGCCGGCGAACTCGTGGCCGGCGAGGCGCGCGGCATCGACCTGCCCGCTGGCGGCGAGGATGCCCAGGGCGATCGGCAGGTCGAACCGTCCCGAGTCCTTGGGCAGGTCGGCCGGGGCCAGGTTGACGGTGATCTTCTTGTTGTGGGGAAACTCCAGCCCGGCGTTCTGGATCGCGGAGCGCACGCGTTCGCGCGCTTCCTTGACTTCCACATCGGCCAGGCCGACCAGGGTGAAGCTGGGCAGGCCGTTGGCCAGATGGACCTCGACCGTGACCGCGGCCGCTTCGAGCCCGAGCAGGGCCCGGCTCTGCACCAATGACAGACCCATGGGCGGAATTCCTCTGTTTGGTGCGCCCATACACCGCACCCTGTTGGAAGCGCACCGATTCGGTGCGGACGCGCGGGGGGTGGCTTCATGTCCGCCCCGAGCCCGTATTGGTGCACGGCGTGAACCACCTTGGCATCCACCAGAAGGCGGGGGCTGGTGGCACGGTCTGTGCATTGAGGCTGTGTCTATCAACTGAAGCTGGAGAACCCCCCCCATGACAATTAGATCCCTGACTATTCTTTGCGGCGCACTGGTTGCCAGCGGTGCGTTCACCCACGCCCAGGCGGCCGAACCCGAGTCCACCCTGGGCTTCAATGTCGCGGTCACCACCGACTACCGTTTTCGCGGAATCTCCCAGTCGCGCCTTGATCCGGCCATCTCCGGCGGCGTGGACTATGCGCACAAGAGCGGCTTCTATGTCGGCGCGTGGGCGTCGTCGATCAAATGGATCAAGGATGCGGGCGGCAGTGCCGATGCCGAGATCGATCTCTACGCTGGCTACAAAGGCAGTGCCGGCGATGTCGGGTATGACCTCGGCGTGCTGACCTACCAATATCCTGGCCACAAACTGGGCATCAGCCCCAACACCACCGAGTTGTACGGCGCACTCACGTTCGGCCCGGTCACCGCGAAGTATTCGCATGCTACGACCAACACTTTTGGTTGGGCCAAGAGCAAGAACAGTGGCTACCTGGACGTCAGCGCGACCTTTGACCTGGGTGGTGGGTGGAGTGTGGTCCCGCATATCGGCCATCAGCGCATCACTGGGACAAACGGGGGCGCGCTGGCCAAGGGCGACATGTCCTATACAGACTACGCCTTGACCGTGAACTATGACTTCGGCAATGGCCTGGTAGCCAGCGCAGCAGCCATTGGTAGCGATGCCAAGAAGATCGCCTATGTAACCCCCTCCGGCAAGGGCACAGGCCGCGATGGCCTGGTCGTCGGCCTGAAATACAGCTTCTGAACAGGAGTCCACCATGAAACTGGTTGCAGCGGTCATCAAACCATTCAAGCTCGACGAGGTGCGTGAAGCGCTCTCGGCGATCGGTGTGCAGGGGATTACGGTCACCGAGGTCAAGGGCTTCGGGCGCCAGAAGGGCCACACCGAGTTGTACCGGGGTGCCGAGTACGTCGTCGATTTCCTGCCCAAGGTCAAGATCGAAGCCGCTGTGGCGGACGAACTGGTCGACCGTGTCATCGAAGCCATCGAATCCGCAGCACGCACCGGCAAGATCGGTGACGGCAAAGTGTTTGTCTACGACCTGGAACAAGTCGTGCGTATCCGCACCGGCGAAACCGGAAAGGAAGCCTTGTGAAAAAAGTATTGATATCCCTCGCCCTGGGCCTGGGTCTGTTGTTTGGCGGCCCGACCGCCATGGCGCAGACGGCTGCCGCTCCAGCGGCCTCCGAGGCCAGTGCGTCCGCGCCAGCCGCCGCCACTGCCGCTGCGGCCCCTGCCGCGGCTGCGCCTGCACTCGTTGCAGCAGCGTCGGCGCCAGCCCCGGTGCCCAACAAGGGCGATGTGTCCTGGATGATCGTGGCCACGCTGCTGGTCATCATGATGTCGATCCCCGGCCTGGCGCTGTTCTACGGCGGCCTGGTGCGCAGCAAGAACATGCTGTCGGTACTGATGCAGGTGTTCGTGACCTTCTCGATGATCGTGGTCCTGTGGTGCCTGTACGGCTACAGCCTCGCGTTCACCGAAGGCAACCAGTTCATCGGAGGCCTCGATCGCCTGTTCATGAAGGGCCTGTTCGACCCGGTCAAGGGTGAGTTCGCCATGGGTGCCACCTTCAGCAAGGGCGTGGTCATTCCCGAACTGCTGTTCATGGCGTTCCAGGCCACGTTCGCGGCCATCACCTGCTGCCTGATCGTCGGCGCCTTCGCCGAACGCATCAAGTTCTCGGCGATGCTGCTGTTCATGGCGCTGTGGTTCACCTTCAGCTACGCGCCGATCGCCCACATGGTGTGGTTCTGGATGGGCCCCGACGCCTACGCCACCAAGGAAGTGGTGGACGGCCTCAACGCCAAGGCCGGCATGATCTGGCAGTGGGGCGCGCTGGACTTCGCCGGCGGCACCGTGGTGCACATCAATGCGGCGGTGGCCGGCCTGGTGGGCGCCTACGTGATCGGCAAGCGCACCGGCTATGGCAAGGAAGCCATGGCGCCGCACAGCCTGACGCTGACCATGGTCGGCGCCGCGCTGCTGTGGGTGGGCTGGTTCGGCTTCAACGCCGGCTCGGCGCTCGAAGCCAGCAACAGCGCGGTGCTCGCCTTCATGAACACCTTCTCGGCCACGGCTGCCGCGGTGCTGGCCTGGTGCCTGGGCGAGGCGCTGATGAAGGGCAAGGCCTCGATGCTGGGCGCTGCGTCGGGTGCGGTGGCCGGCCTGGTGGCGATCACCCCGGCCTGCGGCAACGTCGGCCTGATGGGTGCCATCGTGATCGGCTTCGTGGCCGGCTTTGCCTGCCTGTGGGGCGTCAATGGTCTCAAGCACATGCTGGGCGCGGACGACTCGCTCGACGTGTTCGGCGTGCACGGCGTCGGTGGCATCGTGGGTGCGCTGCTGACCGGTGTGTTCAACAACCAGGCCCTGGGAGGCCCCGGTCTGGTGGGCGACTGGGTCACCGCGAGTGTCACTTCGGTGGGCATCGTGGACCAGGTCTGGATCCAGCTCAAGGCGGTGCTGCTGACGATCGTCTGGTCCGGTGTCGTGTCCTTGATCGCCTACAAGGTGGTCGACATGGTCATCGGCCTGCGTGTCAGCGAGGAAGACGAGCGCGAAGGCCTCGACATCACCTCCCACGGGGAAACCGCCTACAACCGTTGACCGGTTGCGGCCAGGCCCTTGCCCCGGGGTCTGGCCGACACGGCGACAACCGCATTGCTTCAGGGTGGTATTCGGTCTGCGCAGGCTTCTGGCCCGCGCAGACCGTTTTTTTTGGCGTGGCGCTACCACATGCACAATCGGTGGCAGGAGGCACCGGCACCATGACACACACCCTTCGGCTGGTCAGCGGCACCATGCGCTGCGAGATCGTTCCTGCGCTCGGGGCGGCGGTCGCCGGCCTATGGGTCGGCGATGTGCCGGTGCTGCGTTCCACCTCCGGCGCGCGGCTGGCCAGCGTGCGCGACGCAGGGAGTTACCCGCTGATTCCCTTCTCCAACCGCATCGGCCAAGCGCAGCTGAGCTGGAACGGCACCAGCCACCCGCTGGTGCGCAACTTCCTCCCGGAGCCCCACGCGATCCACGGGATCGGCTGGCAGCGAGGCTGGAGCGTGCTGGACGCGCAGGCGCATTTCGCGCTGCTGGCGTTCGAGCACCAGGCCGATGCCACCTGGCCGTTCGCCTTCGACTGCTCGCAGGCCTTTCGCCTCGGCGACGATGCGCTGGAGATCACGCTCAGTGTGACCAACCAGTCGTGGCAGGTGGCCCCGTTCGGCCTGGGCTGGCACCCCTATTTCGTCAAGCGGGCGCACAGCCACATCCGCTTCCAGGCCACCGGGCGCTGGGACATGGGCGAGGACAAGCTCCCCACCGCTTGCACACCCGTGGCCGGGCTCGATGTCGACTGCGCCGAGCTCGACGTCGACCATTGCTTCGAGGGCTGGCAGGGCGGGGTCGAACTGCGCGATCCGGTGTTGCGTGCGCGCCTGAGCTCCAGCCTGCGGCGGCTGGTCGTGTTCACCCATCCATCGCGCGAGTTCGTGGCCATCGAACCGGTCAGCCATGTCAACAACGCGGTGAACATGGCGCCAGACGGCGATGTCGCCGCCCTGCGCCGGCTGGGCGTGGAACTGCTGGAGCCCGGCCATTCGATGACGGCGTCGATGCGCATCGATGTTGCGCCGGCCTGAGCCTGCGCGCCGGGTACAAATTTCCGAACGCGCCGCATGCATTTAATTCAATTGCGGCTGGATGCAAGGTCGTTACCATGCCCGACATGGATGTTGCGCTGAATACTGCTGTCGACCAGGTGCGCGCCGCCACTGCAGACGCGCGGCCGTTGCGCATCCGTGGCGGTGGCACCAAGGATTTTTACGGCCAGGAACTTCACGGTGAACTGCTGGACACGACGCGGTTGCGGGGCATCGTCAGTTACGAGCCGAGTGAGCTGGTCGTGACCGCACGCGCCGGCACACCGCTGGCCGAACTGGAACAGGCGCTGGCGCAGCAGGGCCAGCTGCTGCCGTTCGAGCCGCCCCATTTCGGAGTGGATGCTACCGTGGGGGGCATGGTGGCGGCGGGTCTGTCCGGGCCGTCGCGCGCCGCTGTGGGCTCGGTGCGCGACTACGTGCTGGGCCTGCATCTGGTCAATGGCCGGGGCGAGTTGCTGCAGTTTGGCGGTCAGGTGATGAAGAACGTGGCCGGTTACGACGTGTCGCGCCTGCTCTGCGGCTCCATGGGGACGCTGGGGCTGGTCACCGAGGTGTCGCTCAAGGTGTTGCCTCAGGTCACGGCCCAGGCCACCTTGCGGTTCGAGCTCGACCAGGCGGGCGCATTGCTGCAACTCAACCGCTGGGCCGCCCGACCGCTGCCGGTCCAGGCCAGTTGCTGGGTGATGGATGCCGGCAGCGCGCTGCTGTACGTGCGCCTGGGCGGCGCCCGGGCGGCGGTCGAGGCCGCCATCAAGACCATGGGCGGGGAGCCACAGGACGAACGCCAGGTTGCCTCCGACTGGGTGGCGTTGCGCGAGCAGACCCTGCCGTTTTTTGACCGCGAGGCGGGTCAGTGCCTGTGGCGCCTGAGTGTGCCGGATACCGCGCCGGTGCTGGACCTTCCCGCCGCGGCCGGGGGTGTCCTGCTGGAATGGGGCGGCGCGCTGCGCTGGGTCAAGGCGCCGGTGGATGCGATGGCGGCGCTGCGTGCCGTGGCCGCCCGTGCCGGCGGCTCGGCCACCCTGTTCCGCCACGCGGCCTCGGCGGCGGCACGCGCAGCCGGCGTATTCGAGCCCCTGGCGGACCCGCTGGCGCGCATCCAGCAGGCCCTGAAGAAGCAGTTTGACCCGCAGGGCATCTTCAATCCGGGCCGCATGTACACCACCACCTGACGTCGCTCACCGCGTACACCAAGCACCCCATGCAAACCCGACTGGCACCCGAATACGCGAACACCCCGGATGGCATGGAGGCCGAGGCCATCCTGCGCAAGTGCGTCCATTGCGGGTTCTGCACCGCCACCTGCCCCACCTACCAGCTGCTGGGTGACGAACTCGATGGTCCGCGCGGGCGGATCTACCTGATGAAACAGGTGCTGGAGGGCGAGTTGCCCACCCGCAAGACCCAGTTGCACCTTGACCGCTGCCTGACCTGCCGTAACTGCGAGACCACCTGCCCCAGCGGCGTGGACTACGGCCATCTGCTCGACATCGGGCGCAAGCTGGTCGACGCCAAGGTCGAGCGCCCAGCGGCGGAGCAGGCAAAGCGCTGGGCCCTGAAGGAAGGCCTCGGGTCGCCGCTGTTCGCGCCGGCCATGCAGATCGGGCAGCAGCTGCGCGCCTTCCTGCCTTCGGCCCTGCAGAAGAAAGTACCGGCGCGGCAGGCCACGCATCCGTGGCCGACGCGCCAGCATCCGCGCAAGGTGCTGATGCTGGCGGGCTGCGTACAGCCGTCGATGGCGCCCAACATCAATGGCGCCACGGCCCGGGTGCTGGACGCGGCCGGCATCCAGACCATCGTCGCTCCCAAGGCCGGGTGTTGTGGTGCGCTCAAGTTCCATCTCGACGACCAGGAGGGCGGCAAGGCCCAGATGCGCGCCAACATCGACGCCTGGTGGCCCGAGGTGGAACGCGGGGTGGAGGCCATCGTCATGAACGCCTCGGGTTGCGGCTCCACCGTCAAGGACTACGGACATATCCTGCAGCACGACGCGCGGTATGCCGAACGTGCCCGGCGCATCAGCGCGCTGACCCGCGACCTCAGCGAACTGCTGCCGGCCCTGGTCGAGTCGCTGCAGGCACAGCGGCCGGGGTTTGCCGGTGCGCGCCCGCGCCCGTTGCCCAGGCTGGTTTTCCATCCGCCGTGCAGCCTGCAACACGGCCAGCGGCTCAAGGGCGTGGTCGAACAGCAGCTCGCCGCACTGGGGTTCGACATCCGCATTGCCGACAACGAGGCACACCTGTGTTGCGGCTCTGCCGGCACCTACAGCGTGCTCCAGCCCGAGCTCGCCACCCAGCTGCGCGACCGCAAGCTGGCACACCTGCAGCACATGGCGCCAGAGACCATCGTCAGCGCCAACATCGGCTGCATCACGCACCTGCAAAGCGGCACCCGCACCCCGGTGCGGCATTGGGTCGAGGTGCTGGACGACGCGTTGCGGCAGGTCCAGGCCGTGTAGCCTGCTGACACCACGGTGTCAGCAGGCCCCCGGCACCATCGGGGCTCCATTCACACCAGGAGTCTTCGATGTCCGACAACCACGCCCCGCTGCACGCCGCCAGATGGTTCGAGATCCCCAGCCCCGACCTTGCCGCGTCGCAGCGCTTCTACGAATCGGTGCTGGCCTGCAGTCTTCGCCGTGAGGTGATGGGCCCCAGCACGATCGCGGTGTTTCCCTATGCCGATGGCGGCTCCAGTGGCTGCCTGCACAGCGGCGCCAACATGCTGGCGCCTGGCCCCGGGGGAACCCTGGTCTACCTCGATCGCGCCGTGCAGGCCGGTGCAAAGATCGCCGCGCCGCGCGCCAGCCTTCCGCCGGGCATGGGATTCATCGCCCACATCATCGACCCGGCCGGCAACCGGGTTGGCCTGCACGCGCTGGGCTGAACCATGGAGCCCGTACCGAAAAACTGGATCGCAGTAGCCAGTGCGGAGCATGCGCGCCGGGGCCGCGACGAGATGACGCCTGGCTTCATGCAGGTCTGCCATGGCAAGCCCGGCCCGATCCGGCGCGTGGTGGCGGGCGACCGGGTCGCCTATTACGCGCCTGCCTTGCGCCACCCCGGGAGTGGCTTGGCGCGGGTGCCGGTCCAGCGATTCATCTCGATCGGCATCGTGCTGCCCGGGGATCCCTATCGGTTCGACATGGGCGGTTTTGTGCCCTGGCGGCGCAAGGTCCGTTACCTGCCGGCGAGCGAGGCGTCGATCCTGCCGCTGATCGAACGCTTCGAATTTGTCGAGAGCCGCGCGCATTGGGGTGCGAAGTTCCGCTTCGGCCTGTTCGCCGTCAGCGACCACGACATGCGGTTGATCGCCCAGGCGATGGCGGTGCCGTGGCCTCTGCATGTCCCCGGTCCGGGCAGCCGGCCCGTGCCTGAAGTCGCCGTGGCGCCGTGAACTAACATCCGCCGATGCGCCGTGCCGACCGCCTGTTCCAGATCGTGCAACTGGTCCGCGGCCGGCGGCTCACCACGGCGCTGTACCTGGCGCAACGGCTCGAGGTGTCGCTGCGCACCGTGTACCGGGATGTGGCGCAATTGCAGCACCAGGGGGTGCCGATCGAGGGTGAAGCCGGGGTTGGTTATCGACTGGGACCGGGGTTCGAGTTGCCGCCGCTGATGTTCAGCCGCGACGAGGCCCGTGCCCTGGTGGTGGCTTCTCGCATGGCACAGGCCTGGCTCGACCCGGCACTGGCGCAGGCAGCAGAAGCCGCCTTGGGCAAGGTCCTCTCGGTGCTTCCGCCCGAATTGCGTGCGGCCGCGGAAGGCATGGCCCTGTACGTGCCGGCGGTCGGGCTCGACGCCCCGGCCGCGAACAACCTGCGGGGCTTGCGCGACGCGATCCAGTCGCGCCACAAGGTGCAGCTGCGCTACCAGGATCTCAGGGACGGCGTCACCGAGCGGGTGGTGCGCCCGCTGGGGTGCTTTTACTGGGGCAAGGTCTGGACCTTGTCGGCCTGGTGCGAGCTGCGCAACGGTTTTCGCGGTTTCCGGGTGGACCGCATCGAGGCGCTGCAGGTGCAGGAAGGCGGGTTCCGGGACGAGAGCGGCAAGACCCTGGCCGATTTCCTGCGCCAGGTCCAGCCCATCGACGCCGGTGCTTCCGCGCGGACCGGCTAGCCGAGCGCCGCCTCGATGTCGCCGGCCAGGCTCTCCGGCGTGTCGGTAGGGGCATAACGCTTGAGCACCGAGCCGTCACGCCCCACCAGAAACTTTGTGAAGTTCCACTTGATCGCCTTGGTGCCGAGCAGGCCCGGCGCTTCTGCCGCCAGCCACTGGTACAGGGGATCGGCCCCGGGCCCATTGACGTCGATCTTGGCCATCATCGGAAACGTCACGCCGTAGTTGACCTGGCAGAACGAGGCGATCTCGCCATCGCTGCCCGGGTCCTGGGCGCCGAACTGGTTGCACGGGAACCCCAGCACCGCCAGGCCGCGTGCGCCATAGGTCTGGTGCAGCTTTTCGAGCCCGGCGAACTGCGGCGTGAAACCGCAGGCGCTCGCGGTGTTGACGATCAGCATCGCCTTGCCCTTGAATGTTTTCAGCGCGACCGGTTTGCCATTGATCTGGGCTGCCGTGAAATCGTAGATGCTGGCCATGAAGACTCCGTGAATGAAGCGCCCGGACCGGGAGCCCGGATACCTTACCAGCAATCCTGCAGGCGCGGTTCGCGCCGCGCCAGCGACCCTGCACCTGCGATACTCCCGCCCCATGATGTCCTTGTTCCATCGTGCCAGGGCGTGGCTCTGGCAGGCCGGCGCCGACAGCCGGTCGGTCGGCGACGATGTCATCATGGGCAACATCCGGCGCCTGCGCTGGCTGGTGCTGGCGGTCATTCCCTTGAACCTCGGCCATGTGGCGATCTTCCGGTGGGTGCTGGAGGGCGGCACGCCACAACAGGATCTCTGGAAAGACGCGGTCGGCATGGTTCACCTGGCGATGGCGCTGTGGCTGCTGCTGCTGGGGGCACTCGCCTACCGCCTGGCGCCCCGGGCGCTCCCCGGTCCGGCCACCCGGGCCCTGCATCTGGCGGCGCCGCTGAGCGCGCTGCTGTTTGGCGCCGCGTTTGCGGTCATCGACCAGCTGGTCACGCCCAACATCAGCCCGTTCCTGCTGGGCTGCGTGTTCGTCAGCCTGCTGTTCCAGCTCCGGCCGTCCGAGGCCCTGGCCCTGTTTGGCGCGGTGGCGGTAGTCTTCTTCGTCGCCATCGGCATGACGCAGTCCGACCCGCAGCAGCTGCTGACCAACCGGCTCAACGGGTTCACGGCGGCGCTGCTGGGAACGGTGCTGTCGGTGGTGTTGTGGCACAAGAACACGCGTTACGTGCTGCTGCAGCGGGAACTCGGCCAGCGCAACGCGGAGCTCACCCAACAGCAGGAAGAGCTGGTCTGGCTGGCCAAACGCGACGGATTGACCGGCCTGTTCAACCGCGGCGAATTCCTGCGCCTGGCCGAGCAGGAGTTGCAGCGTTCGCAGCGCCACGCCACCGACACCAGCGCCATCATGCTGGACCTGGACTTCTTCAAGCGTGTCAATGATGTGTATGGCCATCCGGCCGGCGATACCGTGCTCAAGCATACGGCAGCATGCCTGCTGGGCGGCGTGCGTGTGACCGATGTGGTGGCGCGTATCGGTGGCGAGGAGTTCGTGGTGTTGCTGCCCCAGACCACGCTGGAGGCGGCCGTGATCCTGGCCGAAAAGCTGTTGCGGCTGCTGCGGCAGACCCCGGCGACGATCACCAGCGATCTGACGATCAACGTCACCGCCAGCATCGGGGTCGGGTGTCTTCCGGCCGGACACGCCGGAAGCGTTGCGTCACTGTATGCGGCGGCTGATCATGCCCTGTACATGGCCAAGCACAAGGGCCGCGACCGGGTCGAGAAGACCGAGCCGGACGGCTCGCTGACGCCGTCGGATTTTCAGCGCATGCGGCGCCACTGAGGCGCACGCACCAACTGCCCGGGTCAGCCGTGCAGGTTGTCGTTGCGTGCGATGTCGAGCAGGTGTTCGACTTCGGCACGGTAGTGTATGCAATTGCTGGCATGCCAGCGCTTGATCCGCCACATCACCAGCGCAATCACCAGGCCGAATCCGGTGATCGCGCCAAACGTGTGCAGGCCCAGACCGGCCGACAGGCTGTAGGCCGCCCCCAGCGCAAGGATGCAGGCCTGCTCGTTGAAGTTCTGCACCGCGATCGAACGCCCCGCACCCATCAGGTTGTGGCCGCGGTGCTGCAGCAGCGCATTCATCGGCACCACCAGGAACCCGCCCAGCGCACCCAGCATGATCAGGAACGGCGCAGCAACCCAGACGTTGTCGATGAAGATCAGCATGATGATCAGGGCACCCATGCCGATGCCCAGGGTGATCACGCGCGGCCCGTCTTCGAGCCGCATCTTCAGCGACGCCACCACCGCGCCCACCGCCATGCCGATGGCCACTACGCCCTGCAATGCCGAGGCCTGGGTCACCGAATAACCGAGTGCGGCCGCTGCCCATGCGAGCACGATGAAACGCAGGTTGCCCGCCACACCCCAGATCAGCGTGGTCGCGGCCAGCGAGATCTGCCCCAGCTTGTCGCGCCACAGGCGCGTGTTGCAGGTCCAGAAGTCGGGCACCAGGCTGGCCAGGCGCTTGGGCAGGGGGCGCATTTCCACACCGGTGTCCGGGATGTGGGTGTTGAACCAGGCAGCCAGCAGGTAGACGAAGATCAGGATGCTGATGGCGGCTTCGGGCGCGGTGTCGATGCCGGTGTCGAAGAACGGAAAATCAAAACCCAGCAGGAACGGCGCGATCACCGGACCGACCAGTTGCCCACCCAGCAACACGCCCAGGATGATCGAGGCGATGGTCAGGCCCTCGATCCAGCCGTTGGCCTTGACCAGTTGGGACGCCGGAAGCAGTTCGGTCAGGATGCCGTACTTCGCCGGTGAATAGGCGGCTGCACCCAGGCCCACGATGGCGTAGGACATCAACGGATGGGTGCCGAAAAGCATCAGCAGACAACCCGCCACCTTGATGAAGTTGCTGATCAGCATCACCCGGCCCTTGGGCATGGAGTCGGCGAACGCGCCGACAAACGGGGCCAGGATCACGTAGAACAGTGCGAACATCGGAACCAGCGCGGCCTGTTGCCATTCGGGCGCCTTGCTGCTGCGCAGCAACTGGACGGCACCCACGAACAGGGCGTTGTCGGCCAGCGAGCTGAAGAACTGCGCCGACATGATGGTGTAGAAGCCGCGCTTCATGCGGTGGTCGTGGGGTCATCAGGGGTCCTGACGCCGGGGCTTATTGATCTGGTCTCCAAGGTGCGCAGGTTATATCATGGTCCAGTCAGCCGACCATGCCCCGACCGATACAGGCCACCATCCATACCGCCGCCCTGCGCCACAACCTGGCGCAGGTGGCGCGCTCCGCGCCGGATGCCCGGGTCTGGGCGGTGGTCAAGGCCAACGCCTATGGCCATGGCATCGAGCGGGTGTTCGACGGATTGCGTGCGGCCGACGGCTTTGCGCTGCTCGACCTGTCCGAGGCCGAGCGCGTGCGCGCGCTGGGCTGGCGCGGCCCCATCCTGTTGCTCGAAGGCGTGTTCGAGGCGCGCGACCTGGAGCTGTGTTCGCGCCTGGGCCTGTGGCATACGGTGCACTGCGACGAGCAGATCGACATGCTGGCGGCGCACAAGACCAACGTGGCGCACCGGGTGTTCCTCAAGATGAACAGCGGCATGAACCGCCTCGGTTTCAAGCCGCAGCGCTTTCGCGCCGCCTGGACACGGCTGGACGCACTGCCGCAGGTCGAGGAGATCTCGCTGATGACGCATTTCAGCGATGCCGACGGGCCGGCCGGTGTGGCGCACCAGTTGGCGGTGTTCGCCGATGCCACGCGGGACCTGCCGGGCGAGCGCAGCCTCAGCAACAGCGCCGCCACCCTGCGCCACATGGGCGCCGGTGGCGCCGACGCCGGCCGGGCGCTGGAGTCGGACTGGATCCGGCCCGGCATCGCCACCTATGGCAGCGCGCCCGACTATCCGCAGCACGATGCCGCCGGCTGGGGTTTGCAGCCGGCCATGACCCTGTCGGCCCGCATCATCGCGGTGCAGGAACTGCAGGCCGGGGACAGCGTCGGGTACGGTTCCAGTTTCGTCGCGCCCACGGCGATGCGCATCGGCGTGGTGGCGTGTGGTTATGCGGACGGATACCCGCGTGTCTGCCCGAGTGGCACGCCGGTTCTGCTGGGCGGTGTTCCAGGTCGCACGGTCGGGCGTGTCAGCATGGACATGCTCACGGTCGATCTCGACCCGCTGCCCGGCGCTGGTGTCGGCACGGAAGTCACGCTCTGGGGCCGCGCCACCGGTGGTGCCACCCTGTCGATCGACGCCGTTGCGCACGCAGCCGGCACCGTGGGTTACGAACTCATGTGTGCACTGGCCCCGCGTGTACCGGTGCAGGTGGACTGACGACCCGGCCGGTGCCGCAACCTGCGCTGCAATTGACACAGGTCAGGGCGGTCACTTCCCGATCCTGCGGAACCGGAGTACATTGATTTTTCCGAGGGAAAATCGATGGAATTCAAGGACTACTACCAGCACATGGGCCTGACCCGGGAGGCCACTGCCGACGACATCAAGAAGGCCTACCGCCGGCTGGCGCGCAAGTACCATCCAGACGTCAGCAAGGAGCCCGACGCCGAGGCCCGGTTCAAGGAATTCGGCGAGGCCCATGAAGTACTGAAGGATCCCGAGAAGCGCGCCGCCTACGACCGCCTGAGCGCCAACTGGAAGGCCGGCCAGGAGTTCCAGCCACCACCCGACTGGAACACCGGCTTCGAAGGCGCGGGCCGCGGATTCGACGCCGAGGACCTGGGCGAACACAGCGACTTTTTCGAGGCCCTGTTCCGGCGTGCCGGCGCGCCCGGAGCCGGCCGGCGCAAGGCATCTGCGGCGTTCCATGCTGCAGGCGAAGACCGCCATGCCAGGATCCAGATCGACCTGGAGGACGCCTACCAGGGCGCGAGCCGCAAACTCAGCCTGCAGGTGCCCGAAGTGGATGCGCAGGGTCGCGTCACGGCGCGCGAACATCAGATCGAGTTCATGATCCCCAAGGGCATCCGCGCCGGCCAGCATGTCCGTCTTGCCGGCCAGGGTGGCCCCGGCCTCGGGGACGGCCCCGCAGGCGACCTGTACCTCGAAATCGAGTTCCGGCCGCACGCCCACTACCGCATTGACCAGCGTGATGTCTACCTCGACCTGCCGGTGGCCCCCTGGGAAGCGGCGCTGGGCGCACAGATCGAGGTGCCGACGCCCGCTGGCGTGGTGGAACTGACGGTCCCGCCGGGCTCCGGGGCGGGGCGCAAGCTGCGCCTGCGCGGGCGCGGGATCCCCGGCGCCACGCCGGGCGATTTCTATTTTGTGCTGCAGATCGCCCTGCCGGTCGCAGACTCCGAGCCGGCCCGCGCCGCCTTCCGTTCCATGGCGCAGCAGTTTGCGTCTTTCAACCCGCGCGCCAGATTGGGAGCAGCAGCATGAACAGTGGTACCAACGATCCGACCGGGCCGCTGGCCCGTGCGCCGATTCTCGAGGACCTGACCGACCTCACGCTGGACGATCTGTGCCGCGCATGCAACGCGCCCACCACGCTGGTGCTGGAGCTGGTCGAGGAGGGCGTGATCACACCCTCGGGCAGCGTCAGCACGCAGTGGCGCTTCACCGGAGTGCATCTGCGCCACGCACGGGTCGCCGTGCGCCTGCAGCGGGACCTGGGTGTCAACCCGGCCGGCGCGGCGCTGGCCTTGCAGCTGATCGAGGAACTCGATGCGCTGCGCGCACGGCTTCACGCCTACGAGGCGCGGCGCTGAACCCGACTGGACCGACTGGACAACCGACACTTCTGGCAAGGACACACCATGTACCAACGCATCCTGGTTCCCGTCGACGGCAGTGACACGTCCCGCAAGGGCCTGGAGGAGGCCGTCAAGCTGGCCGCAGTCACCGGGGGCAGGGTGCGCCTGCTGCACCTGGTCGACGAGCTCTCGGCGGCGATGAGCATGTCGGCGTATGGCGGAGTCTCGGCCGATATCTTCCAGCTGCTCAAGGAGGGTGGCGAGACGGTGCTGGCGGCGGCGCTGGCATACGCGCAGTCGCAACAGGTCGAGGCCGATACGCTGTTGATCGAGGGTTTTGCCGGGCGCCTCAGTGACCATGTCGCCGAGCAGGCGCGCTTGTGGGGGGCCGAGCTGGTGGTGCTCGGGTCGCATGGGCGCCGTGGCGTGGGGCGGCTGGTGATGGGCAGCGATGCGGAGCAGATCATCCGCACGTCGCTGGTGCCGGTGCTGGTGGTGCGGGCGGTCGACCGGCCTCAGTGAGCCGGCGGGTACAGGCCGCGTACCCGCGCGTGCAGCCGGCCCAGGCCCAGCAACGCGTCGGTGAACGGGGTGGCCACGCCGGTCAGGCCGCCGAGCTCCTTCACCGCGCCGACCAGCGCGTCGAGCTCCACCGCCTTGCCAGCTTCCACGTCCTGCAGCATCGAGGTCTTGAACGGCCCGAGCTTGCGGGTGACCGCATGGCGATCCTCGGGCTGCTGGCCGATGGTGATGCCCATGCGCTCACCGATCTCCTTGGCCTCTGCCATGACATGCGAGCAAAAGCCGCGCACCAGGTCGTCGTCAAGGATGCTGTGGCTGTCGGCGCCGGTGATGGCGCTGACGGGGTTCATCGTCATGTTGCCCCACAGCTTGAACCAGATCTCCTGCTGGATGCGGTCTGTCACCGGAGCGTCGAAACCGGCACGGCCGAACAGCGCGGACAGGGCCTGCACACGCGCGCTGGGCAGGCCCGACGGTTCGCCCAGGATGATCCGGTTGCCGAAGCCGTGTCGCACCACTCCCGGGCGCAGCACGGTGCAGCTGGCGTGGACCACACCACCCAGGATGCGCGGCGCCGGCACCGCGGCCGTGATCTCGCCGCCCGGGTCGACCGCGTCCAGGCGCGTGCCCTGCAGCTGTGCGCCGAAACCCTGCAGGAACCACCACGGCACGCCGTTCATGGCCGTCAGCACGACCGTGTCCGGGCCCATCAGCGGCGCCAGTTGCCGAGCGACATCGCGCATGGCCGGAGCCTTGACCGCCACCACCACCAGATCCTGGTGCCCGATCGCACCGGCGTCGGCGCTGGCACGTACGCGGTGGGTCTGCACCCGCGGTGTGCCGGCCGGGCCGCTGTGCAGCTGCAGGCCATCGCGCGCCAGGGCCGCCAGCGTCTCGCCGCGCGCCAGCATCGACACCGTGCATCCGGCATCCGCCAGGCCGGCGCCGAGCCAGCCGCCGATGGCGCCGGCGCCGACGATGCAGACCCTGGCGAATCCGGGGTGCCCGGGCTTGGGTATGTCCGGCGTCATTGGCGGTAGCCCGCGTCGAGCCGGTCCACCTGTCGCACCAGCGCATCGAACACGTCCTGACCGGCACCGAGCTGCGGATTGAACTGCAGCGCGTCGCGGGTGCACTTTTGCGCCACCGCCGGCGCAATCGGGATCGCCGGGCCCATGCTGAAGGTGGCCAGCTGGATCTCGCAGGCCCGCTGCAGGGTCCACAGGATCGCGAAGGTCTGCGGCAGCGTCTGGCCCCAGGCCAGCAGTCCGTGGTTGCGCAGGATCACGGCCTGCCGTGCTCCGATGCTCGCGAGCAGCCGCGGCGCCTCCTCGGCATGGATGGTGATGCCTTCGAAGTCGTGGTAGGCCACCATGTCGTGCAGCTGCGCGCTGTAGAAGTTGGTCTGCTGCAGCCCGCCCTGCAGGCAAGCCACCGCGGCGCCCGCCGTGGTGTGGGTGTGCATCACGCAGTGGGCACCGGGCAGGCCTTCATGGATCGCGGCATGGACCGTGAAGCCGGCCGGGTTCACCCTGTGGGTGGAGCCGTCCAGCACCCGGCCCTGGACATCGATCTTCACCAGGTTGCTCGCGGTGACCTCGCTGTAGTGCAGCCCGAACGGGTTGATCAGGAACTGTCGCTCGCCGCCCGACACGCTGGACGGCAGGCGCACCGTGATGTGGTTGTAGATCATCTCGGTCCAGCCGAGCATGGCGAACACCCGGTAGCAGGCCGCCAACTCGACGCGCAAGTGCTGCTCGTCCGGATGCAGGTGGGCGTTCATGCGGTCGCCCTCAGGAATAGGTCTTGTCGCGGCTGGCGGCCGCCGGCGCCGCACCGGCGCCCTTGAACTGGCCCAGCAGCGCCGATGTGCCGCGCTCCAGGATCTGGGTGTCCAGCCCCACCGCCACGAAGGTGGCCCCCAGGGCGAGGTAGTGCTGCGCCAGCGCGGTGTCGGCGGTCAGGATGCCGGCGGACTTGCCGGCACGCGTGATGCGGCCGATCGCGTCGGCGATGGCGTCCTGCACCTCGGCATGGCCGGGGTTGCCGACATGCCCCATGGAGGCCGACAGGTCTGCGGGACCGATGAAAACCCCGTCCACACCCTCGGTGGCCACGATCGCGTCCAGGTTCGACAAGGCCAGCCGCGTCTCGGCTTGGACCAGCAGGCAGATCTGGGCGTTGGCCTCGCTGGCGTAGTTCGGGTAGCGGCCCCAGCGCGCCGCGCGGGTACCGGCCATGCCGCGGACGCCGTCGGGCGGATAACGGCAGGCCTGCACCAGCGCCCGTGCCTGCTCCGGTGTGTCGACCATCGGCACCAGCAGCGACTGGAGCCCCAGGTCCAGGTACTGCTTGATCAGCGCTGTGTCCCCGACCGGGATGCGCGCCACCGGCTGGCTCGCGTACCCGGCAATCACATGCAGCTGCGCCAGGATGCTGCGCAGGTCGTTTGGCGAGTGTTCACCGTCGATCAGCAGCCAGTCGAATCCCGCGCCGGCGCAGATCTCGGTGCTGTACGGGTTGGCCAGGTTGAGCCAGAAGCCGATCTGTGCCTGGTGGTTCTTGAGGGCGAGCTTGAAGGTATTGACAGGTGTTTGCATGGGAGTCCTCGGGAGGGTCAGACGAATTGAAAGGCGATCGCGCCCAGGGCGCCATAGTCCGCGTGGAAGGTGTCGCCGGCCTCGGCGCTGGTGGGCCGGGTGAAGGAGCCGCCCAGCACGATCTCGCCCTGTTCCAGGAACTCGCCCCACGGCGCGAGCTTGTTGGCCAGCCAGGCGACGCCGGTGGCCGGGTGGTTCAGGACTGCCGCGGCCACGCCGGACTCCTCGATCACGCCGTTCTTGTACAGCAGCGCGCTGACCCAGCGCAGGTCGACGGCATCCGG
>JANMZX010000709.1:0-14007 GCA_031383745.1 Rhodoferax sp. | reverse complement strand
GCATGTCGCCGGCTTCGATGCGCGGTGCATCCCGGCCAAGGAACTCCAGCACGTCGGACGGATAGGCGCCCTTGAACAGCGGGTCCATGTACCAGCGCAGCAGCCGGCCGTCCTCCATGCATGCGCCAGCCTCGTCGGCGGCGCTGGTGCTGGCCGGATAGACCGGCGAGAGATTGAGCACGATGCCCAGCCGCGCCTTCGACCCCTGTGTACGCAGCGCCTTCAGAGCCAGGCCATGGCTGAGCAGCAGGTGGTGCGCCACCTGCATCGCCACCGCGCGGTCCTTGATCCCCGGTGCGAATACACCGGTTTCATGGCCCAGTACCGACATCACCCAGGGTTCGTTGTGGGTGGTGATGTTGGCCACCCGGTCGCCCAGCCGCGCCTGCAACCCCAGCGCGTAGTCGACGAAATGGTGCACCGTGTCGCGCTGCGCCCAGCCGCCGCGCGCCTGGAGTTCGTCGGGCAGGTCCCAGTGGTTGAGCGTGAGGTAGGGCTGGATGCCGCGCTCGAGCAGGCCGTCCACCAGCCGCTCGTAGAAGTCCAGGCCGGCGGTGTTCCATGCGCCTTGTCCGCCCGGGCGCACACGCGGCCAGGAGACGGAGAAGCGGTAGGCGTCGACGCCCAGGCTCTTGACCAGGTCCAGGTCCTGCGACCAGCGGTGGTAGTGATCGCAGGCGGTGTTGCCATTGCTGGCGTCAGCGATGGCGCCGGGCTGGCGGCAGAAGCTGTCCCAGATGGAGGGGCCCTTGCCGTCCTGTGTCGAGGCGCCCTCAATCTGAAAGGCGCTGGTGGCCACGCCCCAGACGAAGTCATCAGGAAAGGCGGTGGCGGCGAGCAGGGAGTCTTCTCTTGGGGTCATGGGCGGTTTCACTTCACGGCGCCGGCCGTGAGGCCGGAGATCAGCTGGCGCGAAGACAGCACGAACAACACGACCAGCGGCAGGGTGGCGATGGCCGAGCCGGTCATCAGCGCGCCCCATTCGGTGTCGACCGGGCTTTGCAGGCTGCGCAAGGCCAACGGCAGGGTGTACATGTCGGGCGAACGCATCACCACCAGCGGACCGATGAAGTTGTTCCACGAGGCGATGAAGGTTATCAGGCCCAGCGTGCCGAGCGCCGGTTTGAGCAATGGCAGCACGATGCGCCAGAAGATGCCCATCTCGCTGCAGCCATCCATGCGCGCGGCTTCGATCAGGTCCTTGGGAATCGACGAGCCGACGAACTGGCGCATCAGGAAGATGCCGAAGGCGCTGGCCGCGCCGGGGATGTACAGGGCGCGTGGCTGGTCGATCCAGCCCAGGATGTCCATGATCATGAAGGTCGGGATCATGTTCATGAAGGAGGGCAGCAGCATGGTGCCCATCACCAGGCCGAACAGTACGTTCTTGTAGCGGAACTCGAACAGCGCGAAGGCATAACCCCCCAGCGAACAGAACAGCAGCGTCAGGATGGTGGAGGCCACCGCGACGTACAGGCTCCAGCCCAGGTTGCGCCAGAACGGCATGCGGTCGGTGAGAATCTTCAGGTTGTTGAGGAAGTCGTCGCCGAAGAACATCGGCGGCGGCAGGCTGAAGATCTCGGTGCGCGAATGGGTGGCGAACACGAACATGAAATAGAACGGCGCCAGCATGGTCAGGGCGCCCACACCCACCAGCAGGTAGGCGGCCCAGGGAGCGAGGCGTTCGGGGGTGATCTTCATGGTGAGAGTCCGGTGCGTCAGGCCGACGGGCCGCGCGGCGCGAACGCCTTGTTGGTGAGCCACGTAAGCAGCGCCACCAGGATGAACAACAGCCAGGACATCGCGCTGGCGGCGCCGAAATCGTTGAAATCGAAGGCCATGCGGTACAGGTAGATGGCGGTGGTCATGCCGGCCTGGTCGGAGCCGCCGCGCCCGCCGGTCAGGATGAACGGCTCCTCGAACAGCTGCAGGCCGCCGATGACGGACAGGGTCACGCCGAAGAAGATCATCGGCTTGAGGCTGGGCAGCGTGATGTACCAGAACTGCTGCAGCCGGCCGGCGCCGTCCATGGTGGCGGCCTCGTAGATGTCGTGGGGGATGGTCTGCAGCGCCGCCAGGTAGAGCACCACGTTGAATCCGACGTAGCGCCAGAACACGATCATCGCGATGGCGGGCTTGATGTTGGCGGGGTCGTTGAGCCAGTCCACCGGCTCGGTGGGCAGGAGCCAGCCCAGCACCGGCACATGGCTCAGGTATTGCAGGAACACGTTGACCAGGCCGAAGTCGGTGGAAAACAGCGAGCTGAACAGGATGGCGATGGCCACGGTCGAGGTGATGTAGGGCATGAAGTACGCACCCACGACCGCGTTGCGCATGCGCTGGAACGAGGAGTGGATGAAATACGCCAGCGGTATCGCCACCAGGTGCTGTGGCACGCCCGAGGCCAGGGCCAGCCAGCCGGTGTTCTTCAGCGACTTCCAGAACCACTCGTCCTGCAGCGCAAAGGCGAAGTTCTCCAGGCCCACGAAGGCCATCGCCCCCAGGCCGCTGGTCGGCTCCCAGGACTGGAACGCCAGGTAGAGCGAAAACAGCAGCGGAAACAGCCCAAACACGCCGAACAGCGCAAAGAACGGGACCAGGTAGACATAGGGTGCCCAGCGGGGCGACAGGCGCAGTGCGGCGGGTAGCTTCATGGCGGCTTGGTGGTGGGGCGTGTCGGCGGATCAGCGCAGGGCGCGCCGCTGCAGCAGGCGCTGGGCGTCTGCCAAGGCCTCGTTGATGTCCTTGCCGCGGTCGAGAACCTTGTCGAGCTCGGTGTCGATCACTTCGTCGGCAAAGGCATCCTGCTTGTGTACGCTGACCGCAGCGATGCGGCTCGCCGCCGAGCGCCAGCCGACACGCGCCTTCTGCCCGCCGAGGAATTCGATCGGCTGGTCGAAGAAGGGATCATCGTAGGTCTCCCGCAGGGAGGGAAACGCGTCTTGCGACTTGAAAGCCCCGAGCTGGACTTCGCGGTTCAGGGTCATCATCTGGATGAATTCCCAAGCCAGTGCCTTTTGGGCCGCTGGCGCACCACGTGCGATCGCGAAGAAGGTGCCGCCAAAGGCCGCGAATGCGCCCTCAGGCAACTGCGCCGCGCGCCATTGGCCCTTGGTGTTGGGCGCCAGCCAGTTGTTCAGGTGGCCCGCCAGCCAGGCACCGGTCAACTGGGTCGAGATCGTGCCGCGCTTGAAACCCTCGGACCACTCGTTCGACCACGAGGACACGCGCGCATCGAGTTTTTGCTGACGTACCTTGCGCGCCAGCTCGAACGCCCGCACGAACCTGGGCGATGTCACCAGCACCTTGGACTGGTTGTCGAAATACAGACCCTCGCCGGGCTGGATGCCGGTGCGGATGATCATGTCCTTCATGTCACGCGCATGGGCCATCAGGTAAGCGCCGGTGGCAGCCTTGATCTTGGCGCCGCTGGCGACATAACTGTCCCAGGACTGTGTCAATTCGGCTTCGGTGATGCCGGCCTTGGCCAGCACATCGGCACGGTAGAGCAGAGTGCCGGGGCCAATGTCGGCCGGGGCGGCCACCACGGTGCCCTTGCGGCTGGTGGCCTGCTGGTAGGCGTACGGCACCCAGCGCGACTGGAACTGCGCGATGTTGTAGGGCGGCCCGGACAGGTCCTCCAGCCCGCCGCCCTGCGCGAAGCGGCCCACGTAGCCGACTTCGAGCGCCATCACGTCGGGCAGGTAGAACGAGGTCGACAGCGCCGTGGTCATGGCGGTGTGGTGGTCGGCGAACTGGCGGCTGATGACCTTGATGTCGACCGTGGGGTGGCTGAGTTTCCACCGCGGGATCGCCGAGCGCACGATCTCGTCGACGGCCGGAAACGCGGCGATGGTCAACGTCTGCTGCGCGCTCGCATCCGTGCACAGCAGCACCGCCAGCGCCAGTGCCGCCCATCGCCGTGCCGGTGCATGCCGCCGGGTTGAAGTGCGCATCCGAGTTCCTGCTCCGTCAGACCTTGGACCCCAGGCCGCCATGATTGCCTTCATGGATGCCGATAGCGCCGTTCATGAAAGCGCTTTCAAATTAATTATAGGTTCGGGTTTTGCGGCTCGCGGTAAGGGTTATCCCTGCCGGCCACATCCAGGCCGGGACGCTCAGCTGTGCTGCCGGCGCACGGATTCGCGCACCACCAGACGCGGCGGCGGGGGCGTCACGGTGGGCGCTGTTCCCGACAGCAGTTGCAGCATGGCAGAGGCGGCCAGCCGCCCGAGTTCATAGGCCGGCTGGTGCACCGTGCTCAGGGGCGGGATGGCGAAGAGCGAGGTGGGCAGGTCGTCGAAGCCCACGATCGACACATCCTCGGGCACGCGCAGCGAGCGCCGTTGCAGGCCGAGTGTGGCACCCAGCGCCATCTGGTCGTTGGCGGCGAAGATGGCGGTGAAGCGCTGGCGGTTCTTGAGCAGGGTGTCGACGGCCAGCAGGCCGCTGATCTCCTGGTAGGTGCCGGGTACCACCAGTGCAGCGTCGTACTTGATCCCGGCAGCCTCCAGGGCAGCGCGGTAACCGCGCAGCCGCTCCGAGGCATCCGGATGGTCCGGGTCGCCAGAGATGAAGGCGATGTGGCGGTGGCCGAGATCGATCAGGTGCTGGGTGGCGATGCGCCCGCCCTCGAAGTTGTCGAAGTTCAGCGAGAACAGCCCCGGCGCACGCAGCGAGCGGCCCGTCACGACCACGGGTATGCGCTTGGCACACTGCCTGAGCACCGGGTCGGCCAGCCGGCCGGTGAGAACGATGATGCCGTCCACACGCCGCGAGCGCAGCACGTCGATGCAGCGGGCTTCGATCTTCGCGTCCCAGTGCCCGCTGACGAACAGCGGGCAGTAACCGGCCGGGTCGAGTTCGTCCTCGATGCCGCGCAGGGCCACGCCGTAAAACGGGCTGTCGATCGCCTGGGTGATCACCCCCACGCTCCAGGTCCGCCCGCCAGCCAGGCCACGCGCCACCGGGTTGGGTACAAACCCCAGCGCAGCGATCGCGTCGTCGACGGCCTTCTTCTTGGCCTCGCTCACGCTGGCAGTGCCGTTCAGGATCCGGGACACGGTGCTGGGCGATACACCGGCGGCCTTGGCGACCTCGTCGAGCTTGACCGGGGCATCGCCGCGACCACGCGCGGTCTTGGCACTGCCACGCGCATCATTCGACTTTTTCATGTGGGGCCCCGTGTGAACTTACCGCCAAGTATAGACAGGCGCGGATCGGCCCTGGTTGCGCTTTCACCCGTCCGCGGGCGGCAAGCCGGATGGCGTGGCCTGTCAAAGCGCACCGCGCTGCAGGGTCGCCATACCGTGCCCGGGGGACGCTCAACGCTCAATATTGCAGTGCGGTGGACTTGCCCCAGAACACGCGGTACGCAAACACCGTGTAGCCGATGATGACCGGCACCACCACCACCACACCGTAGAAGATCACCTGCAGCGCCTCGGGTGCACTGGCTGCCTGCCACAGGCTCAGCTGGTCCACCACCAGCCAGGGAAACAGGCTGTAGGCCAGGCCGTAGAACGCCAGCAGGAAGACACCCACGGTACAGGCAAAGGGCACGGCGGCGCCATACTGGTTGCCTTGTGCCAGCCGCAGGGGCAGGCGCTTGAGGCTGCGCGCCATCACCAGGAACAGCACCACGGTGGCGGCCGGGATCGGGAACAGCAGAACCAGGTTCGGGAAGCTGAACCACTTGTCGACGATGCGTGCGCTCACCAGCGGTGTCGCCAGCGAAATCGCCGCGACGCCGGCGGCGGCAAACCACCAGCTGCCGCGCGCCCACGCGACCGCCTTGAGTTGCAGGGCGCCTTCGGTTTTCATGATCAGCCAGCCGGCGCCGAGCAGGCAGTAGGCTGCCACCAGGCACAGGCCGATCAGCGCGCTGAACAGCCGGCTGGCCAGGTCGGCCTTGAAGCCGGTGATCAGGGCGCCCAGCATGAAACCCTGCGACCATCCGGCCAGCAGTGACCCGGTGTAGAAGGCGCGGTCCCACAGCGGCTGGTGTTCGGCCCGGGCCTTGACCCGGAAGTCGAACGCCACACCGCGCAGCGTCAGCGCCACCAGCATCAGCGCCACGGGCAGGTACAGCGCACCCAGGATCACGCCGTGGGCGCGCGGAAAGGCCACCAGCAGCACACCCACGCCCAGCACCAGCCAGGTCTCGTTGGCGTCCCAGAACGGGCCGATGCTGGCGATCATGGTGTCCTTCTGCTGGGTGTCGTCCGCTCGGCGCAGCAGCACACCTACTCCCAGGTCGTAACCGTCCAGGATCACGTAGGCCAGCATCGCCAACGCCATGACCAGCGCAAACGCCAGGGGCAGCCAGCCGGCCGCCTGGGACAGGTCCGGCACCAGTTCAGGCATGTTGCGCTCCAGCGATCGGGGATTCGGCGTGGCAGGGCCGCTCGGGCGGTGCGTTGGCGGCCACCTGCGCGGCTTTGCGTGCCAGGTGAAACACCACGCGGATGTAGGCCACCAACAGCGCGCCATACAGGCTGAGATAGAGCGACAGCGTGAGTGCGATGTTGCTGGCCGGAACCCGCGATGCGGCTTGGGCAGCCGTCAGCACGCCCTGTACGAGCCAGGGCTGGCGCCCGATCTCGGTCACGTACCAACCGGCTATCAGCGCCACCCATCCGGCAAACGTCATGGCCACCAGCACCCGGGCCAGCCACGGCCGGATCGCCTGCTGGCGACGCGTTTGCCAGGCGCCCGACCAGCTGACCAGCAGCATCAGCAGCCCAACCCCCACCATGATCCGGAAGGCAAGGAAAACCGGTGCCACCGGGGGGTGCTTGTCGCCGAATGCCTTGATGCCCTGGACTTCGCCGTTCCAGTCATGCGTGAGGTAGAACGATGCCAGTCCCGGTACCGCGATCTCGAACCGGTTGGACTGCGTGGCCGCGTCGGGCAGAGCGAACAACACGGCCGGCGCACCGCGTTGGGTGTCCCAGATGCCCTCCATCGCAGCGATCTTGGCGGGCTGGTGGCGCAGGGTGTTCAGGCCATGCAGGTCGCCCACCACGATCTGGATCGGGATCAGCACCGCGGCCACCAGCAGGCCAGTGCGCAGGCCGGCCTGCACATCGGCGCCCCGGTCGTTCCTGAGCCAGCGGTAGGCGCTGATGCCGGCCAGCAGGAACGCCACCGTCAGTCCGGAGGCGATCAGCATGTGGGTGAAGCGGTAGGGAAACGACGGGTTGAAGATCACCTCGAACCAGCTGGTCACATGGGCCTGCCCGTCGACCATGACAAACCCCGCCGGCGTGTGCATCCATGAATTCAGCGCCAGGATCCAGAATGCCGATGCGGTGGTGCCGGCCGCCACCAGGAAGGTGGCTACCGTGTGCACCCGCTCGCTCACGCGACCGCGTCCGAACAGCATGATGCCGAGCATGGTGGCTTCCAGGAAAAAGGCGGTCAGCACTTCGTAGGCCAGCAGCGGCCCGGCCACATTGCCCACCGTGTTCATGAAACCGGGCCAGTTGGTGCCGAACTGGAAACTCATGGTGATGCCGCTCACGACGCCGAGGGCGAACGTGAGCGCGAAGACCTTGACCCAGAACTGGTAGGCGGCCATCCAGTGCTGCCTGCCGGTCGCGACAAACCGCGTCTTGAAGTACAGCAGCACCCAGCCTAGCGAGATGCTGATGGTCGGGAACAGGATGTGGAAACTCATGTTGGCGGCAAACTGGATGCGCGCCAGGATGACGGGGTCAAAGGTTTCCATTTTTTTCCTCCTGGGTGTCGGGATTTGCCGGTGCTGGCGGCGACGACGACAGGGCGAAGACCTGCTTGACCCGGTCCTTCACCTCCAGCAGTTTCTGCACCTTGGCGCCGAGTTTCATCAGGCTGGCCAGGGTCGCCGAATCCATCTTCTGCATGTCGTCGAGCCAGTCGGTCATGAGTTCGATGAATGCATGCATCTGCTTCATGCGGGCCTGCGCGTGGATGTCCTCGGCCACGCTGGGCTGCTCCATCAGCGCATCGCGCAGCATCGACAGCGTGGGGTCGATCTCGCGCTTGCGCCGCTCGATGGCCAACGTGCGGAAGATCGCCCACACGTCCTCGGGTGCCTGGAAATACTCGCGCCGGTCGTTGGGCTGGTGGATCAGCCGCACCAGGCTCCAGGACTGCAGTTCCTTGAGCCCCATGCTGACGTTGGAGCGCGAAAACCCCAGTGCTTCGCCCACCTCGTCCGCATTCATGGGTTTGTGCGATACGTACAACAACGCGTAGATCTGGCCCACGGTGCGGTTGATGCCCCAGCGGCTACCCATTTCGCCGAAGTGCAGGACAAAACGCTGGGTCAGGGGAGGGAGGTGCATGGCGGGCCTTGTCTTTGAGTTCCTGAATTTTCAGTAATTACTGAAAATTCAGAAGTCGTTGCTGGAAATGACCCGGATCAAGCAGGGTTATCGGTTCGTCGGAGTGGCCGCACCTCGGCGCGGCCCATCGGCCGCGCAAGCCGGGGATTGACAGCGCCCGGTGATCCCGCGCCCAATCTCCATGGTGGAGGTCCCACATGATGCGTCTGCTGTGCAAGGCAATCAACACCTGGCTGTTTGCGATGGCTGCGGTCCAGGCCGGGCCCGTCGACGATGCGGCAGCGGCGCTGGCCCGCCGCGACTATGCGACGGCGGCCCGGATCCTGCAGCCGCTCGCCCAGGACGGCGACATGCAGGCGCAACATGCGCTGGGTCGCTTGTTCTGGACCGGGGCCGGCACCTTGCAGGATCCCGCGGAGGCGGTGAAATGGTTTCGGCTGGCCGCCGCCCACGGCCATGCGCCATCGCAACTGCTGATCGGCGAGGCGTATGCGCTTGGCAAGGGCGTCGGCCGCAACCATGCCGAGGCGCTCGCTTGGTACCGCAAGGCGGCGCTGCAGGGCAGCGGGCAGGCGCAAGTGGCGATGGGATACGCGTACACCAACGGACAGGGCACGGCGCAAGACCATGCCGAGGCCGTCAGGTGGTACCGCATGGCCGCAGACAGCGAGGGCAGCAGCAAGCCCGTGGCGCAGTTCAACCTGGGCATCGCCTACCAGTTCGAGCGTGGGGTGGCGCGGGACTACGCAGAAGCGCTGCGGTGGTACCGCCTTTCCGCCGACCACGGCTTTGGACCAGCGCAGATGAATCTCGGAGGGATGTACGCCGCCGGTCGTGGCGTGCCGCCAGACGCCGTCGACGCGCTCAAGTGGTATCGCCTGGCCGCGGAACGCGGCTATGCGATGGCACACACGGCGATCGGCATCGCCTACTGGCAAGGCAAGGGGGTGCCACGCGATGCGACGCGTGGCTACATGTGGGTCGAACTTGCCGCCGCTGCCGGCGACGCCGACGCGCTCAAGGTGCGCGGGGACATGTCCAAGAGCCTGTCGCCGGCGCAGATCGAGGAAGCGCGGCGCATGGCGCGCATTTGTCGGGAGCGCCGCTTCGTTGCCTGTGATTGAACCCGCGCGACCACGAAGCAGCAGGTCCAGGCGACACCTTCCGGTACCATCGCAACTGGTTCAGACTGGCCCGCGACCGGGCACCAACGGAGAAGCCCATGTTCAGCCACGTGATGCTCGGCGTCAACAACCTCGAAGCGTCGAAGAAGTTCTATGACGCGCTGCTCGGCACGCTGGGCATCGCGCCCGGGGTTGCCAACAAGAACCGCTATTTCTACCGCAGCCCGACCGGCACCTTCGCGATCTCCACGCCCATCAACGGCGAGCCCGCGACACACGGCAACGGCAGCACCATCGGGTTCACGGTGCAGTCCCCGGAGCAGGGCGATGCCTTCCATGCGGCCGGGCTGGCCAATGGCGGCACGACCTGCGAAGACCCACCGGGTTTCCGCGAAGGCCCGGTCGGCAAACTGTACCTGGCCTACCTGCGCGACCCCGATGGCAACAAGCTGTGCGCATTGCACCGGCCCCCGAAGTGAGCTTGCACCAGGGCTGACCAGGCCGCAGCGCGGCGGACTCCGGGGCCGCGTCATCGTTCTCCGGTGTCAGTGCGTGGGCCTGGCGCGGCCGCGATTCAGTTGCTTCGCAGGCCGCACTTGGGCTCGGGGCTCGGCACCTCGTTGCACAGGTCGAACGCCTCCGGTTTCATGCCCCCCCGGACCGTCCTGTGGGGCCCGAAGCAGGCGCTGCTCTCGTCGTACAGGCGCCACCAGGTAGGGCAATCGGTCGCGTCCGTCACGACCTCGACGGGCCGTTTCACGATTGGCAGGGGCGCTGCCGGCGCTGCACTTGCCGCGGCGGACGCGGTGTCCATCGGCGCACTGGCTGCCGCGCGAGCGGCGCGGGACCGCTCGTCGGCCGCTCGCTGGTCGGCCTCCCGCCGCTGTTCGGGGCTGAGTTCGTAGTGACGCGAATCGATGCAGCTTGCGACGCTCTTGTAGCGTTGCGGTACCACGTCCGAGATCTGCGAGCGCCCGTTCTCGTCCACCCAGCGGCAGATCGATGTGGCGGCAGCGGCAGCGGGGAGCAGCACGAGTGCCGTTGCGGCAATCGGCGCGAGGAGCCTGCCGATCGGGCGCCGGGTCACGGCAGTACCCGTTTCATCGTGCAATCGCATCAAATGTCCTCGAACGGCGTCGTGTAACGCATGACGCCACTATGACCGATGCCGCGCGGCAGGAGATTGATGCATGTCGCAGTCTGATTCCGGCGCCGCAGCAACTCTGTGCGATGGCACACGGTTGCGGTCGACATTGCCGAGTCCCGCACGTGCACGAGCCGGCGTGGACGGGATTCGGGCTGTGGCGGTCCAAGAAGAACGCAATGCCCGAGAGCACGTAGGCAGTCATGCCCCACCGTGGCCAACGCCAATTGCTTCACGGCGTCGACACCGCCGGAGCACGCGCACCTTTCAGTCGCTTGCGGTGCCAGGATGGTTGCCGGATGCGGTGGCCGATTGGGCACAATGCCGGTAGCGAGGTGCCTGCCATGAATTTGCTGAATACGTCGCGACAAAGACTCCTGCCAGCGCTGATTGCATGTCTCGTCGGTGCGACCTGGGCGATGCCGGCGGTGTCTGCGCTGCCGCTCAGGTGTTACGCCGATCCTGTTCCAGGCGAGGCGTCGAACAACCAGATGGTGAATTACAACCGGGGTCTGGATTCGCAACCTGACCCCTGGGGCAGTCCGGGGGCGCCACCCATCGGCGGCGCGTTTGCGTGTTCCAAACCCGGAAACTGCGACCTGCGAACCGTCATGGAGGATTCCAGCACCTGCGCGCTGCTGGTGATCAAGGGTGGGAATCTGGTGTACGAATACTACGACACGACCGACAGCCACTGCCGTGCCACGGCTGGCCCGAACGGGCCGCAAAAGTTGTACGGCGTCGCATCTGTGGCGAAGTCGATCGTATCGACGCTGCTGGGGCATGTCTGGTCCAGCCCGCATCCACACGGCGGCTTCTCGCTCGACGAACCCGTGTCGCGGTTTGTCACAGGGCTGCCCCCGGCAACCCACCTGCAACAGGTCACTGTCGCCCAGGCACTGACGATGACGAGCCGGCTGAAATTCGACGACAGTGCCACTTGCCTGAAGGTCTGGACGGTCGACCATGCGACACAAGCCGCACAAGGCAAGACATTCCTGCAGGCTGCGAGCGCGTACGCTGACCGCGACTTCTGGCTGTGGCCAACCCGCCCGTTTCAGTATTCCGGGCTGGATTCAACCCTCGTCGGGTTGACCGTGGAGGCGCTGTCCAGGAGGGCCGGGGGAGCAAACCACCTGAACGAGATGCTGAGCGAATTGATCTGGTCGAAAGCCGGAATGCGGAGCCAGGCGCGATGGAAGGCGGATCTGCAGAACACACCGGCCGCGTTCTGCTGCTTCTACGCGACCGCCAGGGATCTCGGCCGGTTCGGCCAGCACGTGCTGCGCAACGTCAAGGCGGTCGGCAACACGCCCGACACGCCGATTCGTGACTGGATGGTGAAGGCCGGCAGAGAGCACGTGCGGCTCAATCGAACTTGCCGCGTCCAGCACAAGCAGATCCGGGTTGGATACGGCTACCAGTGGTGGTCCCTGAGCGAGGGCGAAGGGTTTGCCGCACTGGGAAACGGTGGGCAGTTCCTGCACCTGTTTCCAGACGATGACGCCGTAGTCGTTCAACTGGGATCGTGGCCGGAGAACTGGCCTGACAGGACCGAGTGCGACGTGTATGCGGCGCATCGTTTTGTTGTCGACCACTTCTCGAAGTGAGACGCTTGGCAGGGCCCAGCGACAGGCGAGTGTGGATCAGGCTCCGGACCGTGCGCTGGTCCAAGGTGTTTGGGCGTTCGGTGTCTGCACTGCCAAACCGCAGCCGGGGTGGCGCTGCGCGCCTTGTCAGCGCGAGGTGCCCAAGTCAGGAGGCTCCCTGAGGCCCACCAAGCACGCGGCTGCCATGTACCTGATGATCGCGGTGCACGCGCGCAGCCTCGGACCGATTCTGGTGAGAAACAATGTGGAAGACTTCCGGCGGGTCAAAGGGCTCAAGCACGAGAACTGGATGGAATGGACGGCTCGCCATCCGAGTTCCACGCTCGAAGTCAGTGAATGTTTGTCGCCGGCCCGCAGCCATCCTTGAAAGTCGAACGGAAAAGCCGGACGATCAGGCATCACTTCTTGCCAGCATGGCCTTGATGTCCTTCATCAATAGGAAAAGGTGAAACGGGGCTGTTGCACTGGGCTCGAACTCCCAGTTGAGGTACCACTGCCGAGCGGTATCGTCCTTGGCGTGAACCAGCAGGGCACGTATCCCGGCGATTTCTGCCGCTTGCGCGGTGCGTTTCAATGCATCCTTGAGAAGTGCCTTGCCGAGTCCGACGCCCTGGTGCTGGAGATCCACCGCCAGGCGCGCCAGAATCATCACCGGCACAGGGTGCTGGAGGATGCCTTTGACCACTCGGGGAGCTGCCGTTGCCGGTCCGACACTGCCCACTGCCAGACTGTAAAAGCCGACCACCACACCCGCTCGGCAACAAACATAGGTTTGCGCACTGTTGGATTTTTGATTGATCAGCGCAAAACGCTGCAAGAACTGATTGAGTGCGGGCTGACCGCAATCGAAGGACTCAACGGCGTCCGCACCGGCCAGTTTGCGAACTGGCTCGTAAGCCGGTGAACTCAACCAAGCAATCCCGGCTTGGAAAGAAGGTCCCGGAGCTTCGGCTTGGCGCTGACGGGTTGGTCCAGCGCCGCGCGAAACTCCCGCCACTTCTCAGGTGTCAGTTCAAAGCGGGTGCGATCGGCCAGAGTCTGATTGGCGGCGACGATGCCCGCATCCAGCAAGAACTCGCTCACGTTCTTGTGCGACACACGCGCGGCTTCCTGCAGCAGTTGCTTGACGGGCGCACTGGCGCGCACATCGATGCGCTCGGATTTGGAATGCGTTGCGGTGGTCACGATGGGGCTTCCTTGCAAAGTGTTTTCATCATACCGTACGGACAACGTACTGACAAGAATTCCTGTCGACTGTGCCCATAGTGCACCATCAGCACGGCCAACACGCCTATCAAAATCATCTTGGCTTCGTACTGGTTGAGGATCCGGCAGTTACAACCGTGCTGCGCAGACTGCTGCCCTGCCGGACACTTTGCGAATCCGGCGAGGACAACCATCCTCCTGCGTTTTACGGCGTCTGTCGACGTTCGTTTCAGTTGATGATCCGCTGTCGCCGGGTGAGTCGCCTTGAATCAATGCACCCCGTCCCGTATCGGAATATGCCGCTGATTGGATACCGTGACAATCCAACATGTTGACGCAGACGTGGCGCGCTTGCTCATCGACATTGCAGGCATGAAAAAGCCCGCAAGCGGCGGGCCTGGGTGGGGCGGCACGGGTCACGGCTGATTTTTCGGGCACTCCCATGCTGCGGTGATCATCCTAGATTCGGCAGTTGGACGCGCCCGAGCGGGCTGCGATGTGGTGGGCTGGCAAGGCGCGACGACGCTGCGGGCTCATGCCCGCGAGGAGAAGCAACGCCGCCAGCGTGCCGCAGCGCGGCTCGATCGGGTGCG
>JANMZX010000708.1:0-27874 GCA_031383745.1 Rhodoferax sp. | reverse complement strand
ACGCGCGGATGGACGCGTTGGTTCAATCCGGCATTGTCTGGTTCGTTCATGGGTTGATCGCGCTTCTGGGAAAAGTGCGCCAGTATGTGCCAAACATGTGACACAACCGTGACCGATTGGCGGGCCTTGTGGCCCGCATTGTGGCCCGCCTTGTGGGCGGGTCGGCCTGTCGAATCCCGTGCGATGTCATCGTACTGACATCGTGCCGCCACAATTTCCGGCGACGTCTCATCTACAGTCAAGAACATTTTGTCGCCGCATGCACTGGCAGTGACCATGCGCCACCAATCCGTCAATTACCCGGGAGTACACCATGCAGATCATCAAGGAAGTCCGACGTTTCGTCGAGCGCGATCCAGCCAATCCCTCGGCACAGGTTCTGGCCCGCCTCGTGCTGGCTTTGGAGTCCGAATCGGACTTCGCGATCTCGGACATCTATCGGCTCGATTTCGATCGTTTCCAGATGGCGTTGAAGATCCTCGAAGAGTGGCGCATCGACCGCTATTTCGCCGGCAAGGCGAAGTTGTTCGACATCTCCCTGCAGATCGTCGAGATGCGCCCACCCAAGTAGTACCTGTTTGCTGAGCGGCTGCCTGCCGGCGGCCAGGGTGTCCGGCCTTGACGGGGCGCCCGAGGCGCCTCGGCTTGCCATCAAATGGTCATGCGCGACGCCTAGACTCGCACGGAATTCAGCAACGAAATCCAGGGTCGCATGGCAGCTCAAATTCTCGTCGTCGAGGATGAACCCGCAATACAGGAACTGGTCGCCGTCAACCTGCTGCGCGCCGGCCACAAGGTCCAGCGTACTGACACGGCCGAAGGCGCGCAAGGCCTGCTGCGCGCCAGCGTGCCCGACCTGATTGTGATGGACTGGATGCTGCCAGGCATGTCCGGCCTGGAGCTGTTGCGCATCCTGCGCTCCGATGCGCGAACCCGGGGCATCTCGTTGATTCTGCTGACAGGTCGCGCGCTGGAACGCGACAAGGTGGTCGGACTCGAGTCCGGCGCCGACGACTACATCACCAAGCCGTTTTCGATCCGCGAACTGCTCGCGCGCATTGCCGCGGTGCTGCGGCGACGGCTGCCGAAGTCGGGCAATGAACCGGTGGTGATGGGGAGTCTGCGCGTCGAACCGGTTGGGCCGCGGGTTGTGTCGGCGGGTGTCGGGTTGGAACTCGGGCCGACGGAATTTCGCTTGCTGCATTTCATGATGACGCATGCAGATCGGGTGCACAGCCGCGCCGAGCTTCTCGACCGCGTCTGGGGCCCTCAGTTCTTCGGCGACGAACGTACCGTGGATGTCCACATCCGGCGACTGCGCTCAGCCCTGCACCCAGGTGGCCATGATGTGTGGATTCGCACGGTGAGGGGTTACGGCTACAGCTTTTCAGCGGAGCCTGGCGCGCAGTAGCGGCAACCAGCGCGCCGGGGTTCCTGCCGGCGGCATCCGGCCGCCCGGCCGCAACGCATGGGAGCGTGGCACTGGCGTGATGCTGGCGCCTCATTGGCCCGGCCGTGGTAGTCCGATAGGACTATTTCTGCATCTTGAAAGTGACATGTTCCCTCCCAAGCGATTGGTTTAACCGACCTGTCACATCGCGCTTCCATACTGCGTGGCCACCCTGACCATCGCAGCAACTTCCAGGTACCTCATGACTCCGATCCGTTCCCTGTTCCGGCGCCGCGCCCGCGGCTTCACGCTGCTGGAGTTGCTGGTCGTGATGGTGATCATCGGCATGCTGGCCGGTTTTGTGGCACCCAGGTTCTTTGCCCAGATCGGCAAGTCGGAAACCAAGACCGCGCGTGCCCAGATCGACGCGCTGGAAAAGGCGCTGGACCAGTACCGGCTGGACGTCGGGCGCTATCCGTCGGCCGAACAAGGACTGGCAGCGCTGAACCAGCGGCCGGTCGGCGAGGCCAAATGGGCGGGGCCGTATCTCAAGAAGGGCGTGCCGCTGGACCCGTGGGGCCATCCGTATGTGTACCGGTTCCCGGGCGAACGCGGCGAATACGACCTGCTGTCCTATGCCAAGGACGGCCAGCCGGGTGGCGCCGGCGAAGCCGAAGACATCGTGAACTGGTGACGATGCAATACCGCGTGAAGACCATGCAGCCGGACGCTGGCATCGGCATGACGCTGCTCGATGCCGCCGATGCGCAGGATGCCGCGCGCCAGGCTGCCGCATTGGGTCTGTCGGTGGTGTCGGTGTCGCGCACGCCCAGGCTGTCGGGGCTGCTGGTGCGCAGCCCGACGCCCTTTCCGGTGCTCTTGTTCAGCCGCGAACTGCTGTCCCTGCTGGAATCGGGGATCACGATCGTCGAGGCGATCGAGACCCTGGCCGAGAAGGAGCCCCGGGCGCAGGTGCAGCAGGTGCTGCACAAGGTCGTGACCGGCTTGCGCGAAGGGCGCTCGCTGTCAGACATGCTCGAGGGCGCGCCGCGGGACTTTCCACCGCTGTATGTGGCAACCGTCCGCGCCAGCGAGCGCACCAGCAGTATGGGCGAGGCGCTCGGGCGTTACATCGCCTACGCGACCCAGCTTGAAGCCTTGCGGGTTCGGCTCGTGAGCGCGGCCATCTACCCGGTGCTACTGGTGGGCGTGAGCGGGCTGGTGATTCTTTTCCTGATGGGTTATGTCGTGCCGCGCTTTTCCCACATCTACGAGGACATGGGGGGCGATCTGCCATTTCTCTCGCGCCTGCTGCTGTACTGGGGCAAGGCCGTGGAGCAGTACTGGGCGGTGGGTCTGGCAGGGCTGGCCGTGTTGCTGGTAGGCCTGCTGCAGGGCGGCGCGAGCGCGCTGGGCCGACGGGTGCTGGGCCATGTGTGGCGTGTTCCGGCGGTGGGCGAGCGCCTGCGCGTCTACCAGCTGGCCCGGCTGTACCGCACGCTGGGCATGTTGTTGCGCGGTGGCATATCCATCGTTCCGGCACTGGACATGGTGGGAGGCCTGCTGTCCAACGTGCTGAAGGCCCGCCTGGACGCCGCCCGGCGCGAAGTGAGCGAAGGCCACACGATATCGCAGTCGTTCGAGACCGCCGGTCTCACGACCGCGGTGGCGCTGCGCATGCTGCGTGTGGGCGAACGCGCAGGCAACATGGGCGAGATGATGGAACGCGCAGCGGCCTTCCACGACGAGGAGATGGCGCGCTGGGCCGATTGGGCCACGCGTCTGGTGGGCCCGGTCCTGATGTTGCTGATGGGCCTGCTGATCGGGGGCATCGTGGTCCTGATGTACCTGCCGATCTTCCAGCTGGCGGAGACCATCCGTTGACCATGCCACTTCGCCCGGAAGCCGCTGCCTCGCGATTTACCACCGGCGAGATCGAGGCGGCGCTGGCGCTTGCCCGCCAAAGCGCTTGCCCGCTGACCCAGGCGCTGCAGGAGGTGACTGCGGCTGAGCCAGCCACCTTCATCGGGCGGCTCGGTGCGACCGTACAACTGCCGCTTGCGAGCCTGGCGGACATGGATGCGCTGCTACCCGACTTCGGTGTGCTCCCGTATCCGGAGGCCCTGCGGCGCGAGTGCATCCTGTTCCATGCCGGCCCGGGCGCATACCTCCTGGTGCTGGCGAATCCGTTCAACCTGGAACTGCGCAGCTGGGTTGATGAAGTGGTGCGCGGGCCGCTCGACACCTGCCTCGCGCATGCCGGCGACATCGCCGCGTACCTTGCGCGGTACGAGGAAACCTTGCGCGCGATGGACGGCATCGTGTCGATGACAGACGCCGCGCAGTCCGGCGATCTGGCCCAGGACATCTCGATCAAGAGCATCAACGAGGACACCAGCCAGGTTGTCCGGTTGGTGAATTCCACGCTCTACGATGCGCTCAAGACGGGCGCCAGCGATATCCACCTGGAGTCATCCGCGGCCGGCATCTTCATCAAGTACCGCGTCGACGGGGTGCTCGCGCGGGTCGGCGGGACCCAGGGCACGCAGCACGCGGAACAGGTCATCTCGCGGGTCAAGGTGATGGCCGAACTCGACATCGCGGAGCGGCGGGTTCCGCAGGATGGCCGCTTCAAGGTCGCTGCGTCGGGCCGGGAGATTGACGTCCGCGTGTCGATCATGCCGAGCATCCATGGCGAAGACGCGGTCCTGCGGATCCTCGACAAGCAACGCCTGTCCGACTCGGTGGCCGGGCTGCGGCTGGATGTGCTGGGGTTTGACGCCGGCACCTTGCGGGCCGTGCGCCGGCTCGCTGCCGAGCCGTACGGCATGTTGCTGGTCACCGGCCCCACCGGCAGCGGGAAGACGACCACCCTGTATGCGGCGATCAGCGAGATCAACCACGGGCACGACAAGATCGTCACGATCGAGGACCCAGTCGAATACCAGCTCCCCGGCGTCCTGCAGATCCCGGTCAATGAAAAGAAGGGGTTGACCTTCGCGCGTGGTCTGCGCTCGATCCTGCGCCACGACCCGGACAAGATCATGGTGGGCGAGATCCGCGACGGCGAGACCGCCCAGATCGCGGTGCAGGCGGCACTCACCGGTCACCTGGTCCTGACCACCGTACATGCGAACAACGTGTTCGACGTTCTGGGGCGATTCACCCACATGGGGCTGGACCCGTACAGCATGGTGGCAGCACTCAATGGCATCGTCGCGCAGCGCCTGGTGCGTGTCAGTTGTGTCGCCTGCGCGCAGGACGACGTTCCGGATGCCGCATTGCTGGCGGCCTCGGGCATCGCCGATCCCACCGGCATGCGGTTCAGGTCCGGCCACGGCTGTGCGCAATGTCGCGGCACCGGCTTCAAGGGGCGTGTCGCCGTGGCAGAAGTGCTGCTGTTCGACGATGAGCTGCGCGAGATGATCGTCCTGCGCGAACCCGTGCGCCGAATCAAGGAGGCCGCCCGCAGCAAGGGCACGCGGCTGATGCGCGAGGTCGGGCTGGACCTGGTGCGGCAAGGGCAGACCAGTCTGCAGGAGTTGAACCGTGTGGTCGCCTAGTGCTACGCGCTGGCATGTCGGGCTCAGTGCGGGCAAGGTCGCGCGCGTGACGCTGGCAGGCGCCTGGCGCCAGCGGATCGGATCTTTCGACGAGCTGGTGTGTGCGCCCGGTACCGGCGAGGCGCCCTGGCTGGCCGCCACGGTGGAACTGACGCGCCTGCTGAAGGACGACACCGTGCGGCCACGCTCCGTGTGCATCGTGTTGTCCGGGCGTTTCGTGCGCTGGCAGCTGCTGGCCTGGCATCCCGAACTGGCCCGCCAGGAAGAAGTGGCGGCCCATGCGCGATTGCGCTTCGCGGAAACCTTCGGCACGCCCGCCAACGACTGGACGGTATTGCACGCTGCCCAGCCCCCTAGGAAGGCGATTCCGGCGTGTGCAGTCGACGCTTCACTGGTGCAGCAGCTGCGCGCCATCTGCCTGAGCGCGGGTACGCGGCTGCAATCCGTCACCCCCTATTTCTCCGGTGCGGCGCAGAACTGGCACCGTGAACTTGCCGGCAAGACCGCATGGCTCGGAGTGATCGAGTCCGACTGGCTGACCCTGGGCTTGATGCACCAGGGTGGCTGGGTGGGTCTGCACGCCCAGCGGGTCGACAGGGACTGGGCGCAGCTGCTGCCGGGCATGATGACCCAGATCGCCCTGGCTGCCGGAATGGCGGACGCAACATGGCCGGTGTACCTGGTGGGAACCGGCGACGTCGCGCCAGCCTCTGTCGCTGCCGCAGGATGGACCCGGCTGCAGCCGGCCATGGCCATGCCAAGCGGCAGTCCGGGCTGCCGCATGGCGCTGTGCCTGTGAACAGCCAGTGCGTCAGCGCAGTCGGGTGAGCCACATGGTGCACCCTATCGACATCAATTTCGCTCGACCTGCGCGCCGGATTTCGGCCGTGGCGGTCGTCCTCCTGATCGCGGGTCTGGCGTGTCTGGGCGTGCTGATCCAGGAGTACCTGGAAGCCCGGGACACACTGCGGCGGCTCGAGGCGCGCCAGGCGCGCCTGCAGCGCCTGCAAAAGCCCGACGCCGCCCAGCGCCAGCGCCAGACCACCGCCGGGTCGGCGCCGGCTGGTGATGCAGCGCTCGCCCGCATGGCGACGCAGCTGCAGTTTCCGTGGGACGCGTTGTTCCGGCACATCGAGAGCACGACCGACTCGACCGTGTCCCTGCTCAGTGTCGACATCCAGGCGCAGAGCCGCCGCGCCCACATTGTCGGCGAGGCCAGAACCATGGCCGTTGTGGTGGACTACGTCATGCACCTTCGCGCCTCGCCGCTGGTCAGCGCCGCGACGCTGTCGAGTCACGAAGAGCGTCAGGTGGGTGCGTTTTCCACCATCCGATTTTCGATAGAGCTGGCTTTGGGTGGAGCGCCATGATGGCATCGGCCAGCCCCATGAACGCGCCTGACCTCCTGGCACATGTGCGTTACCAGCTAGTGCGGCACGGTTGGCCCGCCGCCGCGGGCCTGGCGCTGTTCGGCGTGGCGGCAGGTCTGTATGTGTTCGGCGTCCAGCCCGCGCAAGCACGTGCGAACGAGCTGCGCGCCGAGCAGTCGGCCCTGCGCCAGCGTGGAGCGCCGCCGCCCGGGCAGCCAGAGTTGCTGCGTGCGCGGCAGGCTGCGTTGCTGGACGGCTTGCCCGCGCCGACCGCTGCGCTCGACACGATTGCGTCGATCCATGCCGCCGCCGCCGCCCGTGGTGTCGAGCTCGCCCGCGGGGAGTACCGGCTGGTCCGCGAGGCGGGTGCGTCGCTGGCCCGCTACCAGCTGGTGCTGCCGACGCGCTCCACCTATCCCGCTCTGCGCGGCTGGCTCGCCGACAGCCTGAACACTAATCCGCATGCATCGCTGGACGACATCACCCTGCGCCGCGAGGATGCTGGCGTCGGCACGGTCGAGGCGCGCGTGCGGATCACGCTGTACCTGAGGGCCGATTGATGCCATCGATGCGACACGTGTTGCTGGGGCTGGCGCTGGTGGCGACCGCCATCGCCTCGGTGGTCGATCTGCCTGGTTTGGCGCCATCGCCCGACGCGCAAGCGGTGTCGGCCCCCGTGTCGAAGGGCCCGGCGTCGAAGCCGGTTGCGGTGCGCGTGCAGGCGCCGGCGCTGCCCGGTCCCGCGCGTTTCGGGCCGCAGGTGTCCGATCTGTTTGCCGGCCGTCGAGCCGGCGCGCCCGTGGTGGTGGCGCCAGTGGCAGCAGTCAGCCCGCCACCGGTGCCGGCCGCGCCGCCGCTGCCGTTCCAGTATCAGGGCAAGCTGATGGAGCACGACGCCGTGGTCGCTTTCCTGAATGTGGGTTCGCGCACCCACATCCTGCGCAAGGGCGATGTGGTGGCCGATTACCGGGTCGTCGACATCACTGCCGCGGGCATGACCTTTGTCTATCTGCCGCTGAACGAACAACAACGTCTGAACTTTGGAAGCGCGAATTGACCACATTCTTCTCTGGCACCCGGCCCATGGCGTTGGCGGCCTTGCTCGTGCTGCAAGGCTGCGGCAGCCATCCGGCACTCACCGAGGCGCAAGCCCTTGCTGCTGGCGGGCGCATCGAGGAGGGCGTGCTGCGCCTGGAGCAGGCGATGCGTGACGCGCCTGCGCAGCGCGAGTTGCGCGTGGAGTACTTTCGCCAGCGCGATATCGCCATCGGCCAGTTGCTGGCACAGGCGCAGGCCGAGCAGTCGGCGCGCAGCCCGGAACAGGCGACCGCCCTGTATGAGCGTGTGCAACTGCTCGACGCCAACAATGCGCGCGCGCGATCAGGATTGAGCGCCATCGTGTCCCAGCGCCGGCTCGAGTTGGTGATGGCCGACGCACGGGTTGCGCTCGACAAGGGCGACAAGGCCACCGCCGAACGCATGCTGCGCGGCGTGTTGGCCGAAGCGCCGGCGCACGCCGAGGCGCTGCGCATGTCGCAGGTGCTGCGTCAAGAAGCGGCCCGCACCGAGGAGACTGCGCGCGCGCTGCGTTCGCCATTTGCCAAGCCGATCACGCTCGAATTCCGCGACACGCCGCTCAAGTCCGTGTTCGAGGTGATCTCGCGCACATCGGGCATCAACTTTGTCTTTGACAAGGACGTGCGGGGGGACACCAAGGTGACGATATTCGTGCGCAACACCGCCATCGAGGATGTGGTCAAGCTGGTGCTCGCCACCAACCAGCTCGAACGCAAGCTGCTCAATGAAAACTCGGTGCTGGTCTATCCGAACACACCGGCAAAGGCCAGGGAATACCAGGAGCTGGTGACACGCAGCTTCTATCTGGCCAATGCGGACGTCAAGCAGGCCCAGGCCATGGTCCGCACGATTGTCAAGACCCGGGACATCTTCACCGACGAGAAGCTCAATCTGCTGGTGATCAAGGACACGGCGGACGCGGTCCGGCTGGTCGAGCGCCTGATCGAATCGCTGGACAAGGCGGAGCCCGAGGTGATGCTGGATGTGGAGGTGCTGGAGATCACGCGCGGCAAGCTGCAGGAGCTCGGCCTGCGGTTTCCCGACCAGGTCGGTTACGGCCTGCTGCAGCCCACGACGAATTCAACCATCGTCAACAACGGCGTCACGCAGACCACGACCAATCTGGGCGGCACGCTGGCACCGGGTTATGTCGACCTGCAGAACCGTGGTGCCTTGACCTCCTTCGTGTCCAACCCGGCACTGATGCTGAACCTGCGCAGCGAGGCTGGCGACGGCCGGCTGCTGGCCAATCCGCGCATTCGTGTGAAGAACCGCGAGAAGGCCAAGATCCACATCGGCGACCGCTTGCCCGTGTTCACCACCACATCGACCGCCAATGTGGGTGTTGCCGCATCCGTGTCCTACCTCGATGTCGGGTTGAAGCTGGAGGTCGAGCCCAACGTGTACCTCGATGATGAAGTCGCGATCAAGGTGGGGCTCGAGGTGAGCAGCATCGCCCGCGAAATCCAGGGCCCTGCCAACTCGCTGGCCTACCAGATCGGCACCCGCAGCGCCGCCACCGTGCTGCGGTTGCGCAATGGCGAAACCCAGGTGCTGGCCGGCCTGATCAGCGACGAGGAGCGCAGCAGCGCCAGCCGGCTGCCCGGCCTGGGGGAGATTCCGCTGCTCGGGCGCCTGTTCTCGAGCCAGCGCGACAACAGCAGCAAGACCGAGATCGTGTTGCTGATCACGCCGCGTATCGTGCGCAACGTGGCGCGGCCGAGCGCGGACTCAGTCAACATCCCGGCTGGGTCCGAGTCTGCTGTCGGTGCACCGGCATTCCTGCTCAAGAACTCCGACCCGCGCGCCTTGTCGCTGTCGTCCACGGTGACCGGCGAAGCCCGCTCGCCTACAGCGCCGGCCCCGCCAGATCCGGTGCGGACGGGGCCCGTCGGTGCGGTCGCCGACAGCCAGGGCGTCGAGCCAGCGCCTGCCGCGTCGACGGCGGTGCCGCAGCCGGCCCCGGCTGCCGCTGCGCCTGCCGCAGTTGACACGGTACCAGCGCCATTGACGGTCAGCCCGATTCTGATCAGCCCACCGGGGTCACGTCCATGACACGCACGGAGCGCGGCTTCACGTTGATAGAACTCGTGGTCACGGTTGCGATCGTGGGCATTCTGGCTTCCATTGCGGTGCCAATGGCCGAGGTTGCGGCGCAACGCGTGAAGGAGCGCGATCTGCGCACCGCGCTGCGCCAGGTGCGCGAGGCGCTCGATGCCTACAAACGCGCCGTGGATGACGGTCGCGTCGAGCGGCGCGCCGACGGCTCCGGGTATCCGCGCAATCTGGATCTGTTGTCGGCGGGTGTCGCCGACGCCAAGAGCCCGGGTGGGGGCCAGATCTATTTCCTGCGGCGCTTGCCACGGGATCCGTTCTCGCCCCGGGCGGATGTGTCGGCTGCGGACACCTGGGGCAAACGAGCCTATGCCAGCCCCCCCGACGCGCCGGCCGAGGGCGAGGACGTGTTTGACGTGTACTCCCTGTCAGGCCGCACCGGCCTGAACGGTGTTGCCTACCGGGAGTGGTGACATGCGACGCGGATTCACCCTCATCGAGCTGCTGGTCGTCATGGCGATCATCGCCACGTTGTTGACCATTGCGACACCGCGCTACTTCGACCACCTGGCGCGAGCGCGCGAAGCGGCATTGCGCGAGACCCTGTTGGTAGTTCGCGACGCGATCGACAAGTTCCACGCCGACACCGGGCGCTACCCGGCCGAACTGGGCGAGCTGGTGAGTCGGCGTTACCTGCGCAGATTCCCGCTGGACCCGGTGAGCGACAGCATGGACACCTGGGAGATCGTGGCGCCGCCGGGCGATGGTGCCGGGGTGTGGGACCTGCGCAGTGGCGCCGGCGGCGGGGAGGGACCCTATGCGAATTGGTGAAGGCGGCTTTACCTACCTGCTGCTGCTGTTCGCAGTGGCCGCGATGGGTTTGACCCTGGCCGGGGCCGGACAGGTGTGGCAGACCGTGGCCCAGCGTGAAAGGGAAGAGGAGCTGCTGTTCGTCGGGCACCAGTTCCAACAGGCCATCGCCTCCTATTACAGCAGCACGCCTGGCAGCGTAAAGCAGTATCCGGCCAGTCTGGATGAACTGACCGAGGACCGCCGGTTCCCGATGCCCCGGCGGCATCTGCGCAAGCTGTACCGCGATCCGATGACCGGTGGCGTCGAATGGGGCGAGGTGAAACTGGCGGGCCGGATCGTCGGTGTTTTCAGCCTGTCGGGCAGCACGCCGCTGCGCACCGTCTTCGAACCGCGGGACGCCGCCTTGCAAGGCGCCACCCGGTATGGCCAATGGGTGTTTGGCCATGACGCCGCCGCTGCGGCCAACGCGGCGGCGCGCGCGCCAGGGACCGCCCCATGAAAACCTTCAACGGCCTCGACAACCAGGATATGGAGCATCTGCTGGTGATGTTCGAGAGTTCACTCCAGATCACCAAGCGGTTCCAGTTTTTCCTTTGGGCCCAGGGTGCACTGCAGCGCTTCATCCCGCATGAAACCCTGTTGTGCGCCCATGGGGACATCAGCCAGATGCGTTTCCGGCACGAGACTTTCTCCAGCGGGCTTTTCGACGCCCAGCAGGAACGGCTGCTGGCCGACCCGGCGACCGGATTCTTGCCCCGGGTGCTGGACGACTGGCTGCGCGACGGCCGGATGCCACAGATCGTGCGACTCGGCGGCGATGCGTCCGGCGCCGTGACACCCCATGATTTCGGGCATGTTGCGGCCCATGGACCGCCCGAGATCCAGGGGCAGTTCGGCAGCTTTTTCCTGTTTCTGCGCCTGCCGGGGCAACCGGGCGCCCGTGAGACCTACCTGCTGGGTCTGTTGATGCCGTACCTGCACATGGCCCTGTACCGCATGCTGGCAGACGAGGGGCAGGCGAGTGAAGGGGTGGCCGCTGCCAAGTGCCTGCTGTCGGCGCGCGAACTCCAGGTGCTGCAGTGGGTCCGCAGCGGCAAGACCAATGAAGAGATCGGCACGATCCTCAGGATCAGCCCGCCGACGGTGAAGAACCATGTGCAGAAGATCCTGCGCAAGCTCAACGTGAGCAACCGTGCGCAGGCGGTGGGCAAGGCGGCTGCATTGCGGCTGTTGACCTTCGCCGGCCCGGATGGCTGACCATGGCAGTTGCCGCGACATCCGAAAAGACCATCCGGGGACGCCTGGTTTTTCGCGGCTTTGTCACATCGGGCGGACATGATCGCTTTGCAGGGTGGTGTTGCGCCGGCACCCTGATCCCCACCAGGCGCCCCACATCTGTGTAGTCCAACATCACTTCCCGGAGGAATCCCATGAACCGTTTGCTTCCCGTTGCCGGCGCCATCGCGCTGGCATTCGCCTCGCAGGGCGCGTCCGCGCAGCTCAGCTTTTTCTCCAACTTCACCCCACTGGCCAGCTCCGCCGGCCCGACGGCCAACGAGGCGTTCCCCATCACCTTGTCCAGCCCGAACTTCAGCCAGAAGACGATCGCCGACCGGCTCACGCAGAACACCCTGGTGCCCGGCTCCAATTCAGGCAACTGGGACATGATCGCCGCCAACGAAACCGGCCCGGACGCCGGCCGCTACCTGTTCATGCCGTTCGAGACCGGCACCGGTGGCGTGCAACGCATCGACCTGTGGAACACCAACTACAACACCCGGACGGTCACCATCATGGCGCCCGGCACGCAGGGTTTTGTCTCTGGCGACGCATCGCGCTGGACCCCATGGGGCAGTTACCTGACGGCCGAAGAGTCCTGGGGAACGGGCAGCTCCAAGGGCCGCCTGTTTGAAATCACCAACCCGACGACGGCCATTGCCAACGGTGCCAACGTGGTCCAGCGCAACGTGCTGCCGCGCGTGTCGCACGAAGGCCTGGCCTTCGACAGCCAGAAGTCCATGTATTTCGTCGACGAACTCAATGGTGGTGGCGTGTTCAAGTATGTCTCGGGCGTACCGAGCGCGATCAACGGCGACAGCTACTTCAACAAGGGCCAGACCTTTGTGCTGAAGGTCGGCGCAGGCAGTCAGTTCGAAGGTAGCAATGGCCCGGCCGTGGCCGGTGCGTCTGTCTGGGAACCCATCACCACGACCAATGGCACGGTGACCGCCACGACCTTCAGCGCCATGATCAACCTCGGTGGCGGCGCCTTTGCCGTGGACGGCCGCGCTGCATCGACCCTGGTCGGCGGCACCGGTTACAACCGCCCGGAAGATTTGGAGATCCAGAATGTGACCGGAGGCACGCAGCGCCTTTACTGGGCCACCACCGACTCCGACAATGACGGCAATGGCGGCACCGGCACCAGCCGCGTCTACAACCTCGATCTCGCCACCGGCCTGGTCAAGCTGTTTGCCGATTCGACGACGATCAACTTCCAGACCGGCTCGGCTGTGGGTGGCGCTTTGCGCAACGCCGACAATATCGCGATCGACGCCGACGGCAACATCTACATCATCGAAGACCGCAATGGCGGAACGGACGACGACATCTGGTTTGCCCGTGATCTGAACAAGGACGGTGACCTGCTCGACGCAAACGAAGGCATCGGCCGTTGGGCTTCCAACGGCACGACCGGCTCCGAGTTCACCGGTCTGTATTTCGACAAGACTGACCCGAACAAGGCTTTCGTGAACATCCAGCACCCCAACAGCGGTGTCGATCGCACGATCCAGATCTCGGCTGTTCCCGAGCCGGAGACCTATGCCATGCTGCTGGCTGGCCTGGGCCTGGTGGGCACGATGATCCGCCGTCGCCGCAACAAGGACTGAGCAGGCCTGTTGGGTTGGGTAGCTGCCGATGCCGGGCTCCGCAACAAGCGGTGCCCCGGCTTCGCGGCTGATGGAATGAATGAGGGCCGGGATGTGAGGGGCGCTTGGAGCGCCTGCTCCGTCCGGGCCCGCTTGCTTATTTCGGGATTCAGTTCGTACCGGCCAACCTTGGTGGCGTATTGGGCGCCACACTGGAGTTCTCCCATGAAGAATATGTTTTGTGCCTTGGGTATCGTCGGCCTCACGGCCATCAGCAGTGTGCACGCCGCGTCTTTCGACGAACAGGCGCAAGGCGACCTGTCCAACGACCGCCTTGCGCCGACACCATGGGTGCTCGACCTGGGTGCCAACCCATTGCGCGGGAGCATGGGTTTGGGTGATCTCGATTACCTGGCGGTGACCGTCCCAAGCGGCCGGGCGTTGACGGCGTTGCGGGTTGGAGAAGGCCTTGTGCTGGGCGGCGTGCGCGCGTTCCTGGCAGTGCAGGCCGGCAACCAGATGACGGTGCCCGCAGACACTGACTCCGCCAACGCATTGCTTGGCGCCATGCATTACCAGGACGCAGCGGTCGGCACGGATCTTCTGCCCGATCTGGGCAATGGCCACCTCGGTGCGATCGGGTTCACCGGCGCCTTGCCGGCCGGCCAGTACACGTTCTGGATCCAGGACACCTCGTTCGAACCGGGCCTGCGATACTCGTTCAATCTGGAAGTCTCGGCGGTTCCAGAGCCGCACGTTGCCGCGATGCTGCTCGCCGGCCTGGGCCTGCTGGGCACGATGGCCCGCCGTCGCGCACCGGGAACCTCAACTTGAACCGATTCGAAACTTCGCTTTCCATTCACCCCAGAGTTGGCGCCGGAGCTTGCAGCACGCGCAGGGTAGCTTGGTTGGTGCGCTGGTTGGCCGTCGTCGCTGCAGTGGCCTGCCCCTGGCCCGCCCTGGCGCTGGTGGGCGGCGCCGGTGTGGCGCCCAACACCGCGGACTCGCCGTGGGCCGGCGTAGGCAGCCTGAGCGTGGGCTCCAGCCTGTTCACCGGCACGGTGATCGCGCCAGGGTACATCCTGACCGCGGCGCATGTCGTGCGTGGCGTGGACGTGTCGACCATCACCTTCCGGCTCAACGCCGGCGACAGCCTGTCGCTCGCGGCGAGCCAGGTCTTCATCCATCCCACATACACCGGCACCACCGCCGGCAATCGCGACAAGGACGTCACCGTCCATGACGACCTGGCCATTGTCAAGTTGTCCGGTGTGGTGCCGACGGGTGTGCCGGTGTACAGCCTGTTCACCGGCAGCCTCGACCAGCGGGTCGTGAGCTTCGTGAGTTTTGCCGGCAGTGCGGTCGACAAGAGGATTGGCGAGAACCGGGTGGATGGTTTGTTCCGGGATACTGCGGGCACGGCCGAGGTCTATGCGTTCGATTTCGACGGGCCCGATCTGGGCACCAACCGCATCGGCGCCAATATCGCCGCCAACGGCACACTGGGGGCGACGCGCGAGGCATCGCTGGTGGGCGGCGACTCCGGCAGCGCGGCCTTCGTGCAGGTGGCGGGCCAATGGCAGTTGGCCGGTATCAACACATTCCAGATCACCTTCGAAGGGGGGCCCACCACCAGCGGCGCGTTCGGCACCGGTGGTGGCGGCATGGTGGTGGGCGCCTATGCGCCATGGATCGGCAGCATCATCGCCGCCGCGCCGGTGCCCGAGCCCGAATCGTGGCTGCTGTTGCTGTCCGGGCTGGGCCTGCTGGCCGGCGCCACCAGGCGAGGTGTCAGCGGGTTCTGAGCCGGGTCCCGCGGCTGGATTCGTAGTCCGAATCCGCGCCAGCCCTTATAGTGCGCCCGCACCGCCGGCGACTGCGGTGCATCGGCCAAAAGGCGCATGCCGCGGTCGTTTGATCGTCATCGGCGCGAACTATCTTGTGGCATGGGGTGGCGCGAGGCCGCGACGCCGTCGTCATGCCTTTGTCGCGCCCATCGTCACTCTTTGGAGGAGCTTTCATGCGTGTCCTGTTTTCCCTGCTGGCCCTTGCCGCCACTGCGGGGCTTTCGCCGGCAAGCGCATTGGCCGATTCTGTCCGGCACGACGCCGCCATCCAGCTCGGGCCGCGCCCGTACTACCTGGTCGACGGACTGGACGCTGGCCCGCTCAAGGACAAACTGATGCAGTGCAAGGCCGGGCCGTTTCGCCGCACCGACTTTTCAATCGGGCATCGCGGCGCTGCACTTCAGTTTCCCGAGCACACCAGGGAGTCTTACCAGGCGGCCGCCCGCATGGGTGCGGGGATCGTCGAGTGCGATGTCACCTTCACCAATGACGGGCACCTGGTCTGCCGGCACGGAGAAAACGACCTGCACACCACGACCAATATTCTGGTGACACCGCTGGCCGACAAGTGCACCATCAAATTCAAGCCGGCAAGCTTCGATGCCGCCGGGACCCGCCTGACCGCGGCGAGCGCCGAATGCCGCGCCTCCGATCTGAGCCTGGCGGAGTTCAAGACGCTCACCGGCAAGATGGACGCATCCAACCCCAACGCGCGCACGGCGGCAGAGTACCAGGGCGGCACGGCCCCCTGGCGCACCGAAGTCAACAGCGGCCGAGGCACCCTGATGACCTTGCGCGAAAGCATCGAACTCAACGAGCGCAATGGCGTCAAGCACACGCCCGAACTGAAGGAGAGTGTGGTCGATCCGGCCACCGGCAGGAAGCGCATAGACGAGGTGTTCAAGCACCCGGCAAGCCGCACACCGCAGCAGAACTACGCGCAGGCGTTCGCCGACGTACTGGCAGAGCAGGGCGTGAAACCGCGCGAGGCATGGGCGCAGTCGTTCAACGTGGAAGACGTCCTGTACTGGATCGACCACACGCGCTACGGCAGGCAGGCGGTCTACCTTCTCGACTTCAACGCGACCGATCCGGTGAACGACATCACCATCCAGCCGCCCTACGACAAGATGGACCGGATGGACTACTTCAGGATGCTCAAGCAGCGGGGCGTGCGCGTCATAGCCCCCGCCATGCCGGCCTTGCTCACGCTCGATGCGAACGACCGGATCGTTCCATCCAGGCTGGCGAAGGACCTCAAGGGCCTGGGCTTTGACATCATCACCTGGACGCTGGAGCGTTCCGATCTGCGCCAGGGTGCTTCGCGGGCGGGTTTTTACTACGACTTCGATCCGTCCGGCAAGGCGATCAGGAAGGACAGTGACGTGTACAAGGCGCTGCAGGTGCTGGCGCAGGACGTCAAGGTGCTCGGAGTGTTTTCCGACTGGCCGGCCACAGTGACCTACTACGCCAACTGCATGGGTCTGGACTGACGCCTGCCCAGCTGGCGATTTTCTTGCGCCGGGCGGGCCTGATCAGTCGCCCTGCCTGCGGCGGCGGGCGGCGGCCGCCAGGAGGGCCAGGCCACCCACCAGCTGCGCCCACTTGCCGGGCTCGGGCACCGGGGCGGCCAGGCTGATGCGCAGGAACTCGGTTTTGTCGGAAAGCAGGTTGCGACCGCCGCCACCAGGAAAGTTGTTGTCGTTGACGACCAGCAAGGTGTCGCTGTCCAGGATCAGCACGTCCTCGATGGTCACTGAGGGGAAGGTGGAAGTGGTGCTGGGCCGCATTGAGGGCGTCGACCAGGTTGCGGATGGCGCTGCTCGTGCCATACCCGTCGTTCTAGATTTCGACCAGGCCCACCACGTCGGCCTGCATCTGCACCAGGGCGGTGACCGTCTTGGCCTGCTGGTGTGTGAACTCGGTCGCATTGTCGGCGCCCCGGCAATCCATCGCCGCACCTCCCACGCTGCCCGTGCAGCCGCTGAAGCTGTTGAAGTAGTTGAGCATGTTCATGCCGGCCACGCGCAGCGCGCCGCCGACCGCAGGCACAGTGTCCGGGCGCAAACACGGCCAGCGAGGCTGGCCAGAAGGCGCGTTGCCAGCATCGGCAGGCGGGTGGGTGCGAAGGTCGCGCCAATGGGTTTCACAAGGTGTTTCTCTGGCTGGGACGTCAATGGCAGGGGGCTTTCGACCGTGGTGTCGCGTCATGCCAGGCTGTGTCGATGTCATGACAAACCGTGCCGGAGGGGTGCAACATGGCCCGATCACGCAGGGCGGCGGCCTTGGGGGCGCTCATTACGGAACCACGAGCACCTGCAACGTGACCTGCAGGGCCTGTTCGTACGCCTCGTCGAGCCCGATGCGAGCGTTGCCTGCTGCGGCGTCGACACTGCCCGGTGCGTCAATAGCCCCATCCCGGAACAGCGACACCGGCACCATGTGTTCGCGCCCGTGCGCGCCGTGCACGCGCACTCCCGCAAGACGGCCGGCCGCGTCAAACAGCGGGCCGCCGTCCTGTGAAGACGCAGCGCGAATGCCTGCCTTGCGGCTGCCACCCTGGGCGTCGAGGGCGCCGAAGAACCCCTGGCTGATCCAGGGCCAGGCCGGCGCGTCCTGCTCCGAGGCGGGGTAGGCTGCTGCGAAGCCGGGACTGCCGGCAAACGGGTCCCGCGGCGCCAGGCGGACGCGTCCATCACCCAGGGTGGCCTGGAGCCGCAGCACCGCCAGGCCCTGCCGTTGCAGCGCCAGCGGCGGATCGGGCTCCAGTTGCGCCGCGCTCATGTGACCCAGGCCGTTGCGCACCCAGAGCCTGCGCGCGCCCTGCAGTGCGCCCGCCGGAACCAATGCCCGTCGGCCCTCGCCCAGCAGCGTGCCATTCGCAACCTGGCGCAATCCCGCTGGCGCGCTTTGCTGCTCGCCGCGCGCGACCGATGCCGGCGCCATGCGGTGTGGGCTGTCCAGCATCACGCCGCTGGCCGATGGCGCGGCCGATGACAGGGCGAGCCGCACGGCGTCGACCACCACATCGTCGGGCGCACGCTGCGATGTCGCAGCCAGGAGTTGTTCGGCGAACTGGGTCTGTCCGCCGACGTTCAGCAGCCAGACATACAAGGCGCTGGCGGCGGGTGTGTCGCGGTGCGCGCCCGCCGTGTGGGCGGCAAACACGAGTGCCCGGCGGTACTCTCCCTGCTGCATCCAGGCCCGCACCAGCCCCATCTCGCTGTCGGCGGCATGCAGCATCATCCCGGCGCGCTCGAAGCCGATGATGGCAGACGACACCAGGCCGCGCTCCAGCGCTGTCTCGGCGGCCTCCAGCAAGGCCTGGCGCTGTGGCATGCCGGCAGCGCTGAGTGCACGGGGGTCGGTGACCTGGGCCGCCGTCTGGCCTGGTGGCGACGCTGCTTGCGCGGCCATGTCCGCCGCCCGCGCACCGGGTTGCGCCAGGCCCACCAGCAAGGCCGCTCCCATGGCGAGGCTGCCTGTGCGCAGCGGGTTCAAGGCAGCCGTGTCACGCGCGGGATGGCCAACGCCGCGTCGGCCGGGTTGTACGGCGCGTCGCCATCAGGCCCGTTGTAGCCGCCTTGCAGGTAGGCCACCAGGGCATCGATATCCTGCGCGCCGCCCAGCACGTTCTGGCCGCCCAGCAGCACCGTGAAGCCGTCGCCGCCGGTGGCCATGAAGTTGTTGACCGTGACCCGGTAGGTCCGGTTGGGATCGCCGATCAGCGCACCTTCGTGGACGATGACATCTTCGGCGCCGGTGACGACTGGCGGTACAACCGTCACATTGGTCGGGGTGATCGACAGCTCGGTGACCTTTGCGCACGCCGCGTTGGACGCTTTCCAGGTGTATTTGAAGCCGTTGGACACCTGCAGGATGCGCTGGGTGCCCTGGCCCAGGCAGCCCACGAACTGCTGTTCGAGCAGATTCTTGAGTTGCTGCGCGGTGAGGGTCATGGTGACCAGGCTGTTGCCAAAGGGTTGCACCGTGAACGCATTGCCATAGGTCACGTTGTACGGGTAGCTGCCACCCACGAAGCCCGGGGTGCGCACGCCACCCGGATTCATGAATGCGGCCACGGCGCCACCGACCAGGGCCGGTTGGGTCGCCTGCAGTTGCGCATCGGCGATCAGGTTGCCGGCGGGCATCTGCCCGTCTGGGCCTGCTGCGTTTGGCAAGGCGGTCGCAATGGTTCCGATGACCTGTGCCGCCAGCGGGGACACCAGCGTGTTGTAGCCGGCGACGATATTTTTCACCGTCGGGTCGATGGTGATGGCGGCGTTGATGTCCGCATCGGTGCGGTCCACCAGGCGGTTGGTCACGGCCACCGCCGTGACGTTGCGCGTGACCGGGTTGATCGTCAGGTCGACGTCCGTCAAGATCCGGCCGAAAGCGCTGGAACTGGTGACCGGCACCAGGCGGCCGGTCTTGTTTGGCAATCCAGTGGGGCGGGGCGTGCTGCTGACCACGCCTGCCGTGTTGCGAACGTCGACGGTGCTGGCCGAGCAGTTGTAGGCGGCGTGAGTATGGCCGCTGATGACCAGATCCACCGCGTTGTCCAGGCGTGCGACGATCTTGGCGATGTCGGATTCGGAACCGTCGCTGTTCTTCAGGTTGCCGTCGCAACCGTTGATGTCGCCGACGTTGGGGCTGGTCTGGAACCCTCCCTGGTGCACCAGCACCACGATCGACTCGATGCCCTGGGCGCGCAATCTTGGCACCAACGCATTGACGGTGTCGGCTTCGTCGCGAAAGCTCAGGCCAGCCACGCCGGTGGGCGTGACAATACCGGGCGTGCCGCGCAGCGTCATGCCGATGAAGGCCACTTTCACACCGTTGAAGGTCTTGATGCCGTAGGGCGGCAACAGCGTGCGGCCGGTGGCGGTTTCGACCACATTGGCCGACAGCCACTTGAACTTGGCCCCGTCGAACGTGCCGGCTGCCGCGGAACCCAGGCCCTTGCAGCTGTTGGGGTCGGTCACGCCATTGGTGATCTTGCAGCCGCCGTTTTGCAGACGACGCAATTCCGCGCTGCCCTTGTCAAACTCGTGGTTGCCGACCGCATTGAACTCGAGCCCCATCTTGTTGAGCGTCTCTACCGCGGGCTCGTCGAAGAACAGGGCGGAGATCAGCGGCGTCGCGCCGATGAAATCGCCGGCGCCAACCACCACGTTGAGCGGGTTCTGCGACTTCAGGCGGGCGATGTACGCGGCCATGTATTCGGCGCCGCCCACGGCCGGGCGCTGCGCCGCCGGGATGGTGGTGTTGACGCCGAAGGTGCCGGGCGACTGCAGATTGCCGTGGTAGTCGTTGAAGCCGATCAGCTTGACGACAAACGGCTCCGGTGCGGCGGCGAACGCATGGCTCATGCATAGAACGGCGCCAGCGACCAGGGATGCTAGCGTGGACAATTTTTTCATGGGGTGCTCCGTGGGGTGGGGTGGCGGGTCAGCTGCGCTTGCGGCGGGCCATCGTGCCCATCAGGCCCAGCCCCGCGAGCAGCAGGGCGTAGACCGATGGCTCCGGCACTGGCGACACCGTCAGGTTCACGGCGCCGACGGTCGTGTTCAGGGGTGCGAAAACCGACGGCTCGATTTCAAACGTGACCGATTGGACCAGCGCGCCAGTGATGCTGTAGGAGCCGGCGCCGAGCATGAAGACACCGCGGCTGAATGCGGGGTTGGCCAACGCGCCGGAGAAATCCAGCCCGATGTTGGGAGCGCTGTCGTACGTGGTCGCGGCTACGGCGGACGTGTTGCCCAGCGCGCTGCCGGCATTGGTGACGCTGAAGGTGTCGCCGGCAAACACGGCGTCGACAACCGTGAAGGTCCCGACCTGCCCGGCACCGATGGTGAAGGTGAAGCTGAGCGGGCTGCCGAAACCCGGGCTGAGCGTGTTGGCGTTGGCTATCCATTCGACACCAAAACTCTGGGCGTCGAGTTCACTCACGCTGAACATGTTCCACTGGCCGTAGCCGGCGTCGGCGGCATTGGTCGACAGTGCCACGCTGGTGGCCCATGCCGGCGCTGTCAGGGCCACCATCAGAGCCGTGGCGGCGAGCGATTTCATCTTGAGCATCAGGTTCCCCCGGTTGGATTCAGTTGATCGGACAGAGCAGGTGCCTGTGGGCAGGTGCAGACCGAACTATCCGGGCGCGGGATGACCGGAGCGTGAAACCAGGGGAGGTGGCGCATAGTCCGAATGGATGCGCGAGGCAGCGTCCCCCACCCGTGCCAGATGCGGCGCGGGCGGGTGCTGCGCGGGGAACGGGTACCGGCGGCGCGGCTTGTGGCGCTGCCGCCGAACCGGTCAGGCCTTGCTGGGCCTGCCAGTCTTGATGGCCGGGACGGCGCCCAGTGCGGCCAGGAAGGCTGCGCCGTCCATCGCGGCGAGTGCCTTGATGCCGGCGCGCAACAGTTCGCTCTTCTTGGTCGGGCGCTTCAACTCGGATGCGCGCAGCTTGAGGGCTTCGAGCACCACGTACTCCGCCTTCGGGATCGTGAAACCGTCACGAACCAGCTTGGGCTTCTTGACCTTGGCTGGCGTGGTGGTCGCGCCTGCGGTGGCGGCAGGGGCGGCCGGTTTGGCCAGGGCCTTCGGAATCGGCTTGGCCTTCGGTGGTGTGGTCTTGGCTGCGGCCACTTTGACAGCGGCAACTTTCACTGCGGCCTTGGGAACCGGGGCGGCGGCTGGTTTGGCGGCCTCGGCGGTTGCGGGAGTCTTTTTTGCTGTGACCATGGGTAAGTTCTCGATTGATAAACAGGTTTAACAGTTTATATCGTTATTGCATGGTTTTGGACGCCGGACGTCATCGCCCCGCAACTACTGGGGAATCAGTTCGCAAGGTCCGCGCCCGTCAGGTGCCACCGACAGGTACTTCCACAGGCACTTGTTGCACCTAACTTGCGCATGGACAAACCGTGCCGCAGCGACTGCCAGGAGAATCGATTGCATGTGGCGACCTGCCTCTGTCTCGACATCCGGTCCAGGCACCGGCCGCATCGCCGCGCGGAGCACCACATGACACGACATACGGAGAATCTGGCCAGGCTGCACAACAAGATGTGCGCCCGTTATGGCGTCAACGACCTGATGGTTCAGGACGTGAAAAGGGAACTCGACAACCTGTCCTGCGCCAACGCGGCTGCGGCGACTCTCGCACGTGATCGTCCGGCCACGCCGCCAAGCAGCCGCGCGGGGTGCCAATTGCACCGCTGGCACGATGCGGCTTCGGTCATGTCCGCCAATTGACGGACAGCCGGGGTCAATACGCGTTCACATGCTGTTGCTGCTGGAGCATGCGTTCGGCGGCCAGCCAGTCGTCAAACTCCTGGCCGGGCGCAAACCCGCGTGACTCCGCGATGAAGAACGCGGCTTCGGCAATCATCGCCTGGCGGTCCTGACCTGGCATGTCCTGGTCCAACGCGGCGAGGTCGCTTGCCTGGGTCGGCGGCTGGGCGGTCTTGCGGGCGGGCCGCGGTTTGGTGGCGACGGTCATGGGGCTTTCTCCTTGGGGTGGGTTGTCGGATCAGGTGTCTCATCGCCTGGCACGGCGGGCGGGCGATCTGGCAGTTTCCAGGCCTTCAGCGCGCGCAGCATCGCGCTTTTCTTCGACTGGTGTGTCTGCATGCGCCGCAGGATGTCGTCCAGCGTGCGCATGGCGTCCAGGATGTGCGGGCCCTTGTTCAGCATCACGCACTCGGAGCGACCTCCCATCGCCGCGTCGGTGATTTCCGCGCGCGTGGGCAGGCCGGTGCGCGCCAGTGTTTCGAGCACTTGCGTGGCCCAGACCACCGGCATATGCGCCGCTTCGCAGGCCCACAACATTTCCTCCTGTACCTCTGCCATGCGTTCGTAGCCGCATTCAACAGCCAGGTCGCCGCGGGCAATCATCACGCCGGCCGCCGGGCCCGTCATCGCGGCGAACAGCATTTCCGGCAGGTGTTCGAAACCACGTCGGGTCTCGATCTTGAGGACCAGCCCGAGTTGCCCTGCGTTGCGCTCGGCCAGATGCCGGCGCAAGGCGCGCACGTCGGCCGCCGACTGGGCGAACGACAGGCCCACCACGTCGGCGTGCCGTGCCACCACGTCCAGATCCTGCAGGTCCTTCACGGTGAGTGCCGGCAGATCGAGCTGTGTGTCGGGCAGGTTGATCCCCTTGTCCGAGGCGAGGTTTTCACCGCCGTCCCGTGCATCGGTGATCTCCACCTCGACCCGCCGCGCACCGGCGCGCAGCACGACCCCGCCAATACGCCCGTCGTCGAACCAGATCCGCTCGCCCTTGCGCACGCGCGCCAGCGCTTCGGGCAGGGTGCAGGCGATGGTGGCGGGTTGTGGACGCCGGCCTTTCGCCGCCGGCACCGCGCCATGGCCCTCACCGTCGGCGACCAGGTGCAGCAACTGGCCGCGTTGCAGGCGCAATTTACCGTCGGGTACAGGAATGTCCGCCAGGACGGTTTCGTGGGAGCGATGCCCTTTGCGGTGGATGCGCAGGCGGGTCTCGGCCGTCAGGTAGGCCGTGTGTTCGCACTCGAGCAGGGCGCCGGCACGCAGGCTGCGCACCACCGTCAGCCGCCGGTGGGCGCCACGTGCGTCGGTCAGATCCACCTTGTCGCCATCCTTCAGGCGTTTGAGCCATGTGGCGTCGGCGGCCAGGCACACGTCCGCGCCTTCGACCGCAAGCGTCGATCCTGCCGGGCGCAGGCCCAGCCTGGCGAGGGCCACCACCTGCCCCAGGGCGTCCCGGGAAGGTTGCAGTTTGACAACCGCGACTCCGCCGGCGATCGGGCCGGTGCGCAACTTCGGGCCGGCCAGATCCATGTGCACCTGCACCGGCCGGCCGATGCGCCGGGACGCCGTGCGCACGTGCTCGGCCATCTTCACCCACTCGGCGGGGCCGTCGTGGGCACAGTTGATGCGCGCGACGTCCATGCCGGCGGCGACAAGGCGTTGCACCATCGCAGCGTCATGTGATGCCTCGCTTGGCAAGGTAACCATGATGCGCACGTCGCGCTCGGACGGCCGCACGCCGAACAGCGCTTGCGCATGCCGCGTGAGCAGGGCCGGGCCGTGGTGAAAGCCGGCCGGCTCGTCCTGCTGCAGGGGCGACCAGGGCTGGCCGGCAATGCGGTGCAGGACGCCGATCACCTTGTCCAGGTTGGCCAGCACATGGGTCTCGGAGCGGCCCAGCGAAGACAGGCCGATCTTGGCCAGCCGGGCCTGCAGTTTGCGCAGGTCGGTCCCGCGCATCGCCAGGAAATGCGCCAGGTTGGTCGCGCTGTCGCGATTCGCCGGGTCAACGTCCTGCAGCCACGGGCCGAGCCGTTCCTGGCCGGCCAGCATGGACTTGCGCAGCGACCAGAGTTCCTTGATCAGCGCTTCGACCTCCCGGGCGTCCCAACTGGCGGTGGCTGCATCGTGCGTGTGTCGTTTCATGGGCTTGGCTCAGAAAACACCAGCTTGCAGTGCGTTTGTGACGATCAGGTGACGCCACGCGGCACGCGTGCGTATCCGTTGATCTGGCGCAAGGTCAGCGGCCGCTGAAGGGAGCTTTGGCGTTGCGGCGCGATGCCGCGCCGACAAGGCACAGTCCCGCCAACAGCAGCGCGATGCTCTCAGGCTCCGGCACGGCGGTGATGGAGGCCGCGTCCACGCCGCTGAGGTGGATGCTGTAGAACGTGCCCTTCTGGTCGTTGTTGTTGATGTCGAAGCTCGGCTGGTCCCATTGACCGATCGGTGTCGGCGCCGTGCCATCGTGGGTGAAGCCCTGCGAGTACATCGTGCCGCTGGCATAGGCTACGGCGAACGACGGCCCCACCGACAACAGGTAACTGCCGGCCGAGAGCCCGGCGAATGCGTGGCCGGTGTCGAAATACCCTTGCCCAGGCGCGACGGTGTCATCGTCGTCGACTTCCTGAACCAGCGCGAAATCGTTGCCGGACTTTGTCCAGAGCACCGAGATCGGGTCGAAGTTCAACCCGTCTCTCCACGAATCGGTCCACAGCTTGACCGCGCCGGCAGTGCCAAGGTCGAAACTGATGTCCACGCGGTCCGTATTGTTGTACAGGTTTCCGGTGAAGTTGAAGTCGGCGGCGTGGCTGCCGGCGGCTCCCAGGGTGCTGGCCGCGAACAGCAGCGCGCGCAGTAGCGAAGAACTAGGCATGGTCAATTCCTGTGGTTGAAGTGGTGGTGGCGCCGATCCGCCGGTCTCACGGCGCGAGCGCGGGTGGGGAAGCCCGGTCAGCCGTCTGCGCTGAAGGCATCAGGTGGTTGGCGCCGTCGCGCACTTCGAAAGCGGCTGCGAATGTCTGGCCCGGGTTGGGGCTGTCGACCGTGTCGACGAACCACCATTCGCCGACGACGCGCTCGGGTGTGGCGTCCAGCAACAGGTAACCGCGTTGGTTGAAATCGATGAACTTGAAGTGCGGGTTGACGGCGCGCAGGAAGGCGGCGGTGGAGCCGTTGGGGTCGGGCAATCCGGGCGAACTGACCGAAGTGCCGACAAACTCGACCGCATGGGATCCCTCGCCGCTGATGGCGTCATAACCACCTGTTGCCGTATTCGGGTTGTTCGGGTCCTGCGTCAGGTCGGCGGCCCAGGAGCTGTGGATGTCGCCGGTCAGGATCACGCAGTTGTCGACCGGTTGCTGGCCGTTGCCACCCTTGAGCACGCTGTAGATGCGGTCGCGGGCCGGCTGGTAGCCGTCCCACTGGTCGCTGTTGACGAACACGCCGCCGCCGGCGGACAGCGGCGCGCCCTGCAGCTTGATCTGGGCGAACATCACGCCTTGCCCGATGAATTTCCAGCGGGCGGTGGAATTGCGCAGGCGCGCGGCCAGCCAGGCTTCCTGTTCGGCCCCCAGCAGGGTGCGGGACGGATCGGCGAACGCGCCAAACTGCACGAAGCCGTTGCCGAACTGCGTCGGGATGGTGGCCGGCAGTTGTTGCGAGCGGGCGCTCAAGCGTTCCTCCAGCATCACCAGGTCCACCAGATCACCGATCTGGAAGGCGCGCTGGTTGCGGCGCTTCTGCGCCGGATCGACCACCCGGATCGGCATCCACTCGTAGTAGGCCTGCAGACCCAGGTCGACGCGTTGGGGCCATGTGCCTTCGCTGCCTTCGGTGTGGTTCTGGGCGCCGTTCTTCCACGAGTCGTTGCTGATTTCGTGGTCGTCCCAGATGGCGATCATGGGGTGCTGGCGGTGCACTTCCTGCAGGTCGGTGTCGCGCTTGTACTGGGCGTGCCGCAGGCGGTAGTCGGACAGCGTGACCATTTCGTGCGCCGGCTCGGGCGTGCGCAGGCTGCCGTACTGGGCGGGCCCGTATTCGTACAGGTAGTCGCCCAGGTGCACGACCAGGTCCAGATCGGCGCGCTCGGCCACCCGGCGGTAGGCGTTGAAGTAGCCGGCCGCGTGGTTGGAGCAACTCACCACCGCCATGCGCAGGCTGGCGGTGGCGCCCACGGGCAAGGTGCGGGTGCGCCCGATCGGCGACGTCCTGCCCTCTGCCATGAACTGGTAGTAGTAGGTGGTGGCGGGCTGCAGACCGGCCGCGTCGACCTTGACCGTCATGTCGCGGCCCGGGTTGGTCTTGGTCACGCCGCGGGCCACCACCGAGGCCAAGGCCGGGTCGGTGGCGACGAGGTAGTGCACCGTGACCGATGGCTTGGCAACCTGCGGCGTCACGCGGGTCCACAGGATGACGCGATCAGCCAGCGGATCGCCGCTGGCCACGCCATGCTGGAACATCGCGGCATTGACCGGCGTGGCCAGGGCCTGGCCGGCGGCCGACAGCAACAGTGGCGCCGATGCGGCGGCAACGGCCGCCGGGATGGATTGCTTGAAAAAACCGCGGCGGCTGGTGCCGCTGGGCAGCGGCTTGACGTGACTTGGACGACCCATGGATTTTCCTTGGTGATGAAGAGGCAAAGAAGAAGAGTTGCCGTCGCCACCATTTCCGTTGCTTGGCCACGCGCTACTCGCCAGCCACTGAATCTAGGCCTGCAAGATGATGCTGACATGGCCGTGAAAACACGGAAGCATGAGCCGTTTGGACGCGTGTTCGCCGCTGGGCGGTGGCGGCGGCGTCAGCTCAGGGCTTGGCGGTCTTGACGCACCTGCCCGCTGCGGCGTCCGCATCGCTGCAGTTCTCGTCAAACGGTGCGGGGCCGAGGCCGGGCAGGTCGACGGTCAGAAGCGAATTGCGGGTGCGTGATTCCTCGGATTGGCGGTTTTCGGCCTGGGCTTCTGCCGACCGGCTTTCAGTCGCCGTCGCCGATGGCGGCGGTACGACGGCTGGTACCGGGGCGCTCATCGGCGCGGCTGCGCCACCCGCGGACGCCGCCTGCAGGTTGTCGGCGCCTCGGATGGTGGAGCCCAGCACCACGGATGGCGCACGGATGAATCGGCGAGGGCGTAGCAGCACATCGACCACCTGTATCGTCTTGAACTTGCCTGTCACCTCGCGTGGCGTGAGACCACTGGCCAAAGTTCGCAAATTGCCCTTGAGAGTGACCTGCAGGCAGTATGAAGAAGAACTTCGTGGGCCAGCACTTCTGGGCCCGAGGGTACTTTGTATCGACCGTGCGTCGGGACGAGGAGGTGATCCGCAACTACATCCGCAATCAAGACAAGGAGGACGAGAAGTTGGACCAGCTTGGATTGTGGAAGCAGCCTGCCACCGTTTCGGTGGCCCAAGAGTCGGGGCCGCGTAAGCGTCCCCGTTTATCCGCTTTGAGCGGCACACATTTGAACCTAGATTCGGCAGTTGGACGCGCCCGAGCGGGCTGCGATGTGGTGGGCTGGCAAGGCGCGACGACGCTGCGGGCTCATGCCCGCGAGGAGAAGCAACGCCGCCAGCGTGCCGCAGCGCGGCTCGATCGGGTGCG
>JANMZX010000704.1:0-11607 GCA_031383745.1 Rhodoferax sp. | reverse complement strand
TCGCGCCGTTCACTGACGCCGGCGCACTTGACGGCTCGCCCGCGGGATGCCATGCGCGCAGCGCCCTTTCGCGGCGCCTGGTCAGGCGCCAGCCAGGACCATGTCGGCGGTAATTGGCTCCCCGCCGAACCAGCCTGGGCCAGGGCATTGGCACGTGGCTGGATGCCGGAGCCGGCGCGGTACAGTCGTGTCCATCGCGCCCGTGTTCACCATGCTCCACTACCAGACCATTCCCGTCACCCCGTTCCAGCAGAACTGCTCCCTCGTGTGGGAAGACGAGACCATGACGGCGGCGATCATCGACCCGGGCGGCGAGCTCGACAGCCTGCTTGCCGCGGCAGGGGCGCTCGACGTGACGATCACGGAGATCTGGCTCACACACGCCCATATCGACCATGCCGGCGGCACGGCGGAACTGGCCCGGATGCTGCATCTCCCGATCATCGGGCCACACCCGGCCGACCAGTTCTGGATCGACGCGCTGGCCGAGCAGGGCCGGATGTTCGGGTTTCCCCATGCCGACGGTTTCACGCCCACCCGCTGGCTGGCTGACGGCGACAGCGTGGCGCTGGGCACCCACACGCTGCTGGTGCGCCACTGCCCGGGCCATACCCCGGGGCACGTGGTGTTCCATTCACCCGAGTTGAAACGCGCTTTCGTCGGCGACGTCTTGTTTGCCGGCAGCATCGGGCGCACCGACTTCCCGCAGGGCGACCACGACACACTCATCCACAGCATCACCACGCGTTTGTGGCCGATGGGCGACGACACCGTCTTCATACCCGGGCACGGGCCCGAAAGCAGTTTCGGGCGCGAGCGCCGGAGCAACCCGTATGTGCGGGGCACCTGAGGTGACAGAACAAGCGATTGGTCTGAAACTTGCGTGCATCACGGACATGCTCCAGACACAAACCCTCCAGAGTCGTGCCAGCGCACCCCACAGCCCGGCCGCTGGCCAGTTGCAGACGGTGGTGCGCACCGCGTTGGCGTGTGGTGCGCACTCCAGCCGCAACCGGCGCCATGCGCAGGAGCTGGTGTGGCAATGGGTGGGAGCCAAATGGCCGCGGCTGGTGCCGCCGGGGAGCGACATGGAACTGCCCCAGTTCGAACGCGCGATGCATGACCATGCGGTGCGCGTCACGACCTCGAAGGACGGCCGCACCTGGTCGCTGGCCGTGATGCACAGCGAAAAACGCGGCCGGCGGCTGTGGACCACCCGGGCCGAGGTCACCGACACCGGCCACGCCGACCTGCTGGGTGTGCAGACCGCCTGCTCCGAGGTCAGCCACGCACCGCTGGTGGTGGCGCCGCCGCGCATTCTCGGCGCGTGGGTCGACCAGATGGCGCTCGACGACGGCGGTTATGCCGTCCTCGGCACGCCGCGCCAGGTGAGCGAGTTGCCCCAGCTCGAGGCGTTTTGCGCCCATGTCCTCTCCGAGCGGCGCAGCTTGCCGATCATCGCGCTGACCCACAAGGCGCTGTCGCGCCATTTTGGCGTCGACCCCGGCGGGCTGGCCCTGGCAGTGCGCGGCCTCGCCCATGTGGCCTGCCTGTCACCGGAGGTGGCCGCGGCGGTGCCGGCGGCGCTCGGTCCGGGCTCCGGTCTGGTGCATGGCACGGCGCGCATCTTCGCCCCCGGATTCCACGACCGTTCACCCCACGAGCGGCATCCGCTGCTGCGCGACAAACGGGCTGCCGGAGCCGAGCCGGGTGACGATCCCGGATCGTTTCGCCGCCTGTTGGTGCGCCACGTATGCGCCATGGGCGTCAAGGCCACCGGCGATCGGCGCGGCCCGGCACATTGACCTGCTGGTGGGCGTCGCCCGGCGCGCACCGCCGTGGCGCAACTGGTGGCGCTCCAGGGTCCTGCCCGCCGGGTCGCGCGGCACAATGGCGGTCACTGGAAGGAGCGCGCATGACCACCATCACCACCCTCGAAGCCCTGCGCAGCCACTATGACGCCGCGCGCGAGCGCTCGGTGCTCAAGGAGCTGGCGCAGCTCGACAGCCATGCCATGCGTTTTGTCGCGCTGGCGCCGATGGTGGTGATCGCCAGTGGCGGCGCGGGCGGCGCGATGGACGCGTCTCCGCGCGGCGGCGACGCCGGATTTGTCAAGGTGGTGGACGCGCACACGCTGCTGATCCCGGACTCGCCGGGCAACAACCGGCTCGATACGCTGGAGAACCTGTTGCACGCGCCGCAGATCGGACTGCTGTTCCTGGTGCCGGGCGTGGACGAAACCTTGCGGGTGAACGGCACGGCCGTGTTGTCAACGGATGACGCGGAGCGCGCCCGATGCACCGACGCGCGCCGGGTGCCCAAACTGGTGATCCGTGTCACCGTGGCCGCGTCCTACCTGCACTGCGCCAAGGCGCTGATGCGCTCCGAGCTGCGGAACCCGGCGCGCAACGTCCAGCGCGCAACGCTGCCCAGCATGGGCGAAATGATGCGTGACCAGATGGCCGACCGGGTCAGCCCGGGCACCGTGTTCGAGAACCAGCAGCAGATGCTGGAGCGCTACCGCCAGACCCTGTAGGCACCTGGCCGCGCCGCCCGGGCAACCACCGCACCCGGCACCTGACATACTCCGGCATCAGCCGATCTCCCCACCGTCCTGCACCTTGATGCCGCCCCATTGCCCACTGATGCCGATGCCGCGCACACCAGCGCTGACGGCCGCCTTGCGCTGCGTCGACACGCTGGCGACGCTGGCCGGGCACGCAACCCGGTGGGCCCGGTGGCTGCTGCTGGCTTGCGCTCTGGGCGCATGCATGCCGACAGGTACCGCGCTGGCCCAGGACACCGCCGCGGCCATCAACACCGGCCAGCGCTTTGGCGCGATCCTGCGCCTGCGCGGCGAGGTCAACGCCACTGCTGCCGACGGCGGCCAGGTGCGGGCGCTGCGCGAGGGCGACCGGGTGTTTGTCGGCGAACGTGTCAACGCCAGCGCCGTCTCCGAGGCCGTGCTGCGCACCGAGGACGCCGGCCTGCTGGCGGTGCGCCCGGGAAGCTCGTTCCTGGCCGAGCGCTTCGTGGCCGAGGGCGGCGCCACCGACAGCCTGAGCCTGCGCCTCTTCGCGGGGTCGATCCGCATGATCACCGGCTGGGTCGGCCGCAGCAACCGCGCCGGTTACCGCGTGCTCACGCCCTCGGCGACCATTGGCATCCGTGGCACCGACCATGAGCCCTTTGTGATGACAGCAGATCTCGCCGGGCGGTTGGCGCAGCCCGAAGGCACCTACGACAAGGTGAACCGGGGCGGGACCACGCTCGACGCCAACGGCAACCGGCTCGACATCGAGCCCGGGCGGGTGGGTTTCATGCGGGTCAACCGGGCGGCAACCACCCGCTCCCTGCTGACCGTGCTGCTGCCGGTGCTGCTCGAACGGGTGCCCGATTTCTTCGTGGCGGGTGCCTTTGACGCCGAGATGGACCAATGGTCGGCGCGCTCGGACGAGGAATCGCAGCGCCTGCTGGACGAATTCCGCCGCAGCGGCAATTCGCCCAACGCGGCGGTCGCGCCGCCGGCGGCCGTTGCAGTTGCCGGCAGCGCCACGGCGCCTGCCTCTGCCGGAAACCAGGCGCCAGCACCCGGCGCACCCGTGTTGTCCCCGCGGCCGGCGGGGCGAGCACCGGACAGCTGTGGCGCCGCCACCATCGCGCGCCACTGGCTGGCCCAGTTCGACCGTGCGGTCGCCCGACGCCGGGTGCCAGACATCCTGCCGCTGTTTGCCGCCAATGCGCAGGTGCAGGCCACCGTGCGCACGCAGGACGGCAGCAGCACCACCGTCACCGTGGAGCGCGACGCGTTTGTGCAGAGCACGGTGGACGCCATTGCCGGCCTGAGCGATTACCGCCAGCGGCGCATGGGCACCGATGCCTGGGCCGACAGCGCCACTGCCTGCCACCGCATCAACGTGACATCGACCGTGATCGAGCAGGGCCGCCAGGGCGGCCAGCCGTACCGGCTGGAAGCCACCGAGCAGTACCTGCTCGAGCGCCAGGGCGGCAAATGGGTGGCGGTGCGGGCCGCAGCCACGCAACGCTGACGCACCGGCGGGCTCAGAAGCCCAGTTTCGCGCCCGCGCCCAACAGCGTGGCAGCACCGAGCAGCGCGAACAGCGCCGCGGCAACGCCGTGCACCAGCTTCATCGGGATCTTCGCCGCCATGTGTTCGCCCACGAACACCGCTGGTACATCGGCGATCAGCATGCCCAGCGTGGTGCCGATCACCACCACCAGCGGGCTGCCGTAGTGGGCCGCCATGGCGATCGTGGCGATCTGCGTCTTGTCGCCCATCTCGGCCAGGAAGAAGGTGATGAAGGTGGCGCCGAACACGCCCAGCTTGTGGGCCGCGCGGGTTTCCTCGTCCTCGATCTTGTCGGGAATCATGGTCCAGACGGCCATGCCGATGAACGAGGCGCCCAGGATCCAGCGCAACACGTCCGGGCTGACAGTGGTGGTGATCCACGCGCCCAGCGCGCCGGCGAGGCCGTGGTTGATGACCGTGGCGCACAGGATGCCGGCAATGATCGGAACCGGCTTCTTGAATCGCGCCGCCAGGATGAAGGCCAGCAGCTGGGTCTTGTCGCCGATTTCGGCCAGGGCGACGACCCCTGTCGACATGAAGAGTGCTTCCATGGGCCAGAGCATCTCACATGAGCTGGCGGGCCAGCTGCTGCAGCTTCGGCGCGATCTCGGCCTGCAACCATGTCCGGTCCGGCGGACGCCCCTGGAACGAGCAGTTCAGCGCGGCAGGCTCACCGCGGTCGATGCGCCCCAGCGGCACGGCCACGGCCTGCACATCGGGGTAGATCTCACCGACCGACACGCAACTGCCGTGGCGCGCGAAGTCCTGCAGGTTGCGCAGAAGCTCGACATGGTGGCGCTCCCATTCCTGCGGCGCCTTGATGCGCAACTGGTTGAGCAGCGCCTCGCGTTGCGCCGGGTCGCAGGCCATCAGGCAGGCGCGCCCGATGGCGGTGCCAGCCAGCGAGTGGCTGGTGCCCACGTCCAGCGGCAAGCGGCGCTGGTGGTGGGTGCGGATGGCCTCGATATAGACCATCTGCAGCCGGTCGCGGATGCCGATCGACACCGCGCCACCGGTCGCCTTGGCCAGCTCCAGCATCAAAGGCCGCGCCCGTCGGCGGATCGAAAACAGCTCCAGCAGCGGAAACCCGAGCGACAGCACGGCCGAGCCCAACCGGTACTTGCCCTGGTGCTCGTCCTGCGCCAGGTAGCCCATGGCCACCAGGGTGTAGGTCAGGCGGGACACCGTGGCGGCGGGCAGCCCGAGGCGTCGGGAGAGGTCCTTGTTGCCCAGCACCGGTTCCTCGGGCGTGAAGCAGCGCAGCAGTTCCATGCCACGCGCCAGGGTGGTCGCGAACTGCCGGTCACCGTCGTATTCGGACAGGCTGGCCGGCGCGCGACGGACTGGTGGAGCAGGCTTTTCGTTTGACATATCGAAACAGTCACCAATATACCGACGAATGGTGCGCATCGGTCGCGGCCTTCTCCGTAGACTTTGACGCGCAGCAAGAACCGCCTGGCGCCCAGGAGACACACCGATGCAACTCAACGACCTGCCCGTACACGACATTCCCGCCCTGTCCGGCAACAGTGCGCCCGTTCTGCAGGAGGATGTGTTCGACGACCTGACCGTCATCGGGCAGGTACCGACCGACCTCAACGGTCTGTACGTGCGCAACGGGCCGAACGCCTTCTACCCGCCCGACTGGCGCTACCACGCGTACGACGGCGACGGCATGCTGCACGCGGTCAAGTTCACCAACGGCCGGGTCAGCTACCGCAACCGCTGGGTCCAGACCCGTGCGCTGCAGGAGGAGCGCGCAGCCGGCCACAGCCTGTGGAAAGGCCTGAAGGAATCGATGCGCGCCGACCGGCCGGACGAACCGCTGAAAAACACCTCGAACACCGATGTCAAGTACCACGCGGGCCGCCTGATCAGCATGTGGTACCGCTCCGGTATGCCGTATGCGCTGGACCCGGACACGCTGGAAACCCTTGGCCAGGCGGATTTCGACGGCGCCATCGCACGCATCTCGGCGCATTCGCGGCCCGACGAACACACCGGGGAACTGCTGTTCTTCGACTACGCCCTGACGGCGCCCTACATGCAGTACGGCGTGATCGGCCCGGACCGCAAGCTCCGGCACAAGATCGACATACCGCTGGACGGCCCGAGCCTGCCGCACGACATGGCGATCACCGAGCACTATTCCATCCTGCATGACTTTCCGCTGCGCCCCGACCCGGAGGCGTTGAAGTCGGGCCGCTACAAGGTGCGCTTTCATGCCGACCAGCCGACGCGTTTCGCGGTGGTGCCGCGCTACGGGCAGGCCAGCGAGATCCGCTGGTTCGAGGCCAGCCCCTGCTACATGCTGCACGTGGTGAACGCGTGGGAGGAAGGCGACGAGGTGGTGATGGTGGGCACGCCCTACCGCATGCACGAAGGCGCGGACGGTCGGCCCGACGCGCGCCGGCTGGAACGGACCATCCACCTGCGCCAGCGCGACTTCCTGCTGTACGAGTGGCGCTTCAACCTGAAGACCGGCAAGACCGCCGAGCGTGCGATCGACGATGTGCTCAACACCGAGTTCCCGGTCATCAACAGCCTGTACCAGGGGCGCAAGAACCGCTATTCGTACAACATCGTGTTCCCCCAGGGTGGGCGCGAGGAGCCACGTTTTCCGGGCCTGGTGAAATACGACCTCGACACCGGCGGCTATGTGGCCTACAGCGCCGGGCCGCAGTTCTTCTATAACGAGCCTGGGTTTGCGCCGCGCGACAACAGCCAGTCGGAGGACGACGGTTACCTGGTCGGCCTGGTCTGGAACCCGCGCGAGCAGCAGTCCGAGATCCAGGTGTTCGACTGCAAGGGCGCGCGTATCGCCGAGGGGCCGGTGGCGCGCATCGTCCTGCCGCGCCGCGTGCCGCACGGCTTCCACGCCACCTTCGTGAGCCAGAAGACGCTGGACCGCTGGAAGTGATCCGGGACGGGCGCCGAATCGTGGAAAATCAGCATCCATGAGCGAACCGACCCCCACCCCGACCAGCAGCACACCCCCTCCCGCCCTGCCCGACCGCTTGTCGGTCGACGCGCGCAGCCCCTACCACGTGGCGGCGGTTTTCGAGCACGAGGTCGGCATCCGGCTCAACGACAAGGAACGCGTGGACGTGGAGGAGTACTGCATCAGCGAAGGCTGGGTCAAGGTGCCCGCCGGCAAGACGGTCGACCGCAAGGGCCGGCCGTTGCTGATCAAGCTCAAGGGCAAGGTCGAGGCTTTCTACCGCTGAGTTTCCTGCGGCGTGTACCGCGCCCACCCACCATCGTCACCACGAATCCATGCGACTCCACAACAAGGTCTCCCTCATCACCGGCGCGGCGCAGGGCATCGGCCTGGCCACGGCATTGAAGTTTGCGCAGGAAGGCGCGATCGTCGTCGTATGCGACCTGCGCCGGTCTGGCGTGGACGAAGCCGCCGCCACCTGTCGGGCCGCAGGGGCGCAAGCCGTCGGGCATGTGGTCGACGTGACCGACCGCGCCTCGGTGGACGCCCTGGTGGTGGCGGTGCTGGCACAGTATGGCCGCATCGACGTGCTGGTCAACAACGCCGGCATCACCCAGGACGCCCGGCTGCAGAAGATGACGCTGGCGCAGTTCGACGCGGTGATCAACGTCAACCTGCGCGGCGTCTTCCATTGTGCGCAGGCGGTCGTCGACACCATGGTGGAACAGGGTTCGGGGGTGATCCTCAACGCGAGTTCGGTGGTGGGCATCTACGGCAACTACGGCCAGACAAACTACGCTGCGACCAAGGCCGGTGTGATCGGCTTCACCAAGACCTGGAGCCGCGAACTCGGCCCCAAGGGCGTGCGCGTGAACGCGGTGGCGCCAGGTTTTGTGGAAACCCCGATCCTGCACACCATCCCTGAAAAAGTGCTGCAGACCATGCGCGACGAGGTCCCCATGAAACGCCTGGGCCGCCCGCAGGAGATCGCCAACGTGTATGCCTTTCTGGCCAGCGACGAAGCCAGCTACATCAATGGCGCGGTGATCGAGGTCGGCGGCGGGATGACGCTGTAGGGCTCGGGCGCACAACTGGCCTGCTTGTCCTACGCCGGAGCGGGCGTTTTGGCGACGCCGCGTCGCCCCGCAATGCGGCACCATGGGGCGGGCGTGTATGGACCCCGCAACGGCGGACTGGCCCGCCCACCATCCAGGAGTAGCGCAGCATGCAAAAACCCTTTTCGATGATCCGCGAATTCCAGCTGGCCGACTGGATCACGCTGGCCAATGCGGTCTGCGGCACCGCCGCCATGTTCTCGATGATGAGCTACCTGCAGACGGGTGACGTGGTGCACGTCTACTTTGCCTGCGCCCTCGTGCTGGCGGCGCTGGTGTTCGACGTGCTGGACGGGCGTGTCGCCCGGTGGCGTGGCACGGCGTCGACCCTGGGGCGCGAGCTCGACTCGCTGGCCGACATCATCTCGTTCGGCGTCGCCCCGGCCCTGATCGCCTTCGGGTGCGGCATGCAGGGCCTGTATGACCGCGTGGTGCTGACCTTCTTCGTGGCGTGCGGCGTATCACGCCTGGCACGCTACAACGTCACCGCCGAGGCGCTGTCTGCCGGCCAGGACAAGGTGAAATATTTCGAGGGAACCCCCATCCCGACCTCGCTGGTGCTGGTGCTGGTGCTGTTCATTGCGGCACTGCAGGGCGCCTTGCACGAGGCGCTGTGGTTCGGGCAGGTCACGATCGCGGGCTTCGTGCTGCACCCGCTGGTGCTGCTGTTTGCGCTCTCCGGCTCGCTGATGGTGAGCCGCATCCGCATCCCCAAGTTGTAGTGCGCACCCGGGCGGACCTTGCGCCCGCGTCTGGCGCATGGCCGCTGACTAGGTCAGCGCCACTAAAGCGGCGCACGCCGCCGAAAAACCCACCCGAAGCCGCAAAGCCTGCCTACAATTCGTTCATGCTGCACTGCAACATAAATTGCCCGGAAGGGCGGTTATTGCGGGTCAGCCCACAGCCAACCAAGGAACCCACATGACCAACACCTTCACCCCCGAACAATTCGCCGCCACCAGCAAAGCCAACGTCAAGGCACTCGAAGCGCTGACCGGCAACGCCTTCGCCGGCGTGGAAAAACTGATGGAACTGAACCTGGCCGCCTCCAAGGCCATGCTGTCCGAGTCCTTCGGCAACATCAAGTCGATCCTGGGCGCCAAGGACCCGCAGGAAGCCATGGCCCTGCAGGCCGCCATGTTCCAGCCGCTGGCAGAGAAATCGGTGGCCTACGCCCGCCACGTGACGGCCATCGCCACCGAATCCGGCGCCGAGTTCACCAAGGTGTTCGAAGCCAAGTTCGCAGAAGCCCAGGACGGCTTCGGTTCACTGGTCGACAGCCTGGCCAAGAACGCCCCTGCCGGCAGCGAGACCGCCATGGCCTTCCTGAAGACCACCATGGCCGCCAGCCAGAACGCCATCGACTCGGCCAAGACCTCTGCCAAGAAGGCTGCCGATGCGGTGCAAGCCAACCTGACCGCGGTCAGCGACCAGGCCATCAAGGCCACCGCCAGCGCGTACAAGAAGGCCTGATCACCCCGATCGGCCTTGCGGCCAGATAGAGAAACGGCACCTTCGGGTGCCGCTTTTCATGGTGCCGTCATATCCGCGATGATGCGGTCGTGTCCCTGGAGATGGTGTAAGTCCACAGCCCGGACAGGCTGAGATACACGGTACTCAGCGCACCACTGCCGGCAGCCGAGTCGGCCCCCCTGCCGACCGTCCGCAATAGACGGGTTGCTGTCGGTCGAGGCCCGGTAAGCGAATGACGGTAGGCGCCGGAACCTGACCTTCACTGGACGCGCGGCCGAGTGACTGCTGTACCGCTCGACATGCCGCACACTCACGAGCCGTCGGCAACCTGGGCTCAGGTGATCAGGGCGAACTGGCCGGTGACAGCTTCCATCGGCCGCGACGGGTCACTCCCGACCCCAAGCGGACGGCCAGGCGACAAAGAAGCTGTCGTTCGCAATCTGTCGCGATCGTAACTGTCGCTGTGAACCGGCGCGCCTGCGCATCGCCATTGAGAATCGGACCTGTTGTCGACTGGTGATACCAACACTCCTCATGCTGGAAACTCAAATCGTCAGAGAACTGGTTGTTGACGCCGCCGCAGGCAGCCCGGGGCACGCGCACCTGAGCGCTGCCAGCGGTCTCGTGAAGCTGGGCAACCGCTTGTTCGTGGTGGCCGACGACGAACACCACTTGGCGATGTTCGACCGGCCCAACCGCGAACCGGGTCGGCTGGTGCCTATCTTCGACGGAAAACTGCCGCTGCGCCACAAGGCGCGCAAGGCGGCCAAGCCGGACTGCGAAGCCTTGCTCGTGCTGCCCGCGTTCGCCGGCTACCCGCACGGTGCCTTGATGGCCATGGGATCGGGGTCACGGCCGTCCCGCCAGCGCGGTGCCCTGTTGGCACTCGACGCTGCATCCGAGATCCAGGGGTCTGCACGCACCATTGACCTTGCGCCACTGTTGGCCCCGCTGCACGAACTCATTCCTGATCTCAACATCGAGGGTGCGCTTGTCCAAGGCGACGTGTTCTCCTTGCTTCAGCGCGGCAACAGTGGCTCGGCCATCAACGCACGCATTGACTTGAGCTGGCACGATCTGCAACGTTGGCTCGCCGAGGCTGGGCCGGCGCCGAAACCTGCTGCGATCACACGCTTCGCGCTCGGAGCCATCGAAGGTGTCGCCTTGTCGTTCACCGATTGTGCGCCGCTGCCTAGTGGCGACTGGCTGTTCAGCGCCGCCGCAGAGGACACCTCGGACACCTACAACGATGGACGCTGCGTCGGATCGGCAATCGGACTCATTGATGCGGGCGGCACGATTCGATTGCTGGAGCGCCTGTCACTGGTCTGCAAAGTGGAAGGCATCACCGCATCGGCCACAGGCGAAACGATCAACCTGTTGCTGGTGACCGATCCCGACAACAGGCGGCAGCCTGCGCTGTTGCTTTCCGCAGAATTGCACCGTTGAATGTCATGCCCCTGGATCAGGTGCCATTCCGGCCCTTGCTCGTTCTTTCCACTGGACGTTTCGATTGACGCGGCGCATGCACAGGTACGTTCTCGCGGACTTTGTCTCGCCCCGCGGTCGCATCGGTCTGCGCCTGCAGCGGGAACTGCTTTGCGTTCAGAGGCTTTGTGGAGCTTTCGGACTGTTTCATGGTGATCCCAAGTGGTCGGCGCGATGAAATCTGAGGACGTCAAGACTCACGCCAGCGCTTCTTCGGCTGGACCAGATCAGAACTCTCGACGGCGTTCCGGTGACGATCCACGTCGTGATCGCGTGCTGAAGAGCGTGACTCAGGCAGCGCGCCCTGTCTGTGCGACAGCGCACCCTCCATCGACGGGCGCCGATGCTCGGACGGTCGCGTTGAACCTAGATTCGGCAGTTGGACGCGCCCGAGCGGGCTGCGATGTGGTGGGCTGGCAAGGCGCGACGACGCTGCGGGCTCATGCCCGCGAGGAGAAGCAACGCCGCCAGCGTGCCGCAGCGCGGCTCGATCGGGTGCG
>JANMZX010000688.1:0-1788 GCA_031383745.1 Rhodoferax sp. | reverse complement strand
GGTATGCCATGCGCAACGGGCTGATCTCGCCCGACAGCTGAAGCCCGGTCCGCGCGGCGGCCGGCGGGCAACGCCCTGCCGTGTCAGGTGTTTTTCCCGCGTCTCTCAGGTGTTGGCCCGATGTCGCAGAGCGCCAGTCGGGGCTAGATTCGTGGTGACGCGATCGCAGTGCCGCCCATCCCGGGTTGCCGCACACCCGCGTGTTGCCCGTCAAGGAAAACCATGAGACTCAACCTGCCCGTATCGCAACAGGAGTTCGACTACCCGGCACAGAACATGTTGGTATCGATGACCGATACCAAGGGCTGCATCACCCACTGCAACCAAGCGTTCGTCTCTGTCAGCGGCTTCAGTTATGACGAACTGATCGGCCAGAGCCACAACCTGGTGCGCCATCCCGACATGCCGTCCGCGGCCTACAAGGACATGTGGCGCACCATCGGCAGCGGGCGGCCATGGACCGGCATGGTGAAGAACCGGCGCAAGGACGGCGACCACTACTGGGTCATGGCCAATGTGACGCCGATCATGGTGGACAGCAAGCCCAAGGGTTACATGTCGGTGCGCATCAAGCCGACCCGTGCCCAGATCCAGGAGGCCGATGCGCTCTATGCGCGCATGCGAGCGACGGCCGACAGCGCACACCCGCCGTTCGACCTGGTCGGCGGCGAGGTGCATCTGCGCGGCCTGCGCGGCGTGGCCGGGCGGATCGGCCGGCTGACGCTCTCCGGCCAGCTTGGCGCAGCCCTGGTGCTGATGGTCGCGCTGGGTCTGCTGCCGCAGTTGCTGGCGCTGCAGGGCGTGGCGGGACTGGCTGTCCAGGCCGCGAGCCTGCTGGCCGGGGCGGCGCTGGTCATGGCATGGTTCCGCTGGCGGGTCCAGGCGCCGGTCACCCTGGCGGCTGGTTTCGCCAACGACCTGGCGGCCTGCAACCTCACCGGAACTGTCGAGGGGCACCACCCGGAGCCCATGGGCGGCCTGGTCCGCGGGCTGCGACAGATCCAGGTCAACCTGCGCGCCGTGGTCAGCGACGTGCGCGGCGAGATCGACAACTTCACCCGCTCGGCGGCCGAGATCGCCGCCGGCGGCATGGACCTGTCGGCCCGGACCGAAGCGCAGGCGAGCAGCCTGGAGGAGACCGCCGCGTCGATGGAGCAGCTGTCCGGCACCGTCAAGCAGACTGCCGACACGGCAGCCAAGGTGTTCACCCGCAGCGAGAAGAGCAGCGACGTGGCCGTGCGCGGTGGCGAAGCCATGCGGCAGGTCTCGGTGACGATCGAGGCCATCCACACCTCCTCGGCCAAGGTGCGCGACATCATCGGCGTGATCGAGGGCATCGCCTTCCAGACCAACATCCTGGCGCTCAACGCGGCGGTGGAGGCGGCGCGGGCCGGCGAGCACGGCCGCGGTTTCGCGGTGGTGGCGGCCGAGGTGCGCGCGCTGGCACAACGCAGCGCGGGCGCAGCCAAGGAAGTCCGCCAGTTGATCGCCCAGTCGGCGGACCGCATCGCGGACGCGTCACTACAGATGGGCAGTGCCGGCACGACCATCAACGAAGTGCTGCAGTCGGTCAGGGAAGTGAGCGAGCTGATCCGGCTGATCACCAGTGCCACCCACGAGCAGGCCACCGGAATCGCCCAGGTGAACGAGGCGGTGACACAACTCGACACGGCCACACAGCAGAACGCGGCGCTGGTGGAACAGTCAGCGGCGTCTGCCGCAGGCCTCAACCACAGCGCCGGATCGATGGCGCGCTCGGTGGAGGTGTTCCAGCTCTGAGGTCAGAAG
>JANMZX010000677.1:0-6351 GCA_031383745.1 Rhodoferax sp. | reverse complement strand
CTGCGGCCGCGACGGCCGCAGCATCGCCAAGATAGTAATGGCGCAGCGGTTGCAGGTCCTGGTCGAGCTCGTACACCAGCGGGATTCCATTTGGGATGTTCAGCCCGACGATGTCGGCGTCCGAGACCTTGTCGAGGTATTTCACCAGGGCGCGGATCGAATTGCCGTGGGCCGCCACCACGAGCCGCTGGCCGCTGCGGATGGCCGGCGCCATGGTGTCGCTCCAGAACGGCATCACGCGCTCGACGGTGTCTTTCAGGCACTCGGTCAGCGGTACCTGGCCGGGCTGCAGGCCTGCATAGCGGATGTCACCGCGTTCGCAACGCGGGTCGGAGGCGTCCAGTACCGGCGGCGGTGTGTCGTAACTGCGCCGCCAGACCAGCACCTGCGCATCGCCGTACTGGCGCGCCATGTCGGCCTTGTTCAGGCCCTGCAGAGCGCCATAGTGGCGTTCGTTCAGGCGCCAGCTGTGGACCACCGGCAGCCAGGTGCGGTCCATCTCGTCCAGACAATGCCAGAGTGTCCGGGTGGCCCGCTTGAGCACGCTGGTGCAGGCCAGATCGAACTCGTAGCCCTCCTGGCGCAACACGCGGCCCGCGTTCCGTGCCTGTTCGATGCCGGTGGCGGTCAGATCGACATCGGTCCAGCCCGTGAAGCGGTTTTCAAGGTTCCAGGTGGATTCGCCGTGGCGGATCAGGACGAGTTTGTGCATGGTTTGCGGGGTCATGGTGGGCTGGGGCCGGAGCGGCCTCAGTGCGCATTCTAAAATGCCGGGTTAATGTAAACAGCGGCACGCCGCTCACCCACAGGATCCCCACGTGAAATTCATTGTCGACAACTGGATGTTATTGGCGGTTGCCCTGTCGTCGGGCGCGATGTTGTTGTGGCCGGTCATCCAGGGTGCCACCCAGCCCGGACTGACCCCGGCTGGCGTGGTGCAGTTGATCAACCGCGAGAAGGCGGTGGTGGTCGATGTCTGCGAAACCGCCGAGTTTGCTGCGGGCCACGTTACTGGCGCCAGAAATGTGCCACTGGGCCAGCTGGAGGAAAAACTTCCCGGTGCGGTCAAGAACAAGAACCTGCCGCTGATCCTGGTCTGCCAGACCGGTGCCCGCTCCGGCCGGGCGCTGGCGATTGCGAAGAAGCTGGGCTACGAGAATGTCCAGTCGCTCGGCGGTGGCCTCGGCGCCTGGAAAACCGCCAACCTCCCGGTAGAAAAGGCCTGAGACCCGCCATGCAAATCGTCAAGATGTACACCACGGCCGTTTGCCCTTATTGCATCCGTGCCAAGCAGATCCTCCTGGCCAAGGGGGTCACCGCGATCGAGGAAATCCGGGTCGATCTCGACCACGAGCAGCGCACCACCATGATGCAGATCACCGGCCGGCGCACGGTGCCGCAGATCTTCATTGGCGCCACCCACGTGGGTGGCTGCGACGATCTGGCCGACCTCGACAGCCGGGGCGGCTTGGTGCCTCTGCTGGCTTCGGCCTGAGGTGCTGCGGCACAGGCACCTGAGATAATTCCGCCCAGTCGCGGCCGCTTCCCGTGCAGACCTGCATGCGCAAGGCGAGCGGCGACGTCCATTAACCTGAAAGCATTTCCATGGCTGACGAAAACAACCCGGTATTCCAGATCCAGCGCGTCTATCTCAAGGAGTCTTCGCTGGAGCAACCCAATTCACCGGCCATCCTGCTCGAAAAAGAGCAGCCCTCGGTCGACATCCAGCTCGGCGTGGAGGCCAACGCGGCCGCAGATGGCGTGTTCGAGGTATGTGTCACCGCCACCGTGCACACCAAGATCAAGGAAAAGACCGTCTTTCTGGTCGAGGTGAAGCAGGCCGGCATATTCGAGATCCGCAACATCGCCGACGAGCAGATGAGCCAGATCATGGGCATTGCCTGCCCCCAGATCGTCTACCCGTACCTGCGCGCCAATGTCGCCGACCTGATCCAGCGCAGCGGCTTCCCACCGGTGCATCTGTCGGAAATCAATTTCCAGGCGATGTACGAGCAGCAGCGCGCCCAGGCCCAGGCCGACGCGCCGAAGATCGTCACCCAGTAAGGGGCTGGCCCTTGCCTGCTTCCCGGTGCCGGACGCGATGAAGATCGCGGTATTGGGCGCCGGTGCCTGGGGAACCGCGCTGGCCATCAACGCCTGCGGCCCGGGCGGGCAGACCCACCGCACGGTCAGCCTGTGGGCACGCGAAGCGCAGCAGTTCGTCGCCCTGTCGACTCAGCGGGTCAACACACGCTACCTGCCGGGCGTTGCGTTGCCCGACGCGCTCGGGCTTGTCCACTGGAGTGCCGACGCGATGGCTGGCCTGTCCCGGCAGGATCTCGTCGTCGTTGCCACCCCCATGGCCGCCTTGCGGTCCGTGCTCGGCCAATTGCGCAACCTTCCGGTGGCCGTGGTGTGGCTGTGCAAGGGGTTCGAGAGCGCCGCAGAGGCGACACCGACAGCCGGCCGGATGGCCCACGAAGTTGCACAGGACGTCGCCCCGGGACTGCGGGTCGGGGTGCTGAGCGGGCCGAGTTTTGCGCTCGAAGTGGCCCGCGGCCAGCCCACGGCGCTGGTGGCTGCCAGCCGCGACGCCACGCTGCGTGCCGACCTCGTGCGGGCCTTTCACGGCCCGGCCTTGCGGGTGTACGGCAGCGACGACGTGGTCGGGGTCGAGGTGGGCGGTGCGGTCAAGAACGTGCTGGCCATCGCCACCGGCCTGTGCGACGGGCTGCAACTGGGCATGAACGCGCGGGCTGCGCTGATCACGCGGGGCCTGGCGGAGATGACGCGCTTCGGCGTTGCACTGGGTGCACGCGCCGAGACCTTCACCGGGCTCAGTGGTCTGGGTGACCTCGTCCTGACAGCCACCGGGGACCTGTCGCGCAACCGGCGCGTGGGGCTGGCGCTGGCGCGCGGGCAGACCGTGGTGGATGCGGTCGCGTCGCTGGGGCATGTCGCCGAGGGTGTCTGTTGCGCACGCACCGTGGTCCAGCGTGCCCGGCCACTGGCCGTAGAGATGCCGATCTGTGCCGCGGTGAATGAACTGCTGGAGGGCCGACTGGATGCGCTGCAGGCGGTCGCAGCCCTGATGGCGCGCGAGGCGCGCGACGAGATCGGGCCGGGCGGGCTGCCTCAGGCCACGCTGTAGGCGAGCCGCACGTAGATCGGCGCAAACGACTCCGCCTGGGTGATCTCGATCAGCGTCTCCTTGGCCAGCTCCAGCAGGGCCAGGAAGGTTACGACCAGCACCTGGGGGCCCCTGGAGATGTCGAACAGGTGCTCGAATTCGACGAACTTGCGCCCCTGCAGGTGGCGCAGCACGATGCTCATGTGCTCGCGCACCGACAGTTGCTCGCGCGAGATGTGGTGGTGCTGTACCAGCCGCGCGCGCTGAAGGATGTCGCGCCAGGCCTGCTGCAGGTCGGTCACATCGACATCGGGAAAGCGCGGCTGCAGCGCCTGTTCGATGCGCACCTGGGCCTTGAGGAAATCGCGACCGGATTGCGGCACCGTCTGCAGCGCCGCGGCGGCTAGCTTGATCTGTTCGTATTCGAGCAGGCGGCGGACCAGTTCCGCACGCGGGTCCTCTGCCTCCTGCCCTTCGGCGACCTTGCGGGGCGGCAACAACATGCGGGACTTGATCTCGATCAGCATGGCCGCCATCAACAGATATTCGGCCGCGAGTTCCAGGTTGCGGCCGCGGATCTCGTCCACGTACACCAGGTACTGGCGGGTGACGCCCGCCATCGGTATATCCAGGATGTTGAAGTTCTGCTTGCGGATCAGGTACAGCAACAGGTCCAGCGGGCCCTCGAACGCCTCCAGGAAGACCTCCAGCGCATCCGGCGGGATGTACAGGTCCTGCGGCATCGAGAACAGGGGCTCGCCATACAGGCGCGCCAGGGCCACCTGGTCCACGACATCGGGCATGTCGGCCATAGGCGGCAGCGCCGCCGCCAGTTCCTGGGGCCGATCGGTCACCTACTTGGCTTCGGTCTGGTACACGTAGGGCTTCTGGGGTACCTGGGCCGCGCGGTATTCCTGCCATGCGCTGCGGTCCACCGGCTTGTCCCACAGCAGTTCGCGTCCCTGGCGCTGCTGCGACTCCAGTTCGGGCTTTTGCTGTTTCAGCTGGCTGATGAACTGGGTGATCTCGGACTCGTAATCGGGGCGGCGAAATATGGACATAGACTTGAACCTCTTGGGCAAATTTTACAGGGCAGACCATGAACAACCGGTTTTTGTGCATCCTGGGGCTGCTGCTGGCGTCGGTGCTGGCGGCCTGCGATCCCCAGAAGATCCGGGAACTGGAAGAGGGCGTGTCCACCGAGGCCGACGTGCGGGCCCGTTTTGGCGAGCCGGAAAAGGTCTGGGAAGGTCCCGCTGGCGCGCGCATCTTCGAATACAACCGGCAACCGGCCGGCGCCAAGAACTACATGATCACCGTCGGGCCGGATGGGCGGATGAGTGCGTTGCGCCAGGTGCTGACGCCGCAGAATTTCGCTCGGGTGCTCCCGGGCATGATGATGGAGGACGTGCGCCGGATGCTGGGCAAACCGATGAAGGTCACGCCGTACGAGCTCAAGCGCCAGACCCATTACGACTGGCGCTACCAGGACGGGCCCAACCAGTCCGACACCCGGGTGTTCACGGTGGTTTTCGACGCCGACTTGCGGGTGCTGTCGACCCAGTCCACCGATGACCCGGATCTGGACAAGAGCAACCGGCGCTGACGGCCATTGCCGGGCCGTCCAACCCGCGCCTGCCACCCTGCAGCGGACCCGGCGCGGGAGGGGAAACACCAGCTAGGCAGGCGAAAAACCGTCCGCTACACTGATTCGATGGAGCCGTCGCCCACCGTCACAGTCGTTGCCTTCTGGGCGGCACTGGTGCTTGTGGTCGCGGCGGCGGTCTGGTTCGTGTTGCGCAACCTGCGGCTGCGCTCGATGCAGGCAGGGCAGGCCGCCGCCAGGGCCGAATTCCAGTCCGCGATGACGCAGCAGCACCACGAGATCGACCTGCTGCGCAACCAGGTGCGCGCGGCGGAAGCCCGGTTGCGCGAGGTCATGGACGCCATTCCGGCGGGGGTGGCGGTGTACGACAACCAGGACCGGCTGCTCGGCTTCAACCGCGAAGTGGCGCGCCAGTATCCGTATTGCGGCGAGGGCCCGGTGATCGGCGAAACCTATGAAACCCTGATGCGCCGGGCGCTGGACGCCGGGCACATTGCCGATGCGGTCGGCCGGGAAGAGGAATGGCTGGCCCTGCGGCTGGCAGGGCGCGGTGCACTTGGCGCGCCGGTGCTGCGCCATGCGGACGACGGTCAGTGGGTGCATTTTTACGAAACCCGCACGCCGTCCGGTTACCTGGTCATGACCCGGCTCGACATCACGCCGCTGGTCGAGAAAGGCCTGGCGCTCGAGCGTGCGAACGAGCAGTTGCTGCGGCTCTCGACCGTCGATGGCCTCACCGGGATCAGCAACCGGCGCCTGTTCGACCAGACGTTGCAAAGCGAGTGGCAGCGCTGCGGGCGCAACCAGTCGATGTTGTCGCTGCTGATGATCGACATCGACCACTTCCGGCGTTACAACACGCATTACGGCCACCTGACGGGGGACGAATGCCTGCGCCAGGTGACGCGCGTGCTGGCCGGCTGCGTCAAGCGCTCGGGTGAGTTGGTGGCGCGGTTCGGCGGCGAAGAGTTCGCGGTGTTGCTGCCAGGCGTCGATGGCCACGAGGCGCGACGGGTCGCCGAGCGCTGCCTGCAGCAGATCGCAGGTGCCCGCATACCCCACGCGGACTCCCCGGTGGCACCCTGGCTCACGCTCAGCGTCGGCCTGGCCACGCTGGTGCCGGCGCCGCGCGTGGCATCGTCGACGCTGGTCGAGGCCGCCGAGCAGGCGTTGCGCCGCGCCAAACGCAGCGGGCGCGCACGGCTGGATGTCTTCGACGCCGAACCGGTGAGCGCGCCGGCGTCCTTGCCGGCGCCGCTCTGACGCCAGGCGGCTCGCGCGTTTTACCAGCCGGGGCGGGATCGCTCCCTACCGCATATGCGCTAGTGGCCTGCCAGCCCATTGCGCCATAATGGTTTGGCGGCGGCATGCAACCTGTGGAAGCTTATGGATGCGATCACGGTACTGGTTGTCGAGGACGAGCCGGAGTTCCTGCGCGCCTATTGCGAGGCCATCACACGGGACCCCGGATTGATTCTGGTCGGAGCGGTGACGACGCTGGCCGCCGGTACGGCCGTGCTGGGCGCCGGCGTTCCTGACGTCCTGCTGGTCGACCTCGGATTGCCAGACGGCAACGGTGCCGACCTGATCCGGCGCGCCTGCGCGCTGCGCCCGG
>JANMZX010000593.1:0-2732 GCA_031383745.1 Rhodoferax sp. | reverse complement strand
CCCGACCTGCTCGCCGGCCGGCAGCCGCGCACCATCAACATGAACACGATCGGGGACGACCTGCTGCGCCCGGCGTCGGCCGCCTTCGGACCGGCCATCGAGGCGCTGATCGTGTACAACAGCAATCCGGTGGCCGTGGCGCCCGACTCGTCCCGGGTGGTGCAGGGCTTCGCGCGCGAGGACCTGTTCACCGTGGTGCTGGAGCATTTCAAGACCGACACCGCCGACTACGCAGACTACATCCTGCCGGCCACCACACAACTGGAGCACTGGGACGTGCAGGTGGCGTACGGCCATACCGATGTGTTGCTCAACCGCCCGGCGATCGCACCGGTGGGCGACGCCAAGCCCAATTCGCAGATCTTCCGCGAACTGGCGCAGCACATGGGTTTCACCGAGCCGTGTTTCGTCGAAGACGACGAGAGCCTGTGCCGAATTGCCTACGGCGACGCAGTCGATTTCCAGCAACTGCTGGACCAGGGTTTTGCCACCCTGAAGCTGCCGGACGCGCCGTTCGCCGAGGGCCGCTTCCCCACCCCGTCCGGCAAGTGCGAGTTCTTCAGCGCACGCCTGGCCGCGCAGGGGCAGGACGGCCTGCCGGACCACCTGCCCAACTACGAGACCAGCGGCAGTTCGGCGCAGTTTCCGCTGGCGATGATCTCGCCGCCGGCGCGCAACTTCCTGAACTCGACCTTTGTGAACGTGCAAAGCCTGCGCGACATCGAGGGAGAGCCCCTGCTGGAGATGCACGCAGGGGATGCCCAGGCGCGCGGGCTGGTGTCCGGATCGGTGGTGCGCGTGTTCAACCAGCGCGGGGACTACCGCTGCCGCATGGAGGTGAGCCCGCGCGCCCGTCCCGGGGTGGTCAACGGCATGGGCATCTGGTGGCGCAAGCTCGGGCTGGACGGGCACAACGTGAACCAGCTCACCAGCCAGCGCCTGACCGACCTGGGACGCGCACCGACGTTCTACGACTGCCTGGTGGAGGTGGAGGCGGATCGCGCCTGAGCCGCGTCCTCCAACACCATCTGCGCGCCCTTTTCCGCCACCATGAGCACGGGCGCGTTGGTGTTGCCCGAGGTGATGGCGGGGAACACCGAGGCGTCGACCACCCGCAGGCCGGTGATGCCGTGCACCCGCAGCCGGGCGTCGACCACGCTGGTGGCCGGGTCCGCGCCCATGGCGCAGGTGCCCACCGGATGGAAGATCGTGTCGGCCCGCGCCCGGAAGTCGGCCATCAGATCGGCATCGCTGGACGCCTGGGCGCCAGGCAGTATCTCGGCGGCGATCACGTCCCGCAGCGGCGGCGCGGCGGCCAGGGCTCGCAGCAGGCGGGCTCCGGCAAGTGCGTCGGCCTGATCCTGCCTGGTGGACAGGTAGTTGGGGCTGATCAGCGGGCGCGCCAATGGATCGGCACTGCGAAGCCGGATGGTGCCGCGGCTGGTCGGCCGGCAGGCGTGGACTGACATCGAGAACCCCGGGAACGGATCGGTGTTCATCATCCGCCGGCCCTCTGAAGGCCGCGTGGTGTAGCTCGCCGGATTGAAATACAGCTGCAGGTCGGGGCCCGGCCCGGGTGCGCCGGCACTGCGCACAAACCCACCCGCCTGGTTGACGCTCATCGACAGCGGGCCGTCCCGGCGCACCAGGTAGCGCAGGCCGGCGCGGAACTTGCCATGCCAGGGGTGCAAGGCATCGTTGAGCGTGGGCACGCGCGCACGGTACACATGCGTGATGTGCAGATGGTCCTGCAGCTGCGCACCGACCATCGGTGCATCGGCCACGACGGCAATGCCCAGGGACGCCAGCCAGCGCGCGTCACCGATGCCCGACAGTTGCAGCAGTTGCGGCGAATTGACCGCACCGGCACACACGATCACCTCGCGGCGCGCCCGTGCCTCCACACACACATCCCCGCGCAGATACGCCACACCCACGGCGCGGCGCCCCTGCAGCAGCACCCGTGTGGCCTGCGACCGCGTATGCACCTCCAGGTTGGGGCGGCGCATCGCCGGCCGCAGGAAGGCCGTGGCGCTGGACTCGCGCAGCCCGGCACGGGTGTTGATCTGGTAGAACCCGACGCCCTGTGTGACCGGGCCGTTGAAGTCCTCGGTGCAGGCATGGCCCAGCGTCTGCGCGGCGTCGAGGAAGCGCGCGCACAGCGGGTGCACCTGCGCGGCGATGTCGCTGACGCGCAGCGGGCCGCCAGCGCCGTGGAACGGGTCCGGTCCCCCGGCATGGTCTTCGGAGCGCTTGAAAAAGGGCAACACATCGGCCCAGCCCCAGCCAGGGTTGCCTCGGCGTTCCCAGTCGTCGTAATCCTGCGGCTGGCCCCGCACATAGGCCATGGCGTTGATGGAGCTGGAGCCGCCCAGCAGCTTGCCGCGCGGCCAGTAGGACGAGCGGCCATCGAGCGCAGGTTCAGGCTCGGTCTGGTACATCCAGTTCAAGGACGGGTCGCGGAACGTACGGGCATAACCGATCGGCACCCGCACCCGGAACCGGCGGTCCGTGCCACCCGCCTCCAGCAGTAGGACCCTGTTCGCGGGGTCCGCGGAGAGCCGGTTTGCGAGCACACACCCTGCCGAGCCGGCCCCGATGATGATGTAGTCCCACGGGTCCATGGACATGCAGCATAACGCCGGGCAGGCCGCAGCCCTGCCTCTTCCGTATCGAACCGGGACGCAGCTACGCGTCCACCGAGACGCCGTACTCCAGCGCCGCATCCACCA
>JANMZX010000542.1:0-2493 GCA_031383745.1 Rhodoferax sp. | reverse complement strand
ACGCCGGACTCTTCGGCCGCCTTGGCCACGGCCGGTGCGATGCGCAGGATCAGGCGCAAGTCGAAAGGCGTGGGGATCAGGTAGTCGGTGCCGAACACCAGCTCCTTGCCGGCGTAGGCGGTGGCCACTTCCTCGCTGATGTCGGCCTTGGCCAGATCGGCGATCTGGCGCACGCAGGCCAGCTTCATCGCCTCGGTGATCTTGGTGGCGCCGCAGTCGAGCGCGCCGCGGAAGATATAGGGGAAACACAGGACGTTGTTGACCTGGTTGGGGTAGTCGGAACGCCCGGTGGCGATGATGCAGTCGGGCCGCGCGGCCTTGGCCAGCTCCGGGCGGATCTCGGGCTCCGGGTTGGCCAGCGCCAGGATGATCGGCGCGCGCGCCATTGTCTTGACCATCTCGGCTGTCAGCACGCCAGCGGTGGAGCACCCCAGGAACACGTCGGCGCCGGTCACGATGTCGGCCAGCGTGCGGGCGTTGGTGTCCTGCGCCACCCGCTCCTTGGACTCGTCGAAACCGCCCGGGCGGCCGTGGTAGATCACGCCCTTGGAGTCGCAGGCGAAGATGTTCCTGCGCTGCACGCCCAGGCCGACCATCACGTCCAGGCAGGCCAGCGCTGCGGCACCGGCGCCGGATACGGCCACCTTCACCTCCCCGATGTGCTTGCCCACCAGCTCCAGCCCATTGAGCAGCGCGGCCGACGAGATGATCGCCGTGCCGTGCTGGTCGTCGTGGAACACCGGTATGTTCATGCGCTCGCGCAGCTTCTGTTCGATGTAGAAACACTCCGGCGCCTTGATGTCCTCCAGGTTGATGCCGCCCAGCGTCGGCTCCATGGCGGCGATGATGTCGACCAGCTTGTCAGGGTCGTGTTCGGCCAGCTCGATGTCGAACACGTCGATGCCGGCGAACTTCTTGAACAGGCAGCCCTTGCCCTCCATCACCGGTTTGGCCGCCAGCGGGCCGATGTTGCCCAGGCCCAGCACTGCGGTGCCGTTGGTGATCACGCCCACCAGGTTGCCGCGCGAGGTGTAAACGCTTGCCAGCGACGGGTCGGCCTCGATGTCCAGGCAGGGGTAGGCCACGCCGGGCGAGTAGGCCAGCGACAGGTCGCGCTGGTTGGACAGCGGCTTGGTCGGCGTGACCGAGATCTTGCCGTGGGTCGGGACGCGGTGGTAGTCGCGTGCCGCCTCGCGCAAGGCGTGTTCGGCGGGGGAAAGCTGCTTTTCCATGGTGTGGTCTCCAGTCTGCTTGTTGTGCCGGGTCATGCCGATTCCGGCGGCATTTTGCACCCTATGATAGGTCTCCATGTGCCGCATCGCCACCAGTTCATGACGCAAGTCATCTCCCTGCCCCTGTGGCTGCTGCTGGCGTTGCTGGCGGTCGCGCTGGTGGCCGCCTCGCAGTGGTTTCTGTTGCCGGGGGTGCGCTGGTATCTGCGACGCAAGGTACGGGGCGTCATCGACGAGATCAACGTGCGGCTGGACATCGACATCCCCGCGTTCAAGCTCACGCGGCGCCAGGCCCTGATCGACCGCCTGATGGCCGACCCGCGGGTGGTGGCCGCCGCGGACGAGGTGGCGCGCGAGAAGGGGGGATCGCGCATGGCGGTGATGGGCCGGGTGCATGGTTATGCACGCGAGATCGTTCCCGCCTTCAATGCCTACATGTATTTCCGTTTCGGCTACTGGCTCTCGAAGTCGGTGGCGCGCCTGTTGTACCGGGTGCGCCTGGGTTATGCGGACACCGCCGCGCTGGCTGGCATCGACCCGCGCTCCACCGTGGTGTTCGTGATGAACCACCGCTCCAACATGGACTACATCCTGGTGTCGTTTCTGGCCGCCGAGCGTGTGGCGCTGAGCTACGCGGTGGGCGAATGGGCGCGTGTCTGGCCGCTGCAGGGCCTGATCCGCGCCATGGGCGCCTATTTCGTGCGCCGCGACTCGGGGGACCCGCTGTACCGCATGGTGCTGCAGCGCTACGTGCAGATGGCCACCGAAGGCGGCGTGCCGCAGGCGATGTACCCCGAAGGCGGGCTGACCACCGACGGCCTGCTGCGCCAGCCCAAGCTCGGCCTGCTCGACTACATGCTCAAGACCTTCGACGTGGCCGGCGAACGCGACCTGGTGTTCATCCCGGTCGGCATCAATTACGACCGGGTGATCGAGGACCGCTCCCTGCTGGCCCGGGCCGACAGCGCGCGTGTGCGCCTGGGGCTGTGGGCCAGGCTTCGGGTGATGGCCGCCTACCTGGCGCGGCAGCTGGTGCTGCGGGTGCAGGGGCGCAGCTTTCGCAATGGCTACGCGTGCGTGAACTTCGGCCGGCCGGTCTCCATGCGTGCCCACGCCCGCACGCACGGGCTCGACTTTCCGCGGCTGGACGACGCGGCGCGCCGTGCCGCCGTCCAGCGACTGGGCGCAGACCTGATGCACGCGATCGGCCGCATCGTGCCGGTGCTGCCGGTGCCGCTGGTGGCCAGCGTGCTGCTGCGCG
>JANMZX010000491.1:0-2313 GCA_031383745.1 Rhodoferax sp. | reverse complement strand
CAGTTTCGGGGCGCCGGCACAGGGCCGTTGCCTGCGCGGGCGGCGGCGCATGCTGCATGGCGTGAATCGGTGCCGTGCTCTGGCTGGCTTCTGAATGAGGCGTTTCGTTGCGGCAATCCATTTCGGAAACAATTGACTGGCGCGCACCGATACAATACACTTGTGTATGGAAAAAGGCGCTCCACGCAGTGCTACCCAAACGGACAACACACCATGGCCTTTCGCTCCCGACCGCCGCCAGCCACGGCTACAGACGCCACACCGCCGTCCAGGCTGCTGCTGGCGCTCGAGTCGCGCGCGCTGCTGGAATTCGCCGCCGGCGCGGTGCTGCGCCGGGGCGTGCAGCGGCTGGCGCCCCGCGGCGACGGGCACCCGGTGCTGGTCCTGCCGGGGCTGGGGGCCTCGGATGTGTCGACCCGGCTGCTGCGGCGCTTCCTCACGGAGCTGGGCTACCAGGCGATTCCCTGGGAACTCGGCCGCAACCGAGGGCTGCGACCGGGCATGGAACACCAGATGCGGGCCAGGCTGCAGGCGCTGTTTGCGCTGCATGGCCAGAAGGTCAGCCTGGTCGGCCAGAGCCTGGGCGGTATCTTCGCGCGGGAACTGGCCAAGCTCGAACCCCGGCTGGTGCGCCAAGTCATCACCCTGGGTTCGCCATTCACCGGGCACCTGCGCGCCAACAATGCGGTTCGCACCTATGAATGGCTGAGCGGCAAACGGATCGACGACGCCGCGCGCGACCACCCCGGTCGCACCCCCAGCAAACCGCCGGTGCCGACCACGTCCATCTACAGCAAGCTCGACGGCGTGGTGGCCTGGCGCTGCTCGATCGAGGCCGGCCTGACCGGCGCGGAAAACATCCACCTGCGTGGCGTGAGCCACCTCGGCATGGCGGCCAGCCCGGCCGCGCTGTATCTGCTGGCCGACCGGCTGGCACAAGCCGACGGCGAGTGGAAGCCGTTCCGGCCCGCGTCCTGGCAACGCCTGCTGTACGGAATTCACGACCACCATCCCCGTGCCGTCCGCATGGACCCGAACCTGACTGGAGAAACCCCGTGACCGATCTCGTCGTACGCCGCCTGCTGATCGACCTCAAGACGCCCTTCCCAGCCCGGTGGAACGGCGGCGACGCATTTCGCTCGGCGTTTTTCAACGCTTTGTCGATGAGTTTCCCGGCGGGTGAGCAGTTCTTCATCGACTCGGTGCGTGATGGCCTCAAGGCATTGCCTGCCGATCGGCAACACGCCATGGCCGGGGAAGTCCAGGGCTTCATCGGCCAGGAGGCCACCCATCGGCGCATCCATGCGCTGTTCAACGAGAACCTGGGGAAGCTGGGTTACGACAACTGGATCGAGCGCAATGCGTCGCGACGCCGCGCCGCCCACGCCGGTGACGACCTGCGCAACCAGGTGGCCGCCACCGCCGCCACCGAGCACTTCACCGCGATCTTCGCCGACTGGATACTGCGGCACCCGGAGGCCCTGGCGGGCACCGAGCCACGGCTGCGCACCCTGTGGCAGTGGCACAGCGCAGAAGAATCAGAGCACCGCAACACCGCCTTCGACATGTACCAGGCGTTGGGTGGCAACCACCACTGGCGCATCCGGGTGTTCAAGTACATCACGACCACTTTCCTGGCTGATGTGGCGCGCCAGACCATCCGCAACCTGTGGCACGACGGCAGCCTGTTCAAGTGGAGTACCTGGCGCAGCTGCGGCAAGCTGCTGTTCGCCCGGGACGGCATGATCCGCGGCAACGTCGGCCTGTGGCGCGACTACATGGCGAAGGATTTCCACCCCAGCCAGCATCCGGCCGAACTGTCGCAGCGCTGGCTGCAGGACAACACGTCGCAGTTTTCGGTTGTCGGGCAGGCGGGGTAGGAACGGGTTTGTGCTGGCCAACGCCGGATGCAACCCGCTGACGGCTTTCGGCCCGGTGCGGACGGTCGCTGCCAGGTCGGCGCTGCCATTGGCGCGCGTCGCGGCAGGCGCAGCCCGGCGGGCGCTCATACTGGAACGGTCGGGCGCTGAACGCGCCGACTGCCCTGTGGTGTTGGCTCCGGCTTCACAAGCGCTTCGCGCAATTGTGAGCCTCGCCGCAACGTTCGTTGTCGCCCGAGGGTCGGTCCGCAGAACTCACTACGCGCCCTGCGGGCGCTGCGTTCGGACAGCCGCGGCCAGAATGACAACGAAGTGCGCTGCGCGCACCGACCCTCGGGCTGGCCTTGCAGGCCGCGCTGGGCCAGTGGCCCAGCCGCTCGCCAGGCACAAACAGTCCACTGGACTGTTTGTGTCCGGGGCTCGCCTCCTCGGC
>JANMZX010000457.1:0-4623 GCA_031383745.1 Rhodoferax sp. | reverse complement strand
CGCCGGCAGTTTGAAGCTGGTTACCGGGCGGGGAGGATGCGTGCTGTGCCATGGGTGTGCTCTCGATGATCGGGCCGCCAGCTTAGCCGGCACGCCCCGTGTGGCGTTGTCAATTGCTTTACAGCGGGCGGGAAATTGCCGAAAAACGGAGCTCAATTGCCCGACAACACCTCCAGCCGCGCGGTGTCGATCACCACCACCAGCCGCCCGGCACGGGTGATCACCTGCTCGCGCTCGAGTTGCGTGAAGATGTGCGACACGCTGACGCGTGACAGGCCGCAGATGCTGCCCATCTCCTGCTGGGTGAAGGAGATCGTGATCACGGTCCCCTGCGGGTGGGGGGCGCCGTAACTGTTGACCAGGTCGAGCAAGTGCAGGCAGACGCGCCGGCGGCTCGAGTTCGACCCCTGTACCGCGACATGGCGCAGCAGAATGCGAAAACGCATGGCCGACAGCGCCTGGTGCTGCCCGGCCAGTGCCGGATCCTGCGCCAGCGCATCCAGCATGCCCGCGCTGGACACCAGGCACACCAGCGCATCCGACGCGGCCACCGCCGACACCACGTAGTGGCGCGTCGAGCGCAGCGCGCAATCGCCGGCCAGGCCGTTGGCGCCCAGGATCATGAGGTGGCGCTCCTTGCCGTCGAAACCGAAAGAGGTCAGCCGCACCCGCCCTTCCAGGATCACGTGGACGGTGTCGGCCGCCTGGCCCTCCAGAAACAGGGTCTCGTCCTTGCCGAACCGCCGCGTCCTGGCCCCGCGCATGACCGCAGACCAGTCGAAGCGCAGATTGGTCAGCCAGGCGGACACGATGTCGCCGCCGTCGCCAGGGGCGCCGTGTCGCTCGGCCGGTGCCGCCGTCGGGCCAGGGTCTTGTCGCATGCTGGGCGCAGTTTAGCGGTCGGCGCCAGCACACACGCGGTGCTGTAAAGCACTTTGCATACGGGGCCCGGCGATCGCCTTACGATGGGTCGCCATCCCGCCCACCACCGGAAATCCCATGGACCGTATCGCAGGCTACTTCTCGAGCAGTTATTCAGAGGCGCGCGGCAAATTCCTGGCGGCCGTGCAGCAGGGTGGTGCGCGCCTGCTGTCCAGCCACACCAACCCGGCCAAGGGGCCGCAGGGCGAGGATTGCGTCACCGACGTCGCCTGGATCGGGCCCGACAACGCCAGCAAGCTGCTGATCCTGGTTTCGGGCACCCACGGCGCGGAAGGGTATGCCGGCTCCGGCTGCCACGTGGCCTGGCTGCAGGAGCGCTGGTTCGAGCGGGTGCGACCGAAGGACACCGCGGTGCTGCTGATCCATGCCATCAACCCGCACGGTTTCGCCTGGGGCCGGCGCGTCAACGAGGACAACATCGACCTCAACCGCAACTTCATCGACCACGACCAGCTGCGCCCGGCCAATCCCGACTACCAGGCGATTGCCCACCACATCGACCCGGCCGACTGGGCCGAGCCCGGGCTGAGCGCCCACAACCAGGCGATCGCGGAATTCCTGGGGCGCGACACCCATGACGTGATGTGCAAGGCGATACACGGTGGGCAGTACGTGAATCCGCGCGGTGTCTTCTATGGCGGGATCCAGCCGGCCTGGTCGAACCGGCTGTTCCGCGAGATCGTGGCCAGGCACGCGGCGGCGGCGCGCCACGTCGCCATCATCGACTACCACACCGGTGGCGGCGTCTGGGGGTACTGCGACCTGTTCATCGATGACGACCTGGCCGGCAGCCACACGCGCAACTGGTTCTCGCAGGTCAGCGTCATCGCCGAGGACAAGGCGGCGAACGGCAAGAACGCGCAATCGGAAACCCCGGGCAACCTGTTCTATTCGCTGCGCGAGATCCTGCCTGGCCGCCAGCTCACCCTGTGCCTGGTGGAGCTGCGTACCGGCGAGACCGGCGGGCACGACATCGTGCGCGCCGAGAACTGGCTGTTCCAGCATGGCGACCCGGACTCGCCCGCGGGCCGCGAACTGCGCGCCCGCATGCTGGAGCGGTTCTACCCGGCGCGGCGCGAATGGCGCGTGATGGCGGCCTACCAGTCCAATGCGATGCTGACAGAGGCGCTGTGCGGCCTGTCCGCGCTGTAGCTCTCGGGGTCGCCTGCATTTAGGGTTATTACTAGGCCTGGGGCGTCGGGCAATGTAAAGCGACTTACACACGAGCTTGCGTATCGCCGCTACGATCGGGCCATGAACGACCAAACCCCCCACGCGGACACGCTCGATTGCCTGCGCCAGCTGATCGCCTTCGATACCACCAGCCGCAACTCCAACCTGCAGCTGATCGACTGGGCCGAGGCGCACCTGACAGGTTTTGGCGCCCGGATCCGGCGCAGCTACAACGCCGAGCGCACCAAGGCCAACCTGTTCGCCACGTTCGGCGAGGGGCCGGGCGGCGTGGTGCTGTCCGGGCACAGCGACGTGGTGCCGGTGGACGGCCAGAACTGGACCACCGACCCGTTCCAGGCCGACATCCGCGACGGCCGCCTGTACGGGCGTGGCGCCTGCGACATGAAGGGATTCATCGGGGTGGTGCTGGCGCAGGCCGGGAATTTCGCGCGCGCGAGCCTGCACTCCCCGATCCATGTGGCGCTCAGTTATGACGAGGAGGCCGGTTGCCTGGGCATCACACCGCTGCTGCGCGACCTGGCCGAGGCCGGCATACGGCCCGACGGCTGCATCGTGGGCGAACCCACCAGCATGCAGCTGGTGACCGCACACAAGGGCGGGCAGATCTACCGCTGCACCGTCAAGGGGCATGCCGCGCACTCGTCGCTCACGCCATCGGGCGTGAATGCAATCGAATACGCGGCCCGGGTGATCAGTTTCATCCAGGACCTGTCCTGGCGCGAAGAAGCGCAGGGCGTGCGGGTCGATGGCCTGGACGTGCCGTTTTCGACCATCTCCACCAACATGATATCGGGCGGCAGCGGCAGGAACATCATTCCGGCGCTGTGCGAGTTCTTCTTCGACTACCGCTACGTGCCCGGTGCCTCGCCGGACGGCTTCATCAACAGCATCCGCGCCTATGTGGCCGAACACGTGGAGCCGCGCATGAAGCGCCACCACCCCCATGCCGGCGTGGCGTTCGAGCGCATCGGGGATGTGCCGGCGCTCGATCCGGACGAACAAAGCAGCATCACACGGCTGGCCGCGTCGCTGCTGCGCCCGGGGCCGTCGGCCAAGGTGTCGTACGGCACCGAGGCCGGTTTCTTCCAGCGCGCCGGCGTGCCCAGCATCGTGTGCGGCCCGGGCAGCATCGAGCAGGCGCACAAGCCCGACGAATACGTTCCCCTGGCCCAGTTGCACCAGTGCGAACTCTTCATGGGCAAGTTGCTGGCGCGCATGGAGGCGGCGCAGCCTGCGTGACGCACGGGCAAAGGCCCTGGCCTGGTTCTTGCGCCTGTCCGGGCGCGTCCTTGATCCCTGTCTGAAGGAGTTGTCGATGTCCCAGGTATCTGTTTTTCTGCGCACTGTCTGTGCCACTGGCGTGTCGGCGGCCTGCCTGTTCGTGCCTGCGGTGGCGCAGGACTTCAAGGTCGCCATGAGCAGCCCGCCCACCTCGATGGACCCGCATTTCCAGAACATCACCACCAACGCCAACGTGATCGAACACATGTTCGAGCCGCTGGTGATGCGCACGGCCGACGGCAAGCTGGCGCCGGGGCTGGCGGAGTCCTGGTCGCTGATCAACGGCCTGACCTGGGAGTTCAAGATCCGCAAGGGCGCCAAGTTCAGCGACGGCAGCCTGGTGACCGCCGACGACGTGGTGTATTCGCTCGACCGCCCGGCCAGCATCAAGAACAGCCCGGCAAGCTTCACGCTGTTCACCAAGGCCATCATCAACAAGAAGATCGTCGACGCGAGCACGGTGCGCCTGACCACCGGGCAGCCCTCGCCGCTGATGCCCGACGACCTGGTGTCGGTCATCATCGTGAGCAAGAAGGCCACCGAAGGGCTGTCCAGCGACGATTTCGCCAGCGGCAAGGGCATGGTCGGCACCGGCCCGTACAAGTTCGTGAAGTTCCTGCGCGACGACCGCATCGAGATGGAGCGCAACGACAACTACAACGGCCGCAACACGACGCCTTGGGCCACCACCACGATCCGCTTCATCGCCAATCCCTCCACGCGCCTGGCGGCGCTGCTCGCCGGTGATGTGCAGGCCATCGAGAACGTGCCCACGCCCGACCTGGGCCGCGTCAAGACCGACCCCAACCTGGGCCTGGTCACCAAGACCTCGCAACGCATGGTGTTCCTGTTCGCCGACTGGCGCGACAAGTCGCCCTTCCTGACCGACAAGAGCGGCGCGGTGCTGCCCGCCAACCCGCTCAAGGATGTGCGGGTGCGCCGGGCCCTGTCGATGGCGATCAACCGCGATGCGATCCGCGAGCGCGTCATGGAGGGCCTGTCCGAATCGACCGAGAACCTGGTGGTGCCCGGTTCGCCCGGTTTTGTGGCCACGCTCAAGCCACCGAAATACGACGCCGAAGGCGCGAAAAAGCTGCTGGCGCAGGCCGGTTTCCCGAACGGTTTCGGCCTCACCGTGCACGGCCCGAACAACCGGCTGGTGAACGACGAGAAGATTGCGCAGACGGTGGCGCAGATGTTCACCCG
>JANMZX010000428.1:0-2318 GCA_031383745.1 Rhodoferax sp. | reverse complement strand
GTTCTGCGGCCCGACCCTTGCGGGACAACGAACGTTGCGGCGAGGCTCACAACTGCGCGAAGCGCTTGTGATGCCGGAGCCAACACCGCAGGGCAGTCGGACACGCAGTGCCGACCGCCCCAGCATGAGCCTGCGCCGGGTACCGCCTGCCGCGACGCGCGCCAACGCCAATGCAAGGACAGGCCAAGGACAACGAACGTCCGCAACGGGCCGAAAGCGGACACTCTCAGAGCCTGCACATCCATCGCAGCACCACGCACCCGGGAAGTACTGACATGGGCACACTCGCACTTGCCGCCAAGATCACCCACGTACCGTCGATGTACCTGTCCGAGCTCGACGGGCCCCGCAAGGGCACGCGCCAGGACGCGATCGACGGCCACCGCGAGATCAGCCGGCGCTGCCGTGCGCTGGGCGTGGACACGCTGGTGGTGTTCGACACCCACTGGCTGGTCAACGCCAGCTACCACATCAACTGCGCGCCGCATTTCCAGGGCACCTACACCAGCAACGAGTTGCCCCATTTCATCAGCAACCTTCCCTATGAATGTCCGGGCAACCCGGTGCTGGGCAAGCTGCTGGCCCAGGGCTGCAATGCCATGGGCGTGGAGACCCTGGCCCACGATGCCACCACGCTGGCGCCGGAGTACGGCACGCTGGTGCCGCTGCGCTACATGAACGCAGACCAGCACTTCAAGGTGGTCTCGGTCTCCGCGCTGTGCATGGCGCACTACCTCAACGACAGCGCGCGCCTGGGCTGGTCCATGCGCCGCGCGGTGGAGGAACACTACGACGGCACGGTCGCCTTCCTCGCCAGCGGATCGCTCTCGCACCGTTTTGCCCAGAACGGCCTGGCGCCGGAATTCGCCTTCAAGGTCTGGAGCCCGTTCCTGGAGGCGCTGGACCGCAATGTGGTCCGGATGTGGCGGGCCGGCGAATGGAAGACCTTCTGCGACATGTTGCCCGAGTACGCGTCCAAGGGCCATGGCGAGGGTTTCATGCACGACACCGCCATGCTGCTCGGCGCGCTGGGCTGGGGCGCCTACGACGGACGCGCCGATATCGTCACCCCGTATTTCGGCGCGTCCGGCACCGGACAGATCAATGCGGTGTTTCCGGTGACGCCACAATCGGGGCAGTCTGTGCCGGTGGCGCAGGCATCGTCGGCGGCCGGCTACCAGGTGGTCAGCCGCCTTTGACGACACCAACCAACCCGTTGCGACCATGCCCCATCTCGTCATCCTGTACACGCCCAACCTCGACACCGAGACCGACATGACAGCGCTGTGCCGCAGCCTGGCCGACACCATGCTCGCGGTGCACGACGACCATGACAAGCAGGTGTTCCCGACCGGCGGCACCCGCGTGCTGGCCTACCCGGCGGCGCACTATGCCATCGCCGACGGCCGCGAAGACTATGCGTTCGTGTACCTCAACCTGCGCATGGGCCAGGGCCGGCCCGATGCCATCCACAAGAAGGTGGGCGACGCCTTGCTGATGACCACCAAGACACACTTCCAGCCGGTGTTCCGGCAGCGCCACATCGGCATCACGCTGCAGATCGACGAAGGGCCGGAGGTGTTCGACGCCAAGCACAGCAACCTGCATCCGCTGTTCAACAAGACGGCGCGGTGAGCACCATGTTTTCCGACACACTGATTGCGCAACTGGCCGCCGAACTGCAGCAGGCCGAGCAGGCCCGGGTGCAGGTGGAGCACTTCTCCAAGCGCTTCCCGGGTATGACCATCGAGGACGGGTACGCGGTGTCGCGCGCCTGGGTGCAATTGAAGATCGCCAGCGGGCGGGTCGCGCGCGGCCACAAGATCGGCCTGACTTCGCGCGCGATGCAGTTGTCGAGCCAGATCACCGAGCCCGACTACGGCACCCTGCTCGACGACATGTTCATCCAGGAGGGCTCGTCCATCCCGGCCGCGCGTTTCATCGCGCCGCGGGTCGAGGTGGAGCTGGCTTTTGTACTGGGCCGGCGCCTGCAGGGCCCGGGCGTGACGATCTTCGATGTGCTCGCGGCCACCGACTACGTGGTGCCGGCGATCGAGATCATCGATGCCCGCATCGAACAGTTCGACCGCCATACCAAGGCCATGCGCAAGGTGTTCGACACCATCGCCGACAACGCGGCCAATGCCGGCATCATCACCGGGGGCCGGCCGGTCAAGCCGGATGCCGTCGACCTGCGCTGGGTCAGCGCGCTGCTGTACAAGAACGGCGTGATCGAGGAGTCCGGCGTGGCCGCGGCAGTCCTGAACCACCCGGCCACCGGCGTCGCCTGGCTGGCCAACAAGCTCGCGCCGTGGGGC
>JANMZX010000411.1:0-1989 GCA_031383745.1 Rhodoferax sp. | reverse complement strand
GCGCGACGACGCTGCGGGCTCATGCCCGCGAGGAGAAGCAACGCCGCCAGCGTGCCGCAGCGCGGCTCGATCGGGTGCGTAGCGCTCTCACCCAGGTGGTGAACTCCGTCGTGGGTACAAAACTCAATGTTCATATGGAGTCGCAAGCGGAAACAAGCGGTCAACTGCCGAATCTAGGGTCATTCGTGCTGCCGCGCAGAGGATCGCGCAGATGGCGCCGATTTTGACGCCTCTGCGGCCGCCGCACGCCGACGCGCCGCGGGACTTTCGCTGTGCGGTGCACGGCCTCGTCGAGCGCCCCTGCGGGACGCGCTCGACCAGGCACACTTGCATTCCAGCCAGATCCGCCGGCCGGCCGGCCTGCCCGCCGGCAAAATCGATCCGTGGCCGTGGCCGCGCGCGCATTTCCCACGGCCGCTAAGTGCGATTCCGTACAGACGGATACCCGACAACTTCCTACACTGAAGTCCACGAAACCTAGGGTAAACCCCAGACAACATGGCACATGATCGGGCAAGCCAGGCAAGGGATACCGGCGTCAATCAGGACGTGGCCCTGGAAGACTGGGACGCGTTGTTCGATGCGGTGGTGGGTCGCCTGCGCTTCAACGTCGAGCAGTGGAATGCCGTGGTGCCGTCGGGGCGCCGCGACACCTGGGGCCAGGTGCGCACCAACATCCTCGAATGTGTCGCGGCGCTGGACCAGTTGCACCTCACCGCCACCCATGCGTTCGAGCACCACCACCGGGTTGCGATCGAGGCACTGGTCCTGCGACCGATAGCGCCGCTGTTGCCGCAGGATCGCCCGCCACCCACCGCTTTCCGGGCCAGGCCGCTCAACGCCGATGCAGTTGCCACTGCGCTGCCAGTGCAGCCAGCGTGAAACCCAGCATCAGCCACGCCAGGTTCACCGACCCGTGTTGCGGCACCAGCCCCACGGTGTAAGCCCCCACCGCCCCCATCAACTGCTGCACCAGGCCGGCCATGGCCGCGGCGGACCCGGCCAGCGCCGGAATCAGCCCGACGGTACCCGACAGGGACGGTGGCACCAGCAGCCCATGGCCCAGGCCGAGCAGGACCAGCGGCAGGGTGAATGCCAGCGGCGAGTCCTGGCCGGACAAGCCCAGCGCCAGCAGCAGCACAAGGCTACCCACGGCGCACAGCTGGCCCATCGCCATCATGCGGCGCTCTCCGTATTGGCGTACCCAGTGGCTGGTGAGGAAGTTGCCGCCGATATAGGCGATCGGCACCCACATGATGTACCAGCCCACGCCGTCGGGCCCCACACCAAAACTGCGCAATACGATCGGCGCGCCGGCCAGGAACGCGTAGAAAGTGGCGGTGCTCAGCGCAAGCACGGCCACGTAGGGCAGGAAACCCGGCGTGCGCGCCAGCCGGGCGTACGCGCTGGCCATGTCGGCCAGCCAATGCGTGGCCAGGCGGGGCTGCGTGGCGGAGTTCGGCAGGCCACGCCAGGCCGCCACCAGCAACATCAGCGCCAGTGCGGCCATCAGCAGGAAGTTGGCCTGCCAGCCAAGGCGCACATGCAGTTGCCCGCCAATCACGGTCGCCAGCGGCGGGCACAGCCCCAGCGCCATGCCGATATAGGCCATCACGCGGGTGCGCTCCGGGCCGTCGAACTGGTCCTGCACCATCGAGCGGCCCACCACCATCGTGGCCGCGCTGCCGGCGCCTTGCAGAAAGCGTGCCGCCGTCAGGCTGGGCAGGCCTGGCGCCAATGCGGCCAGGAGCGAACCCGCGCCGGCAAGGCACAGCCCCACCATCAGCACCTGCTTGCGGCCATGCCGGTCCGATAGCGGGCCGTAGACCAGCTGGAACGCGCCGTAGGCGACCACGTAGGCGCTGAAGGTGAGTTGCACCGCGGCCTGGGAGGCATGGAAGATCGCACCCCATTCCTGCATCGAGGGCAGGCAGATGGTCATGGCCAGCAGTCCGAAGGCGATCTGGGCGAGGAGGTTGGTGATCAGCA
>JANMZX010000355.1:0-41191 GCA_031383745.1 Rhodoferax sp. | reverse complement strand
CGATCCAGCAGGTTGCGGCCTTTGCCAGCGCCCAGCGCGCGTCGCTGACCGAGTTCCAGACCGAGCTGCATCCGGGCGTGACCGCCGGCCAGCGGGTACTGCCGGTCAACGTCGCCGGCTGTTACGCGCCCGCGGGCCGCTATGCGCACATCGCATCGGCGTACATGGGCGTGGCAACCGCCAAGGCAGCCGGGGTCAGGACCATCCTGGCCTGCTCCGGCCCGTTTCGCGGAGGGCCGATGCATCCGTACATGATGTACGCCTTCGACAAGGCCGGTGCCGACGTCATCATGACGCTGGGCGGCGTGCAGGCGATCGCCACCATGGCCTTCGGCTTGTTCACCGGCAAGCCGGCCGACGTCATCGTCGGGCCGGGGAACAAGTTTGTTGCCGAGGCCAAGCGCTCGCTTTTCGGCAAGGTCGGAATCGACGTGTTCGCCGGGCCGTCCGAAGTCGCCGTGATTGCCGACGAGACCGCCGACGCAGCCATCGTGGCCAGTGACCTTGTGGGTCAGGCCGAACACGGACATGAATCGCCTGCCTGGCTGTTCACCACCAGCGAGGTGCTGGCGCGCGAGGTCATGGCGCGGATGCCTGCGCTGATTGCAAGCCTGCCCCCGACCGCCAGGGATGCCGCCGGCGCGGCCTGGCGTGACTACGGCGAAGTCATGGTGTGCGGCACCCCCGAGGAAGTCGTCGCGCTATCGGACCGTTATGCACCGGAGCATCTGGAGGTGCATGCCCGGGACACCGATTGGTGGTTGCAGCGGCTGACCTGTTACGGGTCGCTGTTCCTGGGCGAGGAAACCACCGTGGCCTACGGTGACAAGGCGAGTGGCCCCAACCACGTCCTGCCGACCAAGGGCGCCGGGCGGTATTCAGGTGGCCTTTCGGTGCACAAGTTCATGAAGACATTGACATGGCAACGCATGACTCGCGACGCCGCGCGTGACATCGGCCTGGCCACCGCCCGCATCTCCAGGCTGGAAGGCATGGAGGCGCATGCGCGCACCGCCGATGATCGCCTGGCCAAGTATTTTCCGGGGCAGACATTTGACCTGGGCGAACCGGTCACGCTATGAGCATTCAGGCGCTGTTCAACCTGCAGGGCCGCACAGCGCTGGTCACGGGTGGCAGTTCCGGCATTGGCGAGGCGATGGCCACTGCGCTCGGACTGGCCGGTGCCCACATCGTGTTGATGGCGCGACGCACCGATGCACTGGCGCAATCCGCCGAGAAACTCGCTGCGCAGGGCATCGGGGTGACGGTTCTGCCCTGCGATCTGGCCGACATTGGTGCAACCCAGGCTGGCGCCCAGGCAGCACTGGGCAAGGGAGCGATCGATATTCTGGTGAACGCCGCTGGTGTGAACCTGCGCCAGCCCTTCGACCAGGTCACGCCGCAATCATGGCAGACCCAGATCAATCTGCATTTGAGTGCGCCGTTCTTTCTGACCCAGGCGCTCGCGCCAGCCATGGCGCAGCGTGGCTGGGGTCGCATCATCAACATCGCCAGCCTGCAAAGCCAACGGGCGTTCGACCACAGTGCACCCTATGGCGCTGGCAAGGGCGGTGTGGTGCAACTCACCCGCGCCATCGCCCAGGCCTGGTCGGACAAAGGAATCACCTGCAATGCCATTGGCCCAGGGTTTTTCCCCACTGCTCTGACGGCCCCTGTTTTTGCCAATCCACAGGCCGCATTGAGGAATGCGCAGCAAACCTGCATTGGCCGCAACGGCGAGTTGACCGACCTCTATGGGTTGACCGTGTTCCTGGGCAGCGCTGCCTCCGGGTACATCACGGGCCAGACCATCATGATCGATGGTGGTTTCACCGCCAAATAGCACAACCACGCGAAGCCATCACCCATGCAAGCCCTTGTCTACACACAACCCAACGAAGTGCAATTGCAGGAGCGTCCTGTCCCCGCGCTCGACATGGGAGAGGTCATTCTGAAAATCGATGCCGTCGGAATATGTGGATCTGACATGCATGCGTACCATGGTCACGATCCACGTCGCAAGCCGGGCCTGGTACTTGGTCATGAGTTTTGCGGCACCGTAGTGGAAAGTGCGTCACCCGCGTACACCAAAGGGACACGTGTCACCGGCAACCCGCTGATCACCTGCGGCACATGCGACTACTGTGTGCAAGGGCGCAACAACCTCTGTGAGAATCGAACCATGGTGGGAATGACGCGGCCAGGCGCGTTCGCCGAATGGATGTCGATACCCGCAGCCTCGTTGATCGACATGCCACAGGACATGCCGGCAGTGCACGCGGCGGTGACTGAACCTGCGGCAACGGCCCTGCATGCCATCCACCTGTCGATGCGGGTGCTGGCGCGCGCGGTGCAGGAATGCCGCACGCTGGTCATTGGTGGTGGCGCCATCGGCATGTTGTCGGCGTTGTTGTTGAAGTCCTACGGTTGTCACGATGTCACCGTGGCCGAGGTCAATCCGCTGCGACGCACGCAACTGGCGAAACATGCGGGGGTGGCGACCTACGACCCCATCGAGCAGCAAGCTGCCGACAACAGCTTTCACTACGTCATTGACGCGGTGGGCTCGAAGCTCACGCGCCCTGCTGCGCTGGCTGCGGTGAAGGCTGGTGGCGTCGTCATGCATATCGGCCTGCAGGATTGGGCGTCGGAGATCGACATGCGCCGCCTGACGCTGGCAGAAATCACCCTGCTGGGCACCTATACCTACACCACCGCCGACCTGCGTGCCACCGTCGCAGCCATCCACCGGGGAGCCTTTGGCGACCTGGCATGGCTGGATATCCGTGCACTTTCCGACGGACCTCAGGCCTTCGCCGATCTCGACCAGGGCAGGACGGCGTCCGCCAAGGTGATCTTGTGCCCCTGACCCTGTGGTCCACGGCGATGCGATGACCCTGCAGCGCAGGCGGTAGCTTGCGGCGCCGCCGGCTGCCGATACCAGGTCGCGCGCCACCACGCTGGCCCGCTGGCGGATCGGCAGCACCAGCACCCGGCCATCGGGCAGGCGCGCCGGGTAGCCGAATCGCCAGGGTGCGTCGGGTCGCGACACGGCACTGGCGTCGACGATGTGTGGCCAGTCACCGGTAGTGGCGTCGGTGGGGTGGGCGGTCGGCATGGCCTGGTGCAGTTGTTCCAGTGCCAACCATCCTGCTGCGCTGGCGGTATTCGGAGAAAAATGCGCACCGTGGGCTGCGTGGACGAAAATGGCCCATGCCCATTGCCTATGCGCGCCGGTTGACCGGTACCGACCGGACGAGCGCCGCGAACCGGCAACTTGGCTGGGCGCTCGCATTCGTGGCCGGCGCGACCAATGCCGGTGCCTACCTGGCCGTGCGGCAATACACGTCGCACATGACCGGGATGCTGTCCTCGATGGCAGACTCCCTGGTGCTGGGTGACTTCCAGCTCGCTGCCGCGGCATTCGGTGCGCTGCTGTTCTTTCTTCTCGGCGCGGCCACATCGGCAGTGCTCGTCAACTATGCCCGTCGTCGTCGCCTGAAGAGCCAGTTCGCGCTGCCGCTGCTGCTGGAGGCCGCGTTGCTGCTGCTGTTTGGTGTCGTCGGCGCGCGCCTCGCCGCGGTCCAGGGGCTGTTTGTGTCGGCGACGGTGCTCCTGCTGTGTTTCATCATGGGCTTGCAGAACGCGGTGATCAGCAAGATTTCGCGCTCCGAGATCCGCACCACCCATGTCACAGGCCTGGTCTCCGACATCGGCATCGAGCTGGGAAAACTCCTGTACTGGAACCGGATCCAGGAAGACCCTTCCTTGCATGTCGTGGCCAACCGGGAGCGTCTGTTGGTGTTGTCGGTGCTGGTGCTCGCGTTCCTGCTGGGCGGCATACTCGGGGCGGCGGGATTCCAGCACCTGGGTTACGCCACCACGGTCCCGCTGGCCGGGCTGCTGGTGCTGATGGCGGCAGTCCCGGCGGCAGACGACCTGCGCGACTACTTCACGCGACGCGGCGCCTGAAGCCGGGGCGCACTGTGCGGGCAGACTCCGCCCAGGACCGGCACGACGTACACAAGGAGCCATCGAAATGACTGCAGTTGCCAAAGGCGACTGGCTCGTCCCCGCGGGACTGGTCGCCCTGGGCGTGATTCCGGTTGCGGCCGGCGCGCTGCGGGTGCTGCAGATCGCCGGCGGCGCTGCGATCACGCCGGACAACGCGCGGTTCCTGGCGGCTCCCTGGCCGGTGCTGCTGCATATCACCAGCGCAGTCGTGTATTGCATCCTGGGGGCGTTCCAGTTTGCGCCGGGCTTGCGCCGGCGCCGACCCGGGTGGCACCGCCCCGCCGGGCGTGTGCTGGTGCCGTGTGGCCTGGTCGTCGCGCTGTCGGGCCTGTGGATGACGCAGTTCTACCCGCCAGCCAATTTCGACGGCCCGGTGCTGTACGGCATCCGGCTGGTAGTGGGTGCGGCCATGGCCGTGTTCCTGTGCCTCGGCCTGGTGGCCGTGCGCCGGCGCGACATTCCCAGGCACCGCGCCTGGATGGTGCGGGCCTACGCTCTCGGCCTGGGCGCCGGCACGCAGGTGTTCACCCATCTACCGGGTGTCCTGTTCCCGGTGCTGCACGGGGAATTGGCCAGGACTGTGTTCATGGCGTCCGGCTGGGCCATCAACATCGTGCTGGCCGAGTGGCTGATCGCGCGCTGGCGTGGCGAGGCGCGCACGCAAGCGGGGTGCCGCGACGCGCGTGACGCCGATGCGCAACGTCATGGGCGGAAACGATGACGACGCGGGGCCGGGACGCGTCGGCCTGCCGGCCAGACGATATAGTGCCTGGGTGATGTGATCCGCCGGGGCACTCCGAGGCGAACCTCGTCGGGAGCGTCGAGCATCGGGCGTGGCGCACGACTTTCAACTGAGGAGCGATCCGTGCGATACATCCACCGAGACGCCACCCGCGCCGACCTGCCACGGATCGTGGAGATCTACAACTTCGCCGTGGCCACACGCGAGAGCAGCTGCGATCTGGAGCCAGCCACGGTCGAATCACGCCAGGCTTCGTTTGACCAGCACAGCCCCAGCCACCGGCCGATCTGGGTGGCCGAAGGTGCCGACGCGCCGCAGCAGGGTGTGGTCGGCTACCTGGGGTTTTTCCACTTCATGAACGAGCGCCCGGGCTACTTCATCACCGCGGACCTCGCGATTTACCTGCACCCGGCCTACCAGAACCGCAAGCTCGGCAAGTACCTGCTGCAGGAGGCCATTCGCCACGCGCCGTCACTGGGCATCGACGTGCTGGCCGTCACCATTTTTGCGTCAAACCGGGCCAGCGTGCAGTTGTTCAGCCGCCATGGATTCATGCAGTGGGGATTCATGCCCCGTGTCGCCCGTCTTGGCAGCATCGAACGCGACCTGGTGATGATGGGGCGCAGGCTCGATTGACAAAGCAAGATGCCATGAAAGCGCGCGTCGCGTTCAGATACCTGTGGGCCGCGCCCTGCACGGTGGTGGGTGCGGTGATCGGCGCGTGCCTGTGTGGCCTGGGTGCGTCCGCGCGCAGGGTGGACGGCGTCATCGAGGTGGCCTTCGCCGACCAGCGCCATCCCTGCGCCCGCGCGCTGCTGGCGCTGCCGTTCGCGGGTATCACGGTGGGCCATGTGGTGCTGGCTCCGACCCATGCCTGCCAGGCGGCGCTGCGGCAGCACGAACGCGTGCATGTGGCCCAATACGAGTGCTGGGGTTTGCTGTTCTTCTTGCTTTATCCCGCGAGCAGCCTGCTGCAGTTGCTGCGCGGCCGGCGGCCCTACCTGGACAACCACTTCGAGGTGCAGGCCCGGGCACTCGAAGGCCGGATCGAAAGTTCATGTCTGCCACATCCGTCGCCCAGGGCTGGCTGACCAGCCTGTCACAGTGCCTGTCGGCCGGCAACAGTGCCGGCGCAGCGGCACTCTTCGAGCCCGACGGATTCTGGCGCGATCTGGTGGCCTTCACCTGGACGCTGCGGACACTGGAGGGCCGTGGCGCGATCGCAGACATGCTGGACGCCACCCTCGCCCACGTGAGCGCCACGAACTGGGCGCTCGACGCCGAACCGAGCGAGACCGACGGCATGGTGCAAGCCTGGTTGCGCTTCGACACGCGCCTCGGCCGTGGGCGCGGCATCGTCCGTCTGCGCGAAGGCAAGGCCTTGACGCTGTTGACCACACTGCAGGAGCTCCAGGGTTTCGAGGAACCGGCCGGCACCCGGCGTGCACGCGGTGTGGAACACGTGGCATTGCGCGCCCGGCGCACCTGGGCCGAGGAACGCGCCGAGGAGGCCGCCACCCTGGGCATCAGCACCCAGCCCTGGTGCCTGATCGTCGGTGGCGGACAGGGCGGCATCGGGCTGGCGGCAAGGCTCAGGCGGCTGGGCGTGCCCGCACTCGTGGTCGACCGGCTGGAACGCCCCGGCGACGCCTGGCGGCGGCGCTACAAGACCTTGTGCCTGCATGATCCGGTCTGGTACGACCACCTGCCCTACCTGCCGTTCCCCGACCATTGGCCAGTGTTCACGCCCAAGGACAAGATGGGCGACTGGCTGGAAATGTATGTGAAAGTGATGGAGCTGGCCTTCTGGAGCGGCACCGAATGCCTGGGGGCCAGCCACGATCCAAGCGCCAACGGCGGTGCGGGCGCATGGACGGTTCAGGTGCGCCGCAACGGTGCGCTGCACCTGCTGCATCCGGCGCAACTGGTGCTGGCGACCGGCATGTCGGGACTGCCGCAGCTGCCGCACTTTCCGGGTGCCGACAGCTTCGAGGGCGTGCAGGTGCATTCCAGTGCGTTCACCGACGGCGCACCCTGGCGCGGCAAACGCTGCGTGGTGATCGGCGCCAACAATTCGGCACACGACATCTGTGTGAGTCTGTGGGAGAACGAGGCCGACGTGACCATGGTGCAGCGCTCGTCGACCATGGTGGCACGTAGCGACACGCTGCAGGAACACGGCTGGGGCCGGCTGTTCTCCGAAGAGGCGCTGGGCAAGGGCATCACCACCGAACGCGCCGACCTGCTGCTTGCGTCCACGCCCTACCGGTTGCTGACCGAGGCGCAAAAAGTACTCTGGCGCGCCAACGCAGAGCGCGACGCAGGCTTCTACCAGCGCCTGCGCCAGGCCGGATTCCGGCTGAACTTCGGCGAAGACGGCTCCGGCCTGAGCCTGTTGTACCTGCGGCGGGGCTCGGGCTACTACATCGACGTCGGTGGCTCGGAGCTGGTCGCCAACGGGTCCATCCGGCTCAGGAGCGGTGTGCAGGTGCTGCGGCTCACGCCGCGCGGCGTGGTGCTCGACGACGGCAGTGAGCTGCCGGCCGATCTGGTGGTGTACGCCACCGGCTACGATTCCATGGAGGGCTGGGCCGCCCGCTGCCTGTCGCCGGAGATCGCGGCACGCGTCGGCAAGGTGTGGGGGCTGGGGTCCGACACGCCACACGACCCCGGCCCCTGGCACGGAGAACTGCGCAACATGTGGTGCCCGACGCCGCAGCCTGGCCTGTGGTTCCACGGCGGAAACCTGCAGCAGTCGCGCAGTTATTCGCTCTACCTGGCGCTGCAGCTCAAGGCACGCTTCGAGGGCCTGCCAACTCCGGTGTACGCCGGGTGAGCAGCACCGGGCCGCCCCACGACGCCGCAGATCAACCCGCCAGCAGCGCCGCGTTGCCGCCGGCTGCGGTGGTGTTGATGGTGATGGTCTGCTCGGCGCAGAACCGGTAGAGGTAGTGCGGCCCGCCGGCCTTGGGGCCGGTGCCAGACAGGCCCTCGCCACCGAAAGGCTGCACACCCACCACGGCGCCGATCTGGTTGCGGTTGATGTAGACGTTGCCCACATGTGCAGCGCGCGCCAGCGCCTGGGCCCGGCTGTCGATCCGGGTCTGGATGCCGATGGTCAGGCCATAACCCAGCGCGTTGATCTGCGCGATCACGTCCAGCGGGTCGCCGCTCCAGCGCACGATATGCAGCACCGGGCCGAAGATCTCCTGCTGCAGGTCGGCGATCCGGGCCACTTCGAAGGCCTGCGGCGCCAGCAGATGGGCGATGCCCGATGCCGCCGGCGCCGGTACGGCATCTTCCAGCAGGGGTCTGGCGTCGCGCCGCAGGCGCTGCAGGTGGCCGCGGATGCCCTCGAAGGCTTCGGCGTCGATGACCGGACCGACATCGGTGGCGAGATCGGCCGGGTCGCCGGTGACCAGCTCCTTTGCCGCGCCACGGATCATCTCGATCACATGGTCGGCGATCTCGGCATGCACACACAGCAGACGAAGCGCCGAGCAGCGCTGCCCGGCGCTGCGAAAAGCGCTTTGCATCACCGCGTCGCTCACCTGCTCGGGCAGGGCGGTGGAATCGACCAGCATCGCGTTGATGCCGCCGGTCTCGGCAATCAGCGGCACGATCGGGCCGTCCTTGGCCGCCAGCGCGCGGTTGATGATCCGGGCCACCTGGGTGGAGCCGGTGAACACCACGCCGGCCACACCGGGCGCCGCCACCAGCGCGGCACCCACGGTGTCGCCCGCGCCGTGCAGCAGCTGCAATGCGGCCGGGGGTACACCAGCCGCATGCAGCAGGCGCACCGCTTCCAGTGCCACGCCGGGCGTCTGCTCGGCGGGCTTGGCCAACACGGTGTTGCCGGTGGCCAGCGCGGCGGCAACCTGCCCCATGAAGATCGCCAAGGGGAAGTTCCACGGGCTGATGCAGACCCAGGGGCCGCGCGCCACGAGGCGCAATTCGTTCGACTCGCCGGTGGGACCAGGCATCGCCACCGGAGCCATGATGCGGCTGGCCTCGCCGGCGTAGTAGCGCAGGAAGTCGACCGCCTCGCGCACCTCGGACACCGCATCGCCCCAGGTCTTGAAGGCTTCGCGCACCAGCAGCGCGCAAAAGCGCGGCAGCTGCTGTTCCAGCGCGTCGGCGGCGCCGCGCAATATCGCCGCGCGGTCCGCCACGTCGGTCCTGCTCCAGCTCCTGTAGGCGGCTGCGCTGCCGGCCACGGCGTCCGGGATGGCGGCCAGCACGGCCTCGGGCACGCGGGGCACCTGCACCGACCGGTACGCCGCCAGCAGCGGCTCGCGCATCGACGCCACCGTCAGGTCCAGTCCGGCGCTGTTGCGCCGCACCGGGCCGAACAGGTCTGGCGGCAGGGGCAGCGAGCTGTGCGGTTCCAGGCGCAGCGGCGAGATCAGCAGCTCGTCCATGCCCACCGACTCGTCGGCCAACTGGTGCACAAAGGACGAGTTGGCGCCGTTCTCCAGCAGCCGGCGCACCAGGTAGGCGAGCAGGTCCTTGTGCGCACCCACCGGGGCGTAGACGCGGCAGGCGACCAGCGGGTTCTTCAGCACTTCGCGGTAGATGCCCTCGCCCATGCCGTGCAGGCGCTGCAGCTCGAACGGCGCGCCGGACTTGGCCGCCATCTGCAGGATGGCGGCGATGGTGGCGGCGTTGTGCGTCGCGAACTGCGGATAGATGGCGTCCGGCGCCTCCAGCAGCGCGCGTGCGCAGGCGAGGTAGGCCACGTCGGTGTGGTGCTTGTGCGTGAACACCGGGTAGTGGGCCAGACCCATCTCCTGCGCGCGCTTGATCTCGGCATCCCAGTACGCACCCTTGACCAGCCGGCACATCAGGCGGATCTGGTGCCGGCGTGCCAGCGCCGCGACGTGTGCGATCAGCTCCAGCGCGCGCGTCTGGTAGGCCTGCATCGCCAGGCCGAACCCGGCCCAGCGCGGGCACTGCTGCGCCACCCGGCCGGCCAGTGCGTCGAACACTTCCAGCGACAGTTCCAGCCGGTCCACCTCCTCGGCGTCGATGGTGAGGTTGATGTTGGCGGCTGCGGCCTGTTCGCACAGGCCCCAGACACGCGGCACCAGTTCAGCCATGACGCGCGCCTGGTGCGCATCCTCGTAACGCGGATACAAGGCGCTGAGCTTGATCGAGATGCCGTCGTTCTTTTCGCAGGCACCCGCGCCGTCGGCACCCTTGGCGATCGCGCGGATCGCATTCTGGTAACTGGCCAGGTACTCGAGCGCGTCGGCATCGGTGCGGGCGCCCTCGCCCAGCATGTCATAGCTGTAGCGCAGGTTGCGGCTCTTGCGTTGCGCGCCCAGCGCTTCCTGCATGGCTTCGGTGATGGTCTGGCCGAGCACGAACTGCCGCCCGAGCAGCTGCACCGCGCGCAGCGTGGCGGCCACGACGGAGCGCGCGCCGAGTTTGGCGAACATGCCGCTGGGCGCTTCGCTGTCGGGCAGGAACTTCTTGCTCATGGCGATCGCGGTGCTCGACAGGCGCGCGAGCGTCTTGTCGCCGGCAGCGTCGAAATCGGCCCGGCCCAGCTGGTCGGCAGTGAGTGCGATCGCCGTCTCCGCGTCGGGCACGCGCAACAGGGCCTCGGCCAGGCGCATCAGGGCCAGGCCCTCGGCACTGGAGATCGGGTATTCCTTGAGCAGGCTCTCCATGGCCCAGAATGGCGGTGGATTCTGCCGTACGGCATGCACCCATGGTGTGGCGGTGCGGGCCGCGGCGGACCAGTCCAGTGCCTGGGCCAGACTGCCGAGGTGGCCGGCGACCACTTCGGATTCAGCGCGGTAGGGGTGGGGCAAACGCATGGGAGGCTCCGATGTTTGGACGAAGACGCTATGTTCTTCGATTCATTGATGAATATTTCACCAAAATGTCGCGCTCGTTTAGCGAAATAGTTGGAATCCGCGCGGCGTTCAGACCCTGTACAGTTAGTGCCTCCGCGACGACACCCGACCAGCCCGAATGAAAACGAAACCCGCCCGCAGCCTCAGTTTCAAGTGCAAGACATGCGCCAAACCGGTTACCGTGTACCTGCAGAAGGTGTCAGCCTGCTCACACATCCAGCCCTATCTGGGCGTCTGTGCATGCGGTGCGCCATACCGCCACGCGACAGGCGCGCAGGACGCGGTGAGCTCGTTCGTGCTGTCGCTCGACGGCAGCTGGCGCCACCACCACTGAGGCACGCGAGCATGGCCACTTCCCGCTGCGCCCGCGTGATCTACTGGCGCGCCGAGCCGGGGCAGCTCGACGCCTACACCGGCTACCTGCGCGAGGTAGTCGAGTCGATCGACGAGGAGGCCCGGCAGCGGGGCGCCCTCCTGAGCTTCACCACCTTGGTGGACCCGTCACCGGGCGCACCCTGGACGCACATGCGGCTGTTCACGTTCGAGAACCCGGCGCAACGCGCCGACATGGTGGCGGCATTGGCGCGGGCCGCCGCAGTGCTGACGCCCGATGCCGGGGAGAGAGCCGCTCGGGCCGCCCATGTGGCGACCCTGCGCGTGCGCGTCGGCGAGGCCGACTTCGACATCCTGTGACGGGGCCGAAAACCTTGCCTTGCGCCAGTGTGGCCTAATGGAGGGTTAAACCAATCCAGATGGAGTGAACCATGGCCAAAGAACCCAGAACCGAAGCAGAACGCCGCGCCACCCCCGCACCCGTGCCGGCACCAGGCTTCACCAAGCCCGTCGTGCGCGGACAAAAGATCAGCCTCGAGCGTGGCACCGCCACCCGCAGCAAGAAGAACCCGGGCAAGCGCCCCAAGAAGGGCGGCTGATCCCGGCGGGTGATCCGCCTTGTCCTTCGATGCGTCCCTGAACCCGGTGATCGCCCTGCTCGGGCGTCGCCTGCGGCTCGCCGTCATTGGCGGCGGCCCGGGCTCCTTCATCGGCGCCATGCACCGGCAGGCAGCCCGGCTGGACGACCGGTATGAACTGGTAGCTGCAGCGCTATCCGCCGACCCCGACAAATCCATCACCAGCGGCCGCGCCATCGGCCTGCCGCCCGAGAGTTGCCATGCCAGCGGCATGGCACTTCTCGCTGCGCAGGCCGCGCGGACCGGGGGCGCCGAGGTGGTGGCCATCATGACGCCCAATGACAGCCACTTCGGCTTGTCGATGGAAGCCCTGCGCCTGGGCTTCGATGTGATCTGCGACAAGCCGATGACCAACACGCTGGCCGAGGCCGAGCAACTGCAGCAGCAGGTCCGCGCGACAGGCCGGGTGTTTTGCCTGACGCACAACTACACCGGATACCCGATGGTGCGCCAGGCGCGCGCCATGGTCGCCGACGGCCAACTGGGCGAGGTTCGCCTGGTCCAGGTGGAGTATGTGCAGGGTGGCCGGGCCAGGCCGGGCCCGGGGCGGCGCGCGTGGAAGGAAGACCCGGCGCGCGGCGGTCCTTCGCTGGTGTTGGGCGACATCGGCACGCATGCGCACAACCTGCTGCGTTTCATCACCGGTCTGGAAGTGGAACAGGTGGCGGCCGACATCGGCAGCATCGTGCCCGGGCGCGTCGCGCACGACTTCGCAGGTGCGCTGTTGCGCTTGACCCGCGGTGCCCGCGGCAGCTTCTGGGTCACCCAGGCGGCGGCCGGCATCGAGAACGGTCTGCGCATCCGGGTCAGCGGTACCCAGGGAAGCCTGGAATGGCAACAGGAGCATCCACAGGCCCTGAGCTTCAAGCCGCTGGATGCACCGGCACAGATCCGCACTCCGAACGGCCCGGGAACCCTGCCCCTGGCGGCCCGCGCGTCACGCATCGTGGCAGGGCATCCGGAAGGTTTTCACGAAGGTTTTGCCAACCTGTATTCGGACGCGGCCGAGGCGATCGCAGCCCGGCGCGCCGGCCACGGCGCCGACCCGCTGGCGCTGCATTTTCCCAATGCGTTCGATGGCTTGCAGGGTGTGCGATTTGTCGACAGCGTGATCCGCTCCAGCGCCAACAACGGTGCCTGGGTGCAATGCGCCACCGACTGACAACTGCGAACAGGGATAACGGCGGCCGGGAGGTTCAGGCGCGTGCCGTCGCCGTGCGCATCAGGGTGCTCTTGCCGAACAGGCTCTCCACCAGGTCGACCGCGAGTTCGGCCGTGCGGTTGCGCACATCCAGCGCCGGGTTGAGCTCGACGATGTCGAGCGAAGCCAGCAGGCCGGTATCGGCGATCATTTCCATGCACAGCTGCGCCTCGCGGTAGGTCGGGCCGCCACGCACCGTGGTGCCAACGCCGGGCGCGATGTCCGGGTCCAGAAAGTCGACATCCAGGCTCACATGCAGGTGGGTGCCGGGGTCGGCCATGGCCAGTGCCATCTCCATCGTGTGGCGCATGCCCATCTCGTCGATGTAGCGCATGTCGAACACCTCGATGCCCATGTCATGCACCAGGCGCTTCTCGCCGGCGTCCACACTGCGGATGCCGATCTGGCGCAGGTCACGCGCCTGCAACGCCGGCACGTGGCCGCCGATGCCCACCAGTTCGGCCGGGCCGTGCCCGCACAGGCAGGCCACCGGCATGCCGTGGATGTTGCCGCTGGGCGTCAGGGTGGCGGTGTTGAAGTCCGCATGGGCATCGAGCCACAACACACGCAGTCTGCGGCCCTGTTCCCGGCAATGGCGTGCCACCGCGCTGATGGACCCGATGCCCAGGCAGTGGTCGCCGCCCAGCACCACCGGAAGCCGCCCGTCGACGAGTTCGCGGTGGACGGCCTCATGCAGCAGGCGGTTCCACTGCACCACCTCGGGCAGATGGCGAAAACCATCCACCGCGTCCTGCCACGGATTGGCCGGGCCCGCCAGGTTGCCGCAGTCCCGGACATCGATGCCGAAACGCGCCACCGCCTGGTGGATGCCGGCCACGCGCAGGGCCTCCGGGCCCATGCGTGCGCCCAGCGTGCCGGCACCGATGTCGGTCGGCACGCCGATCAGGCTGACGCCACCCTGGGTGCCCTGGGGCGGCAGCAGCGGTGCCATCAGGCCAGCACCAGCTCAGCGTCGACTACCGGCGCGTCTGCCAGCCGGCCGATCGACCCGAACAGGTTCTTCGGGTCGGCCAGCGCCGGGATCAGGCCGATCGGCTGCCCCAGACCCAGGCGGCGCGCGCTGGCCTGCATGAAACGCAGTGCGGAGTAGTCCTCGAGCGCGAACCCGACCGAATCGAACACCGTCACCTCCCGGTGCGAGACGCGGCCGCTTGCACGGCCCTGGAGCACCTGCCAGAGCTCGGTGACGGCGAAGTCGGCCTCCAGGTGTTGCAGGTCGCCTTCGACGCGGGTCTGCGGCTCGTATTCCACGAACACGCGGGCGGCGCGCAACACGTCGGGGTGCAGCTCGGTCTTGCCCGGGCAATCGCCACCCACGCCGTTGATATGCATGCCGGGTTCGAGCATGTCGGGCGTGATGATGGTGGCGTTGGTCTTGTCGGCGGTCACGGTAGTCACTATATCGGCTCCCCGCACGGCATCGGCGATGGAGTTGCACGCCAGCAGCCGCAGGCCGGTATGGCGCAGGTTGGCCACCAGCTTGCGGGTGGCGGCAGGGTCGGTGTCGAACAGCCGGATCTCCTGGATGCCCAGCAGATGGTGGAACGCCAGCGCCTGGAACTCGCTCTGCGCGCCGTTGCCGATCAGCGCCATGCGGGCCGCGCCCTTGCGGGCCAGCACACGTGCGGCCACGACCGACATCGCGGCCGTGCGAATGGCGGTGGTCAGTGTCAGTTCGCTCAGCAGCACCGGCACGCCGGTAGCCACATCGGCCAGCACGCCGAAGGCCATCACGGTAGGCAGACCGAAGCGGCCGTTGGACGGATGGCCGTTGACGTACTTGAAGGCATAGGTAGCGCCGTCGGAGACCGGCATCAGTTCGATCACACCGGTCGCGGAATGGCTGGCCACCCGCGCCTGCTTGTCGAATTCCTGCCAGCGCAGGTAGTCGGCGTGGATCGCATCGGCCATGCCGCGCAGGCACTCGGCAATGCCAAGACGGCGGACGATGGCGGCGACATCCTCGGCGCTCAGGAAGCAGGTGGCAACAGATCGGGGTGTTTTCATGGCGGATCCAGATAGTCAGGTACAGGCAGACTGGCAGTGTCGTCACCCGCTGCGGTAATGTAAATCGCCAAAACTGCTGCCTTTTCGGCAATTACATGCCACTTAGGCAGACACGGGTGCCATAATGGCAAACATGGATGCCACGGACCAGCAACTCCTGTCCCTGCTGCGGCAAGACGCCCGCACCAGTGTCGCGATCCTGGCCCGCAAGCTGGGTGTCTCGCGTGGCACCGTCAGCAACCGCATCACCAAGCTCGAAGACGCCGGCACCATCGTCGGCTATACGGTGCGCCTGCGCCCCGATGCCCAGCCGCACCAGATCAGCGCCTGGATGAGTGTGGCGGTCGAAGGCAACGAGACCCGCTCCGTCATCGGCAGCCTGCTCGGAGAACCCGGGGTTGCCGCGCTGCACGATACCAACGGCCGCTGGGACCTGCTGGCAGAGCTGCGCGCCGCCAACCTGTCGGAGCTCTCCCGGGTGCTGGAGCGCATCCGTCTCGTGCGCGGCATCAGCAGCACCGAGACCAGCATCCACCTGGAAACCTACCGCACGTCATGAATGATGCAACGCCAACGCTCGACCGCATCGATCTGCGCATCCTGGCGTGTCTGCAGGCCGACGGTCGCATCTCCAACCTGAAGCTGGCGGAATCGGTGGCCCTGTCACCCACTGCCGTGCTCGCCCGCGTGCAACGCCTCACCAAGGAGGGCTACATCCTGGGCTACGAGGCGCGCCTGAACCCGCTGAAGCTCGGGCGCGGCATGATGGTGTTCGTGGAAGTGCTGCTGGACAAGACCACGCCGAACATCTTCGACGCCTTCAAGGCTGCGGTCCAGGCACGCGACGACATCATGGAGTGCCACATGGTCGCCGGTGGATTCGACTATCTGCTCAAGACCCGCATGGCCGACATGAAGGCCTACCGCGAGTTCGCCGGCAGCGTGTTGTGGCAATTGCCCGGCGTGCGCGAAACCCGCACCTACGCGGTGATGGAAGAGGTAAAGAGCACCACCCGGTTGCCGCTGGTGTGACACCCGGCCCCCTGCGCCTCATCGCTGGCCGAAGATCGCCGATCCGATGCGCACCATGGTGCTGCCGGCGTGGATCGCCGCGTCGAGGTCGGCGCTCATGCCCATCGACAGGGTGTCGAGCTGCAGGCCACGCGCATTGAGTGCGTCGAAGAGCACGCGCGCACGCGCATGCAGCGCGACGGCCGCGGCGAACTCACCCACCGGCTCCGGAATCGTCATCAACCCACGCAGGGTCAGCCGCGGCAGGCGGCACACCGCGTCCACCAGCGCGGGCAGTTCGTCCGGCGTGACGCCGGCCTTGGTCGGCCCGCCGTCGGTGTTGACCTGGATACACACCTGCAGGGGCGCCATGCCGGCCGGTCGCTGCTCGCTCAGGCGCTGCGCGATCTTGAGCCGGTCCACCGATTGCGCCCAGTCGAAATGCTCCGCGACAAGCCGCGTCTTGTTGCTCTGTATCGGCCCGATGCAGTGCCACTCGACTCCGCGCTGGCCCAGTGCCTGGATCTTGTGCACCGCCTCCTGGATGTAGTTCTCGCCGAAGCACAGTTGCCCGGCTTCAAGCGCCTGCGCGAGTTGCGGTAAGCCGAATGTCTTGGACACCGCCAGCAATCGCACCTGTGCCGGGTCGCGGCCAGCGCCACGACATGCGGCGTCGATGCGCCCATGAACGGCTTGGAGATTGCTGGCAATCATGGTCATAATTGCCGCCAAGCGTAACAAACCATTGAGGAATCCGTGGATATCACCCAATTGCTTGCTTTCAGCGTCAAGAACAAGGCCTCCGACCTGCACCTGTCGGCCGACTTGCCGCCCATGATCCGGGTCCACGGGGATGTGCGTCGTATCAACGTCGAGCCGCTGGACCACAAGGCCGTCCACGCCATGGTCTACGACATCATGAACGACACGCAGCGCAAGAACTACGAGGAGTTCCTGGAGATCGACTTCTCCTTCGAGATCGAAGGCCTGGCGCGTTTTCGGGTCAACGCGTTCAACCACAACCGCGGCGCCGGTGCGGTGTTCCGCACCATCCCATCCAAGATCCTCTCGCTCGAACAGCTCAACGCCCCCAAGATCTTCGCCGACCTGGCGCTCAAGCCGCGCGGCATGGTGCTGGTGACCGGCCCCACGGGCTCGGGCAAGTCGACCACCCTGGCGGCCATGGTCAACTACCTCAACGAGACCGAGTTCGGGCACATCCTCACGGTGGAAGACCCGATCGAGTTCGTGCACGAGTCCAAGAAATGCCTGGTCAACCAGCGCGAGGTGGGGCCGCATACCCTGAGTTTTGCTGCAGCCCTGCGCTCCGCTCTGCGCGAAGACCCGGATTGCATCCTGGTGGGCGAGATGCGCGACCTGGAGACGATCCGCCTGGCGATGACCGCCGCGGAAACCGGACACCTGGTGTTCGGCACGCTGCACACGTCGAGCGCCGCCAAGACGATCGACCGGATCATCGACGTGTTCCCTGCCGACGAAAAGGAAATGGTGCGCGCCATGCTGTCGGAGTCCCTGCAGGCGGTGATCTCGCAGACACTGTGCAAGACCAAGGACGGTCAGGGGCGGGTCGCGGCCCATGAGATCATGCTGGGCACCAGCGCGATCCGCAACCTGATCCGCGAGGCCAAGGTGGCGCAGATGTATTCGTCGATCCAGACCGGCAACAGCGTGGGCATGCAGACGCTGGACCAGAACCTGACCGACCTTGTCAAGCGCAATGTGATCAGCCCGGCAGAAGCGCGCAGCAAGGCCAAGATCCCCGAGAACTTCCCCGGCTGAGCCGCCACAGAAGACAGGAGCACCGGATGTCAGGTATTTTTGAATTCCTCAAGCCCAAGCCGCGAGCGGAATCCCTGGAGGACAAGCCCGACTCGATCCTGTTCAGCACGGCATTTGCCGGCCTGGGGGTGGACGCCTCGCTGCTCGTGCCCTGGGAGGCGCGCGCGGTGGAGATCGACGCCAAACGGGTCAGCGCCTCGCGCGGCACCAAGCTGCTGCAGAGCCTGTGGGCCAGGGACAAGTACATGAGCCATCTGGACGCCGCGGCGATCCAGAGCATGGAGCGCTTCTTCGACTTTGCCGTCGTGCCGCCCAACCGCGACGTGATCCGCCAGGACGAATACGGCAACTTCATGCTGGTGCTGCTGTCGGGGTCGATCGCCGTGGACCGCGTCCAGCCCTGGGGCGAGCGCCTGCGCCTGGCCGAGACCCGCCCGGGCGAGATCCTGGGCGAGATGTCCCTGCTCGACAGCGGCATCCGGTTCTCCGCCTGCACCACCATGAACGAATGCGAGGTCGCAGCGCTCAGCGCGGAGGCCATGGACGACATGATGTCGGCCAACCCGCAACTGGCGGCCAGCCTGATCGCCCTGTTGGCCCGAAAGCTGTCCTTGCGGCTGCGCGTTGTCAGCGCACGCCTGAGCGAAAAAAAGTGACCACCCTGGAGCCACAACACCATGGAACGCGACCAGGCCACCAAATTCATCAATGACCTGCTGCGGCTGATGGTCAGCCGCAACGGCAGCGACCTGTTCATCACCGGCGATTTCCCGCCGGCGATCAAGGTCGATGGCAAGGTCACCAAGGTGTCACCGCAACCGCTCAACGCGTCGCACACGCTGGCGCTGGCGCGCTCGGTGATGAACGACAAGCAGGTTGCGGAGTTCGAACGCACCAAGGAATGCAATTTCGCCATCTCGCCGCCGGGTGTGGGGCGCTTCCGGGTCAACGCCTTTATCCAGCAGGGCAAGGTGGGCATGGTGATGCGGGTGATCCCGCAGGTGCTGCCTACGATCGACGGCCTGGGCGTGCCCCAGGTGCTCAAGGAGATCGTCACCGCCAAGCGCGGCCTGTGCATCATGGTGGGCGCCACCGGCTCGGGCAAGTCGACGACGCTTGCCGCCATGGTCGACTGGCGCAACGAGAACACCTACGGCCACATCATCACGATCGAAGACCCGGTGGAGTTTGTGCACATGCACAAGAACTGCGTCGTGACGCAGCGTGAGGTCGGGCTCGACACCGACAGCTGGGAGATCGCCCTCAAGAACACGCTGCGTCAGGCGCCGGACGTGATCCTGATGGGCGAGATCCGCGACCGCGAGACGATGGAACACGCGGTGGCCTTCGCCGAGACCGGCCACCTGTGCCTGGCCACGCTGCACGCCAACAGTGCCAACCAGGCGCTCGACCGGATCATCAACTTCTTTCCGGAAGAGCGGCGCTCCCAGTTGCTGATGGACCTGTCGCTCAACCTCAAGGCGCTGATCTCGCAGCGCCTGATTCCCAAGCAGGACACCAAGGGGCGCACCGCTGCGGTGGAGGTGATGCTCAATACCCCGCTGATCTCCGACCTCATCTTCAAGGGCGACGTGTCCGAGATCAAGGAGATCATGAAGAAGAGCCGCAACCTGGGCATGCAGACCTTCGACCAGGCCTTGTTCGACGCCTACGAGAACAACGTCATCTCCTACGAGGACGCGCTGCGCAATGCCGACTCCCTGAACGACCTGCGTCTGCAGATCAAGCTCAACAGCCAGCGCGGCCGCACCCAGGACCTGAGCGCCGGCACCGAGAATTTCGCCATCGTCTGAGACACAGCGCCTTCCCCCCACGCACGCCATGCCAAGCACCAACCCCAAGACCTACACCCCCGCCCCGTCCCGCAAAGTCGCATTTCTCGGCCTGGGTGTGATGGGCTACCCGATGGCCGGCCACCTGGCGCTGGCCGGTCACCATGTCACGGTCTACAACCGCAGCGCGGCCAAGGCCGGCGCATGGTGCAGCGAGTACGCCGAGACGCCGGGGCCCCGCAGCGCGGCCACGCCCAGGGACGCCGCAGCCGGCGCCGACATCGTGTTCTGCTGCGTGGGCAACGACGACGACTTGCGCAGCGTGGCGCTGGGGGCCGACCAGGGTGATGGCACACGGGCGGGCGACGGCGCATTTGCCGGCATGCGGCCCGGCAGCATCTTCGTCGACCACACCACCGCCTCCGCCAACGTGGCGCGCGAACTCGATGCTGAAGCGCGCAAGCTGGGCCTGCAGTTCATCGACGCGCCGGTCTCCGGCGGCCAGGCCGGCGCGCAGAACGGCCTGCTGACAGTCATGTGCGGCGGCGAGCAGGCGGCGTTCGACGCGGTGGCGCCGGCGGCGATGGCGTTTTCGCGGGCCTTCACGCTGCTGGGTGCCAGCGGTGCCGGCCAGCTGGCCAAGATGGTGAACCAGGTCTGCATCGCCGGACTGGTGCAGGGCTTGAGCGAGGCGATCGCGTTCGGGCAGAAGGCAGGCCTGGACATGGCACAGGTGCTCGACGTGATCGGCAAGGGCGCCGCACAAAGCTGTCAGATGGACAACCGCGGCAAGACCATGGTGGCTGACAAGTTCGACTTCGGTTTTGCCGTGGACTGGATGCGCAAGGACCTCGGCCTGGTGCTCGACGAAGCCCGGCGCAACGGCGCGCGGGTACCGGTCACGGCCCTGGTGGACCAGTTCTACGGGGACGTGCAGCAGGCCGGTGGCGGCCGCTGGGATACATCGAGCCTGATCCGGCGCCTGAAATAGGCGCCCGGCGCCTCAGGTCTTCGGCGCGGCTGCCGGCGCCTGCTGCGGCAAGGTGCGCTGCAGTTCTTCCTCGGAGATGATCTCCAGCACCCGCACGACGCGCTGCACGCCGCCGGTGCCGCGCGTGAGGTCGGTGGCGCGCGCTGCTTCGCGCTGCGTCACCCGGCCCATCAGGTAGGTCGTGCCACGCTCGGTGACCACCTTGAACGAATTGGCGAAGATGTCCTTGGCGTCGACCATCGCGGCCTTGACCTTGCCGGTGGTCAGCGAATCGGAAGAACGCTGGGTCAGGGTCGAATTCCCCATCACGCCGAGCTCATTGACGATGGCGCGCACATTGTCAACCCGTGAAACGATCTGCTCCACCAATTGCCGGTCCTGCTGGTTCGGCACCTCACCGGTGAGCAGCACCTGGCGGTTGTAGCTGGTGACGTTGACGTGCACCCGGTCGCCCAGGCCTTCGCGGATACGGCCGGCTGAACGCAGCTCGATGCCTTCGTCCTCCAGCTGGGCGCCGGAGGTGCGCCGGTCGGTCGCGACCAGCGCCCCCATGGCGGCGCCCCCGAGCATCATCGGCGCACAGGCGCTCAACACGGCCCCGAGGCATGCGGCGCAAACCACTGTGGCGACAAATCTACCGGCCCGTATCTTCATGGTGTTGGTTCCTCTTGTTCACCCAGCAATTGTGTGTCCACGGCATCACACATGCAGTGCAATGCGAGTATCTGTACTTCCAGGATGCGTGCCGCGCGGTCGTGCGGCACACATACGTGCACGTCGGTGTCACCCAGCACCTGCGCCATCCGGCCGCCACCGTGGCCGGTCAGACCGATGACGACCATCTCGCGCTCGTGCGCGGCCTGGATGGCATCGAGCAGATTGGCGCAGTTGCCATCGGACGATATCGCCAGCAACACATCACCGGAGCCGCCCAGCGCACGCGCCTGCCGGGAAAACACCGAACTGAACGCATGGCCGTTGGCAATCGCTGTCAGCGTGGCGCTGTCGGTGGCCAGCGCGATGGCGGCGAGCTCCGGTCGTTCGCGCTCGAAGCCGCCGACGAACCCGGCCACAAACAGCTGCGCCGCCGTCGCCGAACCGCCGTTGCCGCAGGCCAGCACCTTGCCGCCGCTGGTGACACACACCATCAGTGCCTGCACCGCCGCCGCGATCGGTTTGCTCAAGGCCTGGGCCGCCTGGTATTTCAGGTCTGCGCTGTCAATGAAGTGCTGTTCGATGCGCTGCTCAAGCATAGCCGGCATGATAACCGTCGCGTCTGCAAGCGGATGTAATGCCGCCGCCGCTCAAGACGCGTCGAACGCAGCGCGCAGCCATTCGACGGAGCCGCCATCGATCGCCACCACGTCGAACCGGCACGGCGGAGGCGAAGGCCATCGCATCAGGTAGTGGCGTGCGGCCTGCACGATGCGCCGGCGCTTGATGGCCCCGATGCTGGCGGCAGCACCGCCCTGCCCGGATCCCTGGCGCGAACGCACCTCCACGAAGACCTCGGTGCCGTCGGCGTCGCGCATGACCAGGTCGATTTCACCGCCACCGCGTCCGGGCGTCCGATAATTGCGAATGACAAGGCGCAAGCCGGCATTCTGCAGATGGCGCAGTGCGCGGTCTTCGGCTGCGTCACCGGTCTGTTTGCTTGTCGGTGCACCCACGGATAGCTTCCTTCCCGAACCTGGAATCCCGCATTGACCTCATCCTACGCACTGGCCCTCGGCGCCGCGCATGCTGCGGCTTCGATGCAGCATTATCCGCAGGCGGCCCTGTACCTGGTGGCCACGCCGATCGGCAACCTGGCCGACATCAGCCTGCGCGCGCTGCACCTGTTGCAACTGGCCGATACCGTGGCGTGTGAAGACACCCGACACACCCAGGCGCTGCTGCGCGCCTACGGCGTGGAGAAGACCGGCGCCCAGTTGCTGGCCCTGCACCAGCACAACGAGCAGGACGCGGCACAACAGGTGCTCGTGCGCCTGCACCTCGGGCAGCGCGTCGCGTATGTGAGTGACGCCGGCACCCCGGCCATCAGCGACCCCGGAGCGCGCCTGGTGGCGGCGGTGCAGGCGGCGCGGCTGGTGGCGATCCCGGTGCCCGGCCCGAGCAGCGTGACTGCGGCGCTGAGTGTGGCCGGCATCGACCTGGGCGACCAGCCTGGCAGCGGCTTCGTGTTTGTCGGTTTCCTGCCCAGCAAGGCGACCGAGCGCCAGCTGGCCATCTCGGCGCTGGAGGCCGAACACCGTGCGGTCGTGCTGCTCGAAGCGCCGCACCGTATCGAAGCCGCCGCAGCGGGGCTGGCTGCCCTGGGCCCGCGCCGGCTCACGGTCGGTCGCGAACTGACCAAGCAGTTCGAGGAGATCGCCACCATCCCGGCGCAGGATTTCCCCGCCTGGCTGGCGGCGGATGCGAACCGCCTGCGCGGGGAGTTCGTGCTGGTGCTGCATCCGGCCCCGGTCGCGCCGACGGCAGGCACCGACACCCGGGTGTTGGCCCTGCTGCTGGCCGAATTGCCCCTGAAAACGGCAGTGCGCCTGGCGGCGGACATCACCGGCCAGCCACGTAACGCGCTGTACGGCGCGGCGCTGGCGCTGAAGGTGGGGCCGGCGACAGGCGACTGAACCAGGCGGTCGCGATCTTCCACAGCCGCCAACTTGCTGGTCCGCCTCAGGGCCAGACTGCGTCGGGCTCCAGCGGATACAGAGGTACGCGGCGGTTCCGGTAGGTGAAGGTCGACAGGTCGGCCGTGGTGACGCCGGGGCTTGCCACCCAGATCATCTTCTTGGCGATCGGCTCCATGGCGGGGCGCGGGGAATGCACTCCCTTGGCCACGATGATCCGCATGTCCATCGGCTCGATGCCAAGCGCGCGAAACTGCTGCAGGCTGGAGGAACCGGCGCTGCGCGAGGTCAGCACCAGCGTGTAGCCGTCGACGGTGCGCAGTGCACAGCTCGGCCCGTCGTTGAAGAAGCGGAACCCGCCATGGGTCGGGCCGGTCTCTTCGTAACGACCGTCGGACAGCGCCGTCACCATGGCCTGGACCGGAAAGGGCCGGCCATGCAGGGCGTCACACTTGCCACCCACCACCGTATCGATACGCCCCCCCACACCCGCCGCCTGGGCCATGCGGACCACCTCGGGGTCACATACGGCCTGCAGCAGCTGGTCCACGCCCAAGCGGCGCGCCGCATGCAGGATATGGGTGGAGTCGCCCGGGCTGCCACCACCTACGTTATCGCCCACATCGAACAACACCACCGGCCCGGCGGGGGCCGCCTGCGCGCGCAACAAGGCTTCGTCGATCGGCGTTCCGCCCTGGTTGAGCGCGACACGCATGTCCCAGGCGGCGCGCGCGATCTGCCGCGCCACATCATCGGCAAGCGCCTGATCATCGTCGGTCACTGCGATGAACGACATACCCATCTCAGCCACGTCCGCATATGGATAACCCTCCACCACGCTCACGGACAACACACCGGGGCGCCGGCGCTGTGACTCCGCAAACCGCAGCAGGTCCGACATCGGGGCATCGCTGGTGCCCTGGCACAGGATGTTGACCAGCAACGGCGGGGACTCGAACGCGGTGGTCGGACGAATCTTGCCGCGAACCATCTGCAGCGTAAGACGGGCACAGGTCAGCGCCTGCTCGTAGGCGTCGACGTGCGGATTGGTCTGGTACACGGTGGTGATGTCGGCGCTGCGCACCATCAAGGGCGACAGGTTGCCATGCATGTCCAGCGCCTGGCCGATCGGCACATGGGGGCCAACCGTTTCACGGACCCGGCGCACCAGCTCCCCGTCGGCATCGGGCCATGTTTCAGACACTGCGGCGCCATGCTGGGGCAGCAGGACGGCGTCCCAGGGGCCGTTGTCGTTCAGAGCTGCAATCACTCGCCCGATCAGGTACTCGATCGCCTCAGCCGTGATCGCGCCCATCGGCACCAGGCGCGCGAAGAACAGCGGCACCAGCTCGACCTCGGGGTCTTCCTCCGCCGCCGCGAAAAAGCCAGCCAGTGTTGACTGCGAACTGGCGTATTCGGCGCGTATTGCATGCGCGTCCTCCAGCATTCCCGACCGCCGCCACAGGGCCAGGCTCGCCGGGCTGCTCGAAAAGGTGTTGGACTCATGCAGGAAACCGGCGGTGGCGACGCGAATCATGGTGCTGCTCCTGTGCGGGACAGGCTGGCGCGGTCTCGCACCAGTCCCCTGGCGCATTGTCAGCCCGATGCTCCGTGATCGGAATGGACCTGCCAGCACCAGCCGGCGCCGCTTGTTTCGTCCCTAGAAACACTGCGCAGATGCAGCCCGGGCGTGAGACCATGCGCCCACGGCAACCCGATCCACACCATGCCAGACGCGCATTTTTCCGACATCATCACCAGCGTCGACGCCTTGCGCCAGGTGATGGGAATGCCAAGCGAACTGGTGGTGCGCAAGCAGCTCGACAGTCTGGACACCCATGCCCGGCGCTTCATTGCCCTGTCGCCATTCCTGATGGTCGGGACTTCGGGGCCCGACCAAGCCGGCGATGTATCGCCACGTGGCGACGCGCCGGGCTTCGTGTTGGTGCTTGATGACAACACCCTGTTGATTCCCGAGCGGCCGGGCAACCGGCGTACTGACACACTGGTCAACATCCTGCATGCGGGCGGTGTCGGGTTGATTTTCCTGATCCCCGGCGTCGAGGAGACGTTGCGGGTGAATGGCCGCGCCTGCATCGTCCGCGACCACGCCCTGCTGGCGCGTTTGCAAGCCCAGGGCAAACAGCCCCTGCTGGCGATCGCGGTCGAGGTGCGCGAGTGCTTTTTCCATTGCGCCAAGGCGTTCAAGCGCTCAGGCCTGTGGAAGCCGGATTCCTGGCCTGGCAGTACCGGCTTGGCGTCGCTGGCGCAGATCATGATGGACCAGGTGAAACCCACCAATACCACCGTGCAGGAGTTGGAGGACCAGATCGCCGAAAGCTACGCCAAGCGCCTCTATTGAAGAGGCGCCTCCGGGTTCGGCTGAATGGCTGCGCAACGGCCGACGTTTCATGCAATGAAACACGCCCCGCCACGTCAGCTTGCGGTGCAATCGATATCATGGATTTGGCGACTGTCTGCCACTGCGCAACCGGTGCTGCCCGGACTCCGTCGCGCGCCAGCCCGCAGACCACGACCGATGAACTGGAGAACGCGACATGACGAAGCAGGCACCTCTCGATCTGACCATGGCCAAGCCGCAAGCTGACGACGCGTCCGGCATGCCTCGCCGGGACCTCCTGCAACTGGCACTCGCAGGCGGTGCGCTGGCGGGCTTCGGCCCGCTCGCGCTGGCGCAATCGGGCGCCCCGAAGCGCGGCGGCACCCTGACCATCGGCGCCGACGCCGATCCGATCGGCCTCGATCCGGTCACCCTGACGGCGTTTTCGTCCTACGATTTCACGGCACTGCTGTACACCGGCCTGCTGCGCTGGAACGCCGACATGAAGGTCGAGCCGGATCTGGCCACCGGCTTCCTGAACCCGGACGAGACCACCTACATCTTCCGGCTGCGCCAGGGCGTGAAGTTCCACAACGGCCAGCCGTTCACTGCCGAGGACGTGAAGTACACCTTCGACCGCATCCTGGATCCGGCCAGCGCGAGCCCGAGCGCCACGCTGTTCTCCGGCATCAAGGCGGTGACCGTGATCGAACCATTCACCGTGAAGTTCGAGCTCAAGGCGCGCAGCGCCACCTTCCTGAGTTATCTGGCAACCAACCCGAACGGCGTGATCGTGCCCCGGGGCGTGGCGGACCTCAAGACAAAGCCGGTCGGCACCGGCCCGTTCGTGTTCGAGTCCTACGAGCCGAACCAGCAATTCACCCTCAAGGCCAACCCGAACTATTACGAGGACAAGCAGCCCTACCTGGGTTCGGTCGTGTTCAAGTTCTTCAAGGACCAGGCGTCGATTTCCTCCGCACTGCGCTCCAGGGCGATCGACATGACCTGGTTCAAGGATCCGAAGGTGTCGGCGCAGATCGTCAAGAGCGCGCCCGACCTGGTCTCGGCGCCGGGCAAGACTTCGCGCACCTTTCCGGTGTGGATGAACATGAAGGCCAAGCCGTTTTCCGATGTCAAGGTGCGCCGCGCCCTGAGCCTGGCGACCGACCGCAAGGCCTGCCTGCAGACGGTGCTGGGCGGCTCGGGCAAGGTGGGCGCGATGGTGCCGGAGAGCCAGGTCGGGGGCTACGACGGTGTCGGGCCGATGCCCTACTACAAGACGGATGTGGCCGCGGCAAAGAAGCTGTTGGCGGAGGCCGGTTACGCCAGTGGCATCGACATCGGCGACTACATCGTGGTGGCGGCCAATGCGCTGGATGTGCAGTGCGCGCAGATCCTGCAGCAGCAATGGGCTGCGGCGGGAATAAGGGTCAACATCAAGCCGATGGAGACTGCGCCACTGATCGCGGCATGGCTCAAGGGCGACTTCACGCTGATGTCGATCGCGCTGAGCTGGAGCCCGGATCCGGATGCCATCGTCTCGCGTCTGCTGTCCACCGGCGCGCAGGGCAAGGGCATGGGCATGGCCGACACGCAACTCGACAAGATGATCGTGGACGCGCGCGCCATCCTGGACAACACCAAGCGGGCGAGCGCCTACCAGCAGATCCAGAAACACATCGCCGACCAAGCCTACATCCTGCAGATCTACCAGTACCCGCTGCGCTGGGAAGCCTGGCACAAACACGTGAAGGGGTACGTACCGCTGGCGGCCAATATCCGCAGCTTCGTGCGCACGACCTGGGTGGACAAGTAAGCCGGTGGCGACATCGCGCACGCAGGGCAGGGCCACCACATGACCCGCGTGGTACTGGTGCGCCTGGCGTGGATGCTGCCGATCCTGCTCGGGGTGTCGGTGGTGGCCTTCGCGCTTATGCGCGCGCTGCCGGGCGACTTCGCGCAGGCGTCTGCCGGCACCAGCGAGCTCACGCCCGCAGCGCTCGACACCATCCGGCGCAACCTGGGGCTGGACCGCCCGGTGTGGGAGCAGTACATGCGTTGGCTGGCCCGGATCCTGCGCGGCGATTTCGGCGACTCCTTCGTCACCCACAAGCCAGTGCTCGGCGAACTGTTTCCGCGGCTGGCCGTGACCGCGGAGCTCACCCTCATGGCCGGCTCCATGGCGATGTTGATGGGCGCCACCAGCGGCCTGCTGTCGGCGCGGCTGCGCGGGTGCACCGACTGGCTGGTACGCGGCCTGAACGGGCTGTTCCTGGCCGTGCCGAACTTTGTGGTCGGAACGCTGATCGTGCTGCTGGCCGGGCTGTATTTTCCGGCGCTGGGCATCTTCAATTTCACGCCCTTCGCCACCGACCCGCTGGGCAACATCGGCAGCCTGCTGCTGCCGGCGTTTTCATTGTCGCTGGCGGCGTCGGTCACGATCTCGGAAAACACGCGTGCGGCGGTGCTCGAGGTCTCCAGCCAGGACTTCGTGATGGTGGCGCGCGCCAAGGGCCTGCACTCCCGCACCATCCTGCTCCACTATCTGGTGCGCAACGCGCTCACGCCCGTCATCACGGTGACCGGCCTGCAACTCGCCGCGCTGCTGGGCGGCAGCATCCTGATCGAGACCATCTTCACCGTCCCCGGCATGGGCCAGTACCTGTTCGACTCCATCAGCAACCGCGACTACCCGGCGATCCAGGCCATCGTGCTGGTGGCTGCGGCGATCGTGCTGCTGATGAACGTCCTGGTCGATATCGCTTATGCGCGGGTCGACGCCCGCGTGCGGTATGACTGAACCGCCGCCCCGGCGCGCCCCCGGCCGGATGCTGCTGCTGGCGGGTCTGTGTATGCTGGCGGCCATGGTCACGGTCACGCTGTTCGGCCCGCTGATCGCGCCGTATGGGGCCGCCGCCACCTCGCCCGACTCGCTGGCCGGGCCAAGCACCGCACACTGGCTGGGCACCGACTCGATCGGCCGCGACGTGCTGAGTCGGCTCATTGTCGGCGGGCGCACCACGCTCCTGATCACCTTCGTGGCGGTGTCGGCCGCGGTGGCCGCCGGGCTGGTGCTCGGCCTGCTGTCGGGTTATGTGGGCGGCATCGTGGACGAACTCGTCATGCGCACGCTGGACATCGTGTTCGCCTTCCCGGTGTTCCTGCTCGCGATCGCCGTGGTGGCGGCCCTGGGGCCGACCGTTCCCAACCTGATGCTGACCATCGCCATCGTCTACACCCCCACCATGGCGCGTGTGGTGCGCGGCCCGGTGCTCAGCGTGAAGCGCTGGGACCATGTCGAGGCAGCGCGCAGCGTGGGGGTGGGCGAATTCGCGATCGCCACGCGCCATGTGCTGCCGATGGTGGTCTCGCCGGTACTGGTTCAAACCAGCCTGACACTGGCCAACAGCATCTTCACCGTGACCGCGCTGTCCTTCCTGGGCATCGGCCCGCCGCCACCCGACCCGAACTGGGGCGGCATGTTGTCCGAGGCGCGCCAGTTCATGGAGCTCGCACCCCTGACCGTCATCGGCCCGGCGGCGGCCATCGTGTTCGCCACATTGACCTTCATCGTGCTGGCCAACGGCCTGCGCGAAGTGCTCGACGTGGGAGGGCGCTGATGGCGCAGCCCGAGCAGCTGATGGAAGTGCGCGGGCTGAGCGCGCAGTTCACGCGTCGCGGCACGACAACGCGCGTGGTCAAGGGCATCTCGTTCGACATCGCGCAGGGCGAGGCCGTCGGTTTCGTCGGCGAGTCGGGCTGCGGCAAGAGCGTGACCGCACGCGCGATCCTGCGCCTGGCGCCCGAAGGCTCGTCGCTGCAGCTCGGCGGAGCCATCCACTTCCATGGCCAGGACCTGCTGCAGCTGCCGGAGCGCGCCATGCGCGACATCCGCGGCCGGCGCATCGCCATGGTGTTCCAGGATCCGATGACCTCGCTCAACCCGGTGATGACCGTCGGCGCGCAGATCGACGACATCGTGCGCCGCCACACCGGTGCTTCGGCGCGGCAGGCGCGCAGGCGCACCATGGAACTGCTCGGCCTGGTGGGCATCCGCGACGCCGAGCGCCGCGTGGACGACTTTCCTCACCAGTTCTCCGGTGGCATGCGCCAGCGCGTGCTGATCGCCATCGCCGTGTCCTGCCAGCCCGACCTGCTGATCGCCGATGAGCCCACCACCGCGCTGGATGTGACCGTGCAGGCCCAGATCCTGCGGCTGCTGATGCGTCTGCGCCAGGAACTGGGCATGGCACTGCTGCTGATCACCCATGATTTCGGTGTGATCGCCGGCATGGTGGAGCGCGTGTGTGTGATGCTCGACGGCGAGATCGTCGAGACCGGCCCGGTGGACGCGATTTTCGCGAGCCCGCAACACAGCTACACGCGCGCACTGCTGGACGCCGTGCCACGGCTGGATGCGGCGGCGAGGTCCGCATGACGGACCGGCAACCGCTGCTGCAGGTGCGCGGGCTCTCCGTGCGGTTCCCGGCGCGGCGCGGCAAACCTCCGGTGCAGGCGGTGGACGACGTGTCCTTCGACATCCAGGCCGGCCAGACGCTGGGGCTGGTGGGGGAATCCGGCTCCGGCAAGACGACCACCGGCCGCGCGATCCTGCAACTGCAGCCGGCCAGCAGCGGATCGGTGCACTTGCTCGGCCAGGAGTTGACCGCCATGACGCGCACCGATGTGCGCCGCATGCGCCGGCACATGCAGTTCGTGCTGCAGAACCCGTACTCCAGCCTCCACCCGCGCATGACGGTGGGTGCCACCCTGACCGAACCGCTGCGGGTGCACAGGTCGGTACCCGCGCCCGACATGCCCCGGCGGGTCGCGCAACTGCTCGACTACGTGGGCATGGATCCCGGCGTGGCGGGGCGCTATCCGCACGAATTTTCCGGCGGCCAGCGCCAGCGCATCGTGATTGCGCGCGCGTTGGCAGTGAACCCGGACTTCGTGGTCTGTGACGAGCCGGTCTCTGCCCTCGATGTGCGCACCCAGGCGCAGATAGTGGCCCTGCTGAAGGACCTGCAGGACCGCCTCGGCCTGTCCTACCTGTTCATCGCACACGACCTGGCGATGGTGCGGCAGGTGGCGCACCGCGTGGCGGTCATGTTCGGCGGGCTGATCGTCGAAACCGGCAGCGCGACGCAGGTGTTCGACAGCCCGGCCCACCCCTACACCCGGGCGCTGCTCGACGCAGTGCCGCTACCCGACCCGGTGCAGCAGCGCCGACGCCTGGCGCTGGCAACGCCGGAGCGCGACTTCCATGCACAGCGCGACAGCGGCAGCCCATGCCGGTTCGGCGCGGACCACGGCGCCACGGGCACGCCGCACTGGCACTGGATCGGCACGGGCCATGGCGTGTCGTGCAGGTTCTGGGCTGCCGACACGGCCTGAGCCGCGCGCAGGGTTTCAAGGCTCAGCGCTGGCCGATGCGGATGTCGCCGAACAGGGTTGACAAGCCGCGCGGCTGCGAACGCCAATACTGCTTCGGCGCCTGCACCTGGGCCCCGAGCGCGGCGGCGGCATGCCAGGGCCAGTGCGGGTCGTACAGGATGCCGCGGGCCAGCGCGACCATGTCGCAGCGGCCCTGCACAATGATCGCCTCGGCCTCCAGCGGATCGGTGATCAGGCCCACCGCCATGGTAGGCAGCCCGGTCGCGCGCCGGATCGTATCGGCAAACCCGACCTGGTATTGCGGGCCCAGCGCGATCTTCTGCAGCGGCGACACACCGCCACTGGAGACATGGATGAAGGTGCAGCCGCGTTGGCGCAATGCATGGGCAAACGCCACGCACTGGTCCAGGTCCCAGCCACCCTCGACCCAGTCGGTCGCAGACACGCGCACTCCCAGCGGGTAGGGCGCCGGCAAGGCGGCGCGCACCGCGTCGAACACCTCGAGCGGGAAACGCATGCGGTTCTCCAGCGAACCGCCGTAGGCGTCGTCGCGCCGGTTGGCCAGCGGCGACAGGAACTGGTGCAGCAGGTACCCATGTGCCGCGTGCAGTTCGACCAGGTCCAGCCCGAGGCGCTGTGCACGCAGGGCCGAATCGACGAAGGCCTGGCGCACCCGCACCAGACCGGCGGCGTCCAGCGCATGGGGCGGGGCCTCGGCCGGCCCGTGCGGCAGGGCCGACGGTGCGTCGGGCGTCCAGCCACCCGGCTCGTCAGGGCGTATCTGCAGACCGCCCTCCCAGGGCGCACGGCTGGAACCCTTGCGGCCGGCATGGGCCAACTGGATACCGATGGGCATCGGCGAATGCCGGCGCACGGATGCCAGCACACGGGCCAACGCCGCCTCGGTTGCGTCGTCGTACAGGCCGAGGTCACCGCTGGTGATGCGGCCTGCGGCCTCGACCGCGGTGGCCTCGACGATCAGCAGCCCGGCGCCGGACAAGGCCAGTTGCCCGAGATGGATCAGGTGCCAGTCGGTGGCTCGGCCATCCTCGGCCGAGTACTGGCACATGGGCGCGATGACGATGCGGTTGGGCAACGTGAGTCGGCCCAGCGGGTAGGGGGTGAATAGCTGGCTCATGCGTGTGGTACCTGGGTGCTGTGGTTTCGCGCCCGGGGCTGTCCGGCGGGCGCCTCTCGGTGAGGATGGTGGCGGTTCGGCTATCGGTGCAGCCACGCGAGCAGCAACGCGTTGACCGCGTCGGCCTGTTCGTACTGCACCCAGTGGCCTGCGCCGTCGATGATACGGGTGTCGCGCGCCGCGTGCGCCGCGGCCAGGGTGCGCATCACGGCCGGCGGGTCGGCCGTCACGTCATGCGCGCCCCAGGCCAGCAGCAACCGCGTCGGCAGGGCCTCGAGCATCGGGCCGATCAACACCCGGAACGAGATCTCCTTGCTGCGAAACCGGGTGTGCCGACACGAGCGGCTGTGCACCTCCAGCGCCAGCGGATCGATGTCCGCTCCCTGGGCATGCAGCATGTGCACGCCCAGGTTGTGCCGCATCGCATCGGCCATCGCTGCCGCATCGCCGGCAGCAGCGGCCGCCTTCCAGCCCATCAGCTTGCCGTGTGGCCGCCGCGTCGTGCCGTGCCCGGCGCTGCCGAGCAGGGCCAGTTGCGTCACGCCCGGTCGCGCCTGCGCGACATGCGTGGCCACGAGGCCACCGAAAGAGAACCCCACCAGCCGGATCGGGGTCGTGGCCCCGACCACGGCATCCAGCGACTGCACCGTGGCCCGGACCAGCGCTGCCAGATCGCCCGGTGGCGGCACGTCGTCGGAGTCACCATAGCCCGGCAGGTCCGCCACCCAGACAGTGAAGCGCTGCGCGAGCGCCCCGATGTTGCGCACCCAGTGCATCCAGCTGCCGTGGCCGCCATGCAGCAGCACCAGCGCCGGGCCCGCACCGAAAGTGCGCCAGCAGACACGGGTGCCTGGTACAGGAACCTGGTGCAGTGTGGCCAAATGCGCCAGCGCGTCGAGCGCCGGGTGTGGCGCAGTCTGAGGCGCAGTGACCGCCGTCATCGGACCACCGCCGCGGCAACCGCGTTGGACACCGTGCGCAACAGGCGACCGTCATCGTGCGCCGTCGGACGCGTCGTGAGAATGACCGCCAGCAGCTGGCTGTCCGGGTCGGCCCAGGCCACCGTACCTGTCGCGCCGGAATGGCCGAAGGTGCGCGGCGACACCAGCTCGCCGCAGTAGACCCATACCGGACTGGTGGCCAGGCCCCAGCCCAGGCCCCAGGGCGTGCCGAGATGGCTGTTGTGGTCGCTCGTCATGCGCGCCACCGTGGCACGGCCCAGCAGCCGGCGCCCGGCCAGCTGGCCGCCGTTAAGGAAGGCCTGCAGCAACAGCGCGAGATCCGTCACCGTGGAGTGCATGCCGCCCCAGGGATGGCCCATGTCACGCCAGTACAGGGTGTTGGCGCCGAATCGTTCGGTGTCCGGGTTGTGCTCGCTCTGGCACCACATGGTGTCGGCAATCTGCCGGCCGCCCAGCCCCAGAGACGAGTGCTGCATGCCGAGCACGTCGAAGATCTCGCGCTGGTGAAAGTCGCGCAACGGCTGCCCTGACACGCGCTGCACGATCTCGCCCGCCAGCAGCGTGCCCATGCTCTGGTAGCTGAATCCGGTGCGAGGCGGGTACAGCAGCGCAGTGGTGCACACGGCCTGCACAAAGGCACTCAAGGGCGCATGGGCACGCCGCAGCTCCAGGTTCTGCGGCAGCATGTCGGGCAGGCCCGAGGTGTGTGTCAGCAGGTCGCGCACCCGGACTGTTGCGCGGTCTGCACCGGCGAACTCCGGCAGGTACAGCACGACCGGGTCGTCGAGCGACACCTGGCCCCGCTCGACCAGCAGCATCAGCGCCACGGCATTCACCGGCTTGGAGATCGACGCCAGCAGGTAAACCGCATCGGCCTGAGCACCATGCCCGGCATGCAGCACCACCTGCCCGTGGCGGGCAACCAGGATCGATGCGGCAGACACGCGACGCGCGGCGACTTCCCCCGCCAGCAGTGCAGACGCCCGGGCCAGCCGCTCGGGGCACAGCCCCTGGGAAGCAGGGGTATCGGCGGGAAGGAGGTCGGTCGCCACCGGGCCCAGTCTACAGACGCTGCAACGCCGCCCGGATGCGCGCCAGCGTGTCGTCCATGCGCGCGCGTGGTGACACCTCCAGGCCGAGCTGGCGTGCGATGTCGTTGACCACGGCGGCATTCAGCGGCAGGCCACCCGCGTCGACCGCAGCGATGAGTTGGCGGGCACGCTGCTCGGCCGGCGGTGGACGGCGCCAATCCAGGAGGCCGGAAAACCAGCGCACGATCGGTCGCATTGCGGCGCTGCCCATGCGTGCCCAATCAGACGCCGCGCGTTGGTCAATCGGTGCTGGTGGACCAGCGGGCATACCAGGCCTTGAACCTGGCCCACTGTGCATCGGTATACCGACGCTGGCTGTCCGACAGCATGTCGCTGGCATTGAAATGCAGCGCGTACTCCGGGTAACCCGCCAGGACCATCAGGTGCTTGTAATAGAGCACCAGATCCACGCTCTCGTCGAACGTCGACAGGACAAACAAGGCGCGGTCGAGCTCGCGTGCACGGCGGTCGGCCACCGGGTCGCCCTGCGCAGCGGCGCGGCACAGCGACACCAGGTGCAACACCTCGACCGGCAGGGCGTTGCCGATGCCGGTGATCGCGCCCACCGCACCGCAGTGCACGAAGCCATGCACCACCTGCGTGTCCACACCCACCATCAGGATCAACGAATCGTCGCGGCTGGTGATGTGGTTGGCCGCATAACTCAGCGACGCGGCGCCGCCGAACTCCTTGAAACCCACCAGGTTCGAAAAGCGCGCGCGCAGGTCGAAGAACAGGTCGGCCTTGGTCTCGTAACCATAGTGGGGGCTGTTGTAGATGACGGCCGGCAAGTCACCAGCGGCGGCCAGCACACCTTCGAAATGCGCACGCTGTGCGGCGATCGAACTGCCCCTCGACAGCACCCGCGGAATGACCATCAAGCCCTGGGCGCCCACCTGCCGGGCGTGTGCCGCCAGGGCCGCCGCGCGTGCCGGGCTCTGTGCACCGGTGCCCACGACCACGGGAACGCCGGCTGCCACCAGACGCGCCACGCCCTCCATGCGTTCCTCGTCGCTCAGCAGCGGCCAATCGCCCATGGAGCCGCAATAGACCACACCGCTCATGCCCGCCGCAACCAGGCGTGTGCCGGCGCGCACCAAGGCATCGAAATCCGGTTTGCGGTCTGCCGTGCAGGGGGTCATCAGGGCGGGGATGGTTCCCTGGAATATGGCGACGGATGGCTGGGGCATGGTCGAGGTGTTCTAGATAGTCGGAGGTCGGGACTGCGGCGGCACCGGCGCCGCGACGGCCGATATTACATGCGAGGGCGCCGCGGTCAAGGCCTTTCCACGGATTGGCTGAGCCCACTCTCGGCCCCTTGGGCGCCGACCGCAGGACCGGGTCGGGCAAAGGCTGGTGCGGCTGGCGGGGATCGAACCCACGACCCTTGGCTTCGGAGGCCAATACTCTATCCACTGAGCTACAGCCGCAGGCTGAAGGAGGCTGCATTGTAGAAGGTTTGAAAAGGGTCGCCGGCTATAATCCGCGGCTGATTCAGCCTGCCTAGTTTGATTTTTGAGGACACCATGAGCGACCACAGCCACGAAGAAGAACACACGGGCCCCATCAAGACGCCCAAGCAGTTGCTGATCACGGTGTTCTTTTCATTTGTTGCGCCGGTGATCATCATCATCGGCCTGGTGTACTTCGTGGTGTCGGACAACAAACCGGCCGCCGGCGCAGTCAACATCGAGAAGGCCACTGCCGCCCGCATCCAGAAGGTGGGCGCGGTCGAGATTCGCGATGCGAACCGCGAAATGAAATCGGGCGAAGAAGTCTTCAAGGCACAGTGCACAGCCTGCCACACTACGGGTGCGGCTGGCGCACCCAAAGTCGGCGACGCTGCCGCCTGGGGCCCGCGTATCGCAACCGGCCTGGAGGCATTGAGCAACTCCGCACTCAAGGGCAAGAATGCGATGGCCGCACAGGGCGGGGGCAACTTCGAAGATGTCGAAATCGTCCGTGCCGTGGTGTATTTGGCCAATGCGGGTGGAGCCAAATTCGAGGCTCCCAAGGCGCCAGCAGCCGCCGCCAGCGCGCCAGCGGTGACCGCCAGCAAGTAAGCGCGCGTTACGCCGCAGCCAGCGCCCGACGGCGGACCTGCGGGCTCATGACATAGTCGAAGCGCCGCGGCAGATCGGCGGCATCGCAGGACAGCGGCACCCACAGCCCGGACTCGATGGCGTTGGAGGCGTTTTCCATGTCTTGCGTGTGCACGAGGCCGAAGCCCACGTCGGTCTCCAGGTACACCCATCCTCTTTCATCCAGCACGCAACGTTGTACCCGGGCACCCTGGCCGGTGTGTGCGGTGACGCAGTAGTCGGCCGCGACACGCCAGACCCACGGCGTGGCCTCGAGTTCGACAAACACACGCTGCGGCCCGTTCTGGAAGAACCACTGGCCCTGCGCATCGGGCGCGTAATTCCGCTGGATGAAGTCGATCAGCTTCTCATGTCGCAACATCGAGCCCCGGCTGTCCTGCGTGCCCCCGGCGAACGGCCCCAGCGCCTGCGCCTGGTCATCCCGCAAGTACCAGTTGCCGCGCGCATCGAGCCCGAGCCAGCCATAACAATCGGGCACGTTGGGCCATTTGGCGAGGGCTTGCTTGACGATGTCATCCATGGCCGGATTATGGGCGCGACGTGCAACCCCTGCCGGTTTGCCGCGGTTCAACCCGCATGGTCCAGCAACCATCCGCCCACCGCCTGTGGCATGGCGCGGACATGGCCCGGAACGCGGCCGAACGGGAAACCGACATGACCGCCGTGCTCCGGTTGCCACAGCCTGACCCAGCGCGACACCTGCCCGGGTGTCGGCAGGCTCGCAGCCGGCACAAAGGGGTCGTTGCGTGCATTGAGCACAAGAGCCGGAATGCCGATGCGCGACAGATGCGGCTTGGCAGAAGCGCGCTCCCAGTAGTCGTCCGTATGCGCAAAACCATGCAGCGGTGCGGTGAAGACGTTGTCGAACGTGTACAGGTCTTGCGCCGACAACAGCGCCTCCTGGTCGAACAGGCCCGGATGCTGCGCCAGTTTGCGCAGCGCCTTGGGTTTCATGGTGTTGAGAAACATCCGGGTATAGACCAACCGGTTGAAGCCACGCCCGATCGCGTGGCCTCCAGCGGCAAGATCGAGCGGCGCACACACGGAGGCCACCGCCTGCACCACAGCCGACGCCGATGAGCCCATCTCGCCGGCCCACCGCATCAGGGCGTTGCCACCCAGTGACACGCCCACCGCCACGACCGGCCCCGCATGGACGGCCCGGAAGCGGCGGAGAATCCAGTCGATCTCCTCGAAATCGCCGGAGTGGTAGGCCCGCGGACCATGGTTGAGTTCGCCACTGCAGCCGCGAAAGTGCGCCACCGCAAACCGGGCTCCCCGCGCCCGGGCGTATTCGGCAAAGGCCAGCGCATAGTGGCTGGCCGAAGACCCTTCGAGCCCGTGAAACAGCACCAGCAACGGTGCAGGCGACGTGCCGGGTACCGGCACCGTGCCTGTCGGCGCAGGCGAAGAACTTGTCAACCAGTCCACGTCGATGAAGTCCCGATCCGGCGCAGTCCAGCGCTCCCGCCGATACTGCACCAGAGGGCCGGCCACACGCCGCGCCACAAGCGCCGGCCAGATGGTCTGGAGGTTCCCACCCGGCAGCCACACAGGTGGCGTGTATTTCCACTCCGGCATCAGTGCCCTCAGGCGAAGGTGGACAGCATGGCGGCAGTCGTCAATGCAGTGTCTGCGGTGCGTCGTTGATTTCGTGCGCCTCGCTCTGGCTGCCCGGGCTGGCATGGTGCGCCACCATGCGCCAGCCCTGCGCGGTCTTGTGGTAGACGTTGGTGGCCAGCACGTAGGCATTGGCGGGCCCGGTCTCGGTCATCACGTCGACCCGCTCAAGCACGTTGTGCACCACGCTGGCCAATGCCTCGATCCGGCGCACCTGCTCCGGCCAGGCGCGGATGCTGCCATTGGCAAAGATGGCATCGAACGTGGCCCGGATCGCCGCGCCGCCCACCACCCGCGGCCCGCCGGGATGCACACACACGATTTCGTCGTCATCGGACCAGCATGCCATCAGCCGCTCGATGTCCCCGCTCTGCAGCGCCTCGTAAAAGGCGGCTTCGATGTCGTCGGCCGAACCTCCCATGACGGCAGCCTGGGTCTTCGCTTTGGGCATGATCGGAGCGTCTCGATTGGTGAACAGTCGGTAATGGGGCGCCGGCCGGGTCGGCGTGGCAACGCGCCGGCCTTGAAATGCGGCGGTTTGCATCCCACATATGCTACCGTCTTCCCGCGCCACAAGGCGCTTATTGCGCGAGGTCACTATGAAACGCTGGTTATTGGTCCTGTTGGCAGCCTTGAGCCTCACTGGTTGCGGGTACAACGATTTCCAACGGATGGACGAGCAGTCCAAGGCCGCCTGGAGCGAGGTGCTCAATCAGTACCAGCGTCGCGCGGACCTGGTACCCAATATTGTTGCCACGGTCAAGGGGGAAGCCGCTTTCGAGCAGGAAACCCTGACCCGTGTGATCGAGGCGCGCGCCAAGGCGACCTCGATACAGGTCACCCCGGAGACGCTCAACAACCCGCAGGCGTTCCAGAAGTTCCAGGCCGCCCAGGGCGAGTTGGGCAGTGCGCTCAGCCGCTTGATGGTGGTGTCCGAGCAATACCCCAACCTCAAGGCCAACCAAGGGTTTTCGGATCTGCGGGTGCAACTCGAAGGCACCGAGAACCGCATCACGGTGGCTCGCGGTCGATATATCGAATCCGTGAAGGAATACAACGTGCTGACGCGCAGTTTTCCCAGCAACCTGACCGCCATGGTGTTCAGCTATAGCCCCAAACCGACCTTCGCGGTGACGAACGAGGCGCAGATATCCGCGCCGCCGGTGGTGGACTTCACCAAGAAGTAAGGCGTGTCGCCCCGCCTGCCGACGGCCGCCATGGGCGCCGGGCTTTGCCGGCCTGGTGCGGTGACGCCTGCCGGACATCGGTTGCTGCAATGGATGTTCCTCATGGCGGTGTGGCTGGGTTGCGCGGTGGCCGGGGCGCAGCAGGTGTTGCCTGTGCCTGCGCTGAGCGGCCGCGTGATCGACACGACCGCCACGCTGGACGCGTCGCAGGTGGCCGCACTGGAGGCCAGACTCGCCGCACTGGAGACCCAAAAGGGTGCTCAGGTGGTCGTGTTGATGGTGCCCACCACGCGCCCCGAGGACATCGCCTCCTATGCCAACCGCGTCGCGAATACCTGGAAGATCGGGCGGCGCGATGTCGGCGACGGGGTGCTGGTGATCGTGGCCAAGACCGATCGCAGCCTGCGCATCGAGGTGGCCAAGACACTGGAAGGCGCGATCCCCGACCTGGCCGCCAGGCAGATCATCGAACAGGCGATCACGCCGCGCTTCAAGCAGGGTGACTACGCCGGCGGGCTCGATGCGGGCATCGGCCAGTTGGTGGCCCGCATCACAGGGGAACCGCTGCCAGCCGTGCGCGCCGTCGCAAAAAAGCAGGGCATTGGCCAGGCCGATTTCCAATGGTTCGACATGCTGATCTTCATGGTGTTCGCACTGCCGATCGGGGCGGCGATTGCACGCAGTGTGTTCGGTCGCAAGCTGGGGGCGTTCCTGACTGGCCTGGGCGTGGGCGGCATCGCACTGGTCGTGACGGCCAGCGTACTGCTCGCCGGCATTGCGGGCGTGGTGGCGCTCGCCTATGCCTTGATCACCGGGTTTGCCAGCCCGGCCGGCACTGGACGGGGCTGGCGGAGCGGCGGCACCGGCTTGGGTGCCGGCCACGGCTGGGGCGGTGGTGGTGGATGGGGCGGCGGTGGCGGTGGTGGATTCAGTTCGGGTGGCGGCGGCAATTTCGGCGGCGGCGGCGCGTCGGGCAACTGGTAAGGACGGCTCCGATGTTCCAACGCCTGCTCACGTATTTCAAACACCGCTGGCTCGACGAATCCGATACGCGCCGGATCATCGGCCCGGATGTCCTGGACCGATTGACCGCGCTGGTGGCCACCAGCGAGAAGGAACACAGCGGCGAGGTCCGCATATGCGTCGAGGCCAGCCTGCCGGCAAGCTACCTGTGGCGCCACCTTGCGCAGAACGTACCGATGCCGGTGCTGGCACGCCAACGCGCCATGATGATGTTTGGCAAGCTGGGCGTATGGGATACCGCCGACAACAACGGTGTGCTGATCTACCTCTTGCTGGCCGAGCGACGGATCGAACTGGTTGCCGACCGGGGCGTGAATGCGGTTGTCAGCAGCGCGGAGTGGGACGGCATGGTCCAGCGGATGTCGGCGGCGTTTGCGGCCGGGCACTTCGCACAGGGCCTTGGCGAGGCGGTTACCGAAGTGTCCGCCCCGTTGAAGCGCCATTTTGCCGTGCGGCCATCGGCCCACAATCCCAACGAACTGCCGGACTCGCCGGCACTGGGCTGATTCGGCGCAGCACAGCGCACCAAACAAGAAGCCCCTGCAGCATGCCGCAGGGGCTTGGTTCCAGAGGCCCCGGCCGCTCGCGGCGCGACAACGTCCGGTCTATTTTTTCTGCCGGTACTTGCGCAACGCGGCGATCTGAGCCGCCATGACCGCGAGTTCGGACTGCGCCTTGGCGATGTCCAGATCGCCCTTGGCGTTCTTGAGCGCCTCTTCGGCCGCCTTCTTGGCGGCATTGGCCTTTTCGTCGTCGAGATCCTTGCCGCGCACCGCCGTGTCCGACAACACGGTGACGCAGTGGGGTTGCACTTCCAGGATGCCGCCGGCCACAAAGACGAACTCTTCCGAGCCGTCGGCCATCTCGATGCGCACCGAACCCGCCTTGATGCGGGTGATCAGCGGGGTGTGACGCGGGTAGATGCCCAACTCGCCCATTTCACCCGGCAGCGCGACAAAATTGGCTTCGCCGGAGAAGATCGACTCCTCGGCACTGACTACGTCTACATGAATCGTCGCCATATGGTTTCCTTTGAACGTGAAGGCCGATGGCCTTACGCCATCTTCTTGGCCTTCTCGAAGGCTTCATCGATCGTGCCGACCATGTAGAACGCCTGCTCGGGCATGTGGTCGCATTCGCCATTCACGATCATCTTGAAGCCGCGGATGGTCTCGGCCAGCGACACGTATTTGCCCGAGGTGCCGGTGAACACCTCGGCCACAAAGAAGGGCTGGCTCAGGAAACGCTGGATCTTGCGCGCGCGCGCCACCGCCAGCTTGTCTTC
>JANMZX010000321.1:0-11363 GCA_031383745.1 Rhodoferax sp. | reverse complement strand
CTGGTGCCCTTCGTGCTGGTGATCCTGGCCTGCCTGATGGTGATCACCTATGTGCCGGGGCTGTCTCTGGGATTGCGCGACCTGGTCTACGCCAAATAGACCGGCCGGCTCCCCGGTCCGCGGGTGGGCCGGCAAGACCGCGCGCGCCTCAAGGTGACTGGCATGTGGTCGTGCCCGGCCACTTGCTACCATCGCTGCATGCCACTACCTCCTCCCCCCACACGCCGACTCGACAACGCGACCAACCGCCAGGCGGACCGCAAGGCGGACAACGAATTGCTCGTCAAGGGTGGCTTGTGCGCAGTGATCGGTCTGGGGGTGCTGCTCGCGCCCTACATCGCGGTGGCGCCTGCCATCCAGCAGGTGGCGACCCAGGCCGCGCTCGTGGGTTGGTTCGCGCTGGTGCTGGGGTGTGGGTTCATGGTGGTCGCCCTTCGGCGGCGGTTGGCGGCAAGCTCCAAGGCCTGACCCGCACCGGGATGCCCGTGCCTGCGGGGCCGGGCTGAGGCCCTGGTTGTTCGGGGCGCACACAGGCGCAGCGTGGCTGCCACAGCGAGATTGGTGTTTCTACCGATGGCCTTACCCTGCATTTCTTTTACCATTTAGTTCGACAGGGCAACTAAATATGAATTTCATCGGTATCGACCTGGGCACCTCGGAGGTCAAGGTGCTGCTGCTCGGTGACGACCACCGGGTGATCGCGCAGGCCGGGTCCGCCCTGGAACTGTCCCGGCCGCACCCGCTGTGGTCGGAGCAGGATCCGGCGCAGTGGTGGCGGGCCACCTGCGACGCGCTCGACCAGCTTGCGGCCCAGGCCGGGGCACCGGCCATGGCGGCGGTGGCCGGCATCGGCCTGTCGGGCCAGATGCACGGCGCCGTGGTGCTGGGCCGGGACCGCGCCGTGCTGCGGCCGGCCATCCTGTGGAACGACGGCCGCAGTGTCGCCGAGTGCGACGCCCTGACCGCGCGGCTGCCGGGCCTGGCCAGCGTCGCCGGGAACCTGGCGATGCCTGGGTTCACGGCACCCAAGCTGTTGTGGCTGCAGCACCATGAGCCGGCGGTGTTCGCGCAGACCGACATGGTGCTGCTGCCCAAGGACTGGCTGCGGCTGCAACTCACCGGCGAATGCGTGTCCGAGATGTCCGATGCGGCCGGCACCCTGTGGCTGGATGTGGCGCGCCGTTGCTGGTCGCCGGAATTGCTGGGCGCCTGCAACCTCGGGGTTGCGCAGATGCCGCGCCTGGTCGAAGGCAGCGCCGTGAGCGGCCACCTGCACGGCACGCTGGCGCGCCGCTGGGGCCTGCCGGCGCAGGTGGTGGTGGCCGGTGGCGGCGGCGACAACGCCGCCAGCGCGGTGGGCATCGGTGCGGTGGCGCCGGGTAGCGGCTTCGTGTCGTTGGGCACCTCCGGGGTGCTGTTCGTCACCACCGACCGCTTCAGGCCCAACCCGGTGTCGGCGGTGCACGCGTTCTGCCATGCCGTGCCGGGCCGCTGGCACCAGATGAGCGTGATGCTGTCTGCGGCCAGTGGCCTGCAGTGGGCCGCGGGGCTGACCGGCAGCCGCGACGTCGCGCAGCTGCTGGCAGGGGTCCCCGCGCTCGGCCCGGAGCAACTGCTGCGCGCGCCGCTGTTCCTGCCCTACCTGTCGGGCGAGCGCACGCCGCACAACGACCCGCTGGCCCAGGGCGCCCTGGTAGGCCTGACTCTGGACCACGGCCCGGCGCACCTCGCCTACGCGGTGATGGAAGGTGTCACTTTTGGCCTGCTCGACGGACTGCAGGCCCTGCATCAGGCGGGAACGCAGGTGCAGCGCCTGTCGCTGGTCGGTGGCGGTGCCCGCAGCAGCCTGTGGGCGCAGCAACTGGCCAGCGCGATGGACCTGGAGATCGTGACCCATGCGGGAGGCCTGGCCGGCGCGGCATTGGGCGCGGCCCGCCTGGGCTGGCTGGCCTGCGGCGGCGACGAGGCGCTGGTCTGCAGTGCGCCACCGGTGGACCACGTCTATGCGCCCGACGCCGCCGAGCGCGCGCGCCTGCGCCTGCGCCACGCCCGCTTTCGCAACCTGTACCCGGCATTGCGTGCGAGCTTCCATGACGCCGCGCCGGCTGCGGCATATTCCTGAGCCCTTTCCTCACCTGGGAGAACCATCTTGAGCTACTTTTCCGCCATCGAACCGATCCGCCACGAGGGCCGTGCGTCCGACAACCCGCTGGCCTTCCGCTGGTACGACAAGGACCGTGTGGTGCTGGGCAAACGCATGGAAGACCACCTGCGGCTGGCGGTCTGCTACTGGCACAGCTTCTGCTGGAGCGGCAACGACCCGTTCGGCGGCGACACTTTCGAGCGGCCGTGGTTCCAGGGCGGCTCGCCCCTCGAACAGGCCCAGCGCAAGGCCGAGGCGGCATTCGATTTCTTCGCGCGGCTCGGTGCGCCGTACTACTGTTTCCACGACCGCGACGTGGCGCCCGAAGGCGACAGCCCGCGCCAGAGCGACTCCAACTTCAGGCACATGGTCGAGCTGCTGGGCGCCCACCAGCAACGCACCGGCATGAAGCTGTTGTGGGGCACGGCGAACCTCTTCAGCCACCGCCGCTTCATGGCCGGTGCCGCCACCAACCCGGACCCGGAGCTGTTCGCGATGGCCGCCACGCAGGTCCGGGCGGCGCTGGACGCCACCCACACGCTGGGCGGCGAGAACTACGTGTTGTGGGGCGGCCGCGAGGGCTACGAGACACTGCTCAACACCGATATCGGGCAGGAGTTGAACCAGATGGGCCGGTTCCTGAACCTGGTGGTGGAGCACAAGCACCGCATCGGCTTCAAGGGCACCATCCTGATCGAGCCCAAGCCGCGCGAGCCGTCCAAGCACCAGTACGACTTCGACGTCGCCACGGTGTTCGGTTTTCTGAAGCAGCACGGGCTGGAACGCGAGATCAAGATCAACATCGAGGCCAACCATGCCACGCTGTCAGGCCACAGCTTCGAGCACGAGATCTGCCTGGCACAGGCGCTCGGCGTCTTCGGCAGCCTGGACGTGAACCGCGGCGACCCACAGCTGGGCTGGGACACCGACCAGTTTCCCAACAGCGTGGCCGAGCTCGCGCAGGCCTTCTACTACCTCTTCAAGGACGGCGGGCTGGGCACCGGCGGGCTGAATTTCGACGCCAAGGTGCGGCGCCAGTCGCTCGACGCGGCCGACCTGTTCCACGGCCATATCGGCGGCATGGACACCTGCGCGCGTGCGCTGCTGGTGGCCGCCGAGATGATCGAGCACGGGCAGCTCGAACGGGATTTGCGCCAGCGTTACGAGGGCTGGCAACAGCCTTGGGCGCGGGATGTGATGGCGGGCAAGGTGTCGCTGCAGGCCTTGTCCGAGCGGGTGCTCGCTGGCGACAGGGACATCCTGCCGGTGTCGGGGCGCCAGGAGTATCTTGAAAACCTGGTGAACCGCTACCTCTGACGCGGCGCTCGGTACGCTCGCGCACAGACCGGGCGACAACCGGCTGCAACCATCCTCCGAGGCAGGCGCATGGGCGCGGCAAGGAGTTGCAATGACAAAGATTCGCACTGGGCAGGCGCCCGCAGCGTTGACGCGGGCGCAGTTTCATACGCGGTTCCAGGGCCGCTTCTACGACCCGGCGTTTGCGCCCGAGGCCGCCGCCCTGGTCAGACTCGAGGACATCGCCTGGCTGGCCCTTCAGGAAGGGCGCAAGGCGCCGATCACGCAGCCGGCCGGCCGCGGCTTCGCCGACCCGACCTACCAGATATCGGTGCAGTGGCTCGAGACACGAAAGCGCCTGCGGCTGGCGCAAAAGCGCTGGAGCGACCCTGCCGTGCCGTCGCGCGTGCTGCTGGTGTGCGGCAGCGCGCGTAACGACGGCACCTGCCCCGGCGAGGTCTCGAAGACCTGGCGCCTCACCGGCATCGCCCGCGACGCGCTGCAAGGCGAGGGCATCGAGGCCGATGTGCTGGACCTGAGCCTGGTCACCTCCGAATACGGGCGCAACATCCATCCCTGCAAGGGCTGCGTGTCCAGTGCCATGCCCCTGTGCCACTGGCCGTGCAGCTGTTACCCGAACCATGCACTCGACCAGGCCGACGACTGGATGGCGGAGATCTACGAGCGCTGGGTCGCGGCGCATGCGGTGGTCATCCTCGCCCCGACCTACTGGTACCAGTCGCCCAGCCCGTTGAAGCTGATGATCGACCGCATGGTCAGCGCCGACGGCGGCAACCCCGACCCGACCACGACCCATGGCAAACACGTGGCCGAGGCCAAACGCCTGGAACAAAAGGGTTGGGACTATCCGAAGCACCTCGCCGGGCGCGCTTTCGGCGTGGTCGTGCACGGTGATGTGGCCGGTGTCGAGGCGCACCGTCGCAACCTCGTCGACTGGCTCGAATGGATGGGCCTGGTGGATGCCGGCGCAGTGTCGCGGCTGGACCGCTACATCGGCTACTTCGGCCCCTACTTCAACAGCCACGACGCGCTGGACAAGGATCTCGCGGTGCAGCAGGAGGTGCGCAACGTGGCGCGTGCGGTGGCCGGCGCGGTCAAGCAATTGCGCGCCGGGCACCTGAGCCAGCCCGACAAGCGCATCCGGCTGCCACGGCCGAAGTGAGCCCCCGAGCGCGTGACCAGCTTGCGCCGCTGATCACCCATCACCCATCAGCCATCACCCATCACCCACGCGTCACCAAGAGGTATCCCGATGACCGACCACACAGCCAGTGAACGACGGGGCAGTCCCCGTGCGATGGAACCCGGACCGGGCGCCGCGGAGCCGCCGCACGTAGCCTCTGCCGAGGCGCGGGCCATGTCCCCGGAACTGGTCGGCGGCATCGATGCAGTCGCGCGATCGCGGTTGCTGACGGTCGGTATCGATGCGCTGCTGGTCGAGGTGGCGCACCTGCTGTCGGGCTCGCAGATCAGCATGGTCGTCGTCTGCGATGCCTCCGGCGCCATGGTGGGACTCATCACCGAGACCATCCTGGTGCGCCAGCTCGGGACCGGTCAGGCCAGCTTCTTCACCACCCGCGCGGGCAGCGTCATGACGCGTGACTACACGGTGTGCAGCGCGGCGGATTCACTGTCCGAGGTGCTGGCCATGATGCACCAGCGTGGCCTGATCCATGTGCCGGTGGTCGATGTCGACCACCGGCCCACCGGCGTCGTCAACGCACGCGACGGCCTGCGCGCCTTGCTGGCTGCGGGCAACCAGGAAGAGGCGCTGCTGCGCAACTATGTGATGGGTGTCGGTTACCAGTGAAGGCGCTGCGGTGCGCCGTGCCAAAGGGCGCGGCAGCTGCATGCGCAAGCGCGCGCAGGGGCGTCCGGGCAGGCCCGGTGCACCCGCCATGTGTGTGCTGGCGAACAGACCTTCGACGCTCCGGTGCCTAGCCTGCAGGTATCGCCACCGAGCCGTTGACACAGAGGACCGCATGACTTCGAGCACCCACCCCGATACCGCCCGGCGCGGATTCCTGCGCCGCTCGATTGCCATCGTGCCAGCCGCAGCCCTGACGATGTCCGGTGGCCACACCCAGGAAGCGGGTGGCGGCCGGGCCGCGGTCGCTCCCGGCATGCTGCCACGGCCTGCGGCCTATAGCCCAGCCTACTTCCAGCCCGCCGAGTGGATGTTCGTCCAGGCGGCAGTCGCCCGGCTGATACCGGCCGACGAAAACGGCCCTGGCGCGCTGGAGTCGGGCGTTGCGGATTTCATCGACCGCCAGATGGACACCGCCTTCGGGCACGCCGCGACCTGGTACATGCAAGGGCCGTTTGTCGAGTCCGCGCCCGAATTCGGCTACCAGGGCCGGCTACCGCCGCGCGAGGTGTACCGCACCGGCATCGCGGCCAGCGACGCGTATTGCGTGTTGCAGCGCGGCGGCCGCGTTTTTGCGCAATTGCAGGCCAACGAGCAGGACGAGGTCCTGCAAGGCATCGAGTCCGGTGCCATCGCCTTCGATTCGGTGAACGCCAGGGTGTTCTTCGGATTCCTGCTGCAGAACACCCGCGAGGGCTACCTGAGCGACCCGATGCACGGCGGCAACCGGGACGCCGGCGCATGGAAGATGATCGGGTTCCCCGGCGCGCGCGCCGACTACGCCGATTGGGTGGGCCGGCCGGGCGAGTCCTATCCGCTGCCGCCGGTCAGCATCCTGGGTCCGCAGGGCTGACCCGCATGGCGACGCAGAAAAAACCCGCGGTGGATGTGGTGCTGGTCGGCTTCGGCTGGACCGGCGCGATCATGGGCATGGAACTCACGACCGGCCCCCTGAAGGTGCTCGCACTGGAGCGCGGCGAGATGCGCGACACGCAGCCCGACTTTGCCTACCCGCGCATCACCGACGAACTGTCCTATGGCATCCGTGGCCAGCTGTTCCAGAACCTGGCCAGGGAAACCGTCACCGTGCGCCACAACCTGGCCGGTGTGGCAGTGCCGTACCGGCAGCTCGGCTCGTTCCTGCCGGGAGACGGCGTGGGCGGCGCGGGCGTGCACTGGAATGGCCACCATTGGCGCCCGCTGCCCGACGACCTGCGTATCCGCAGCCGTTACGTCGAGCGGTACGGCAGGAACTTCATTCCCCAGGACCTGCAGATCCAGGACTGGGGTGTCACGTATGACGAGCTCGAGCCGCATTTCGACCAGTTCGAGAAGGTCTGCGGCACCTCCGGCAAGGCCGGCAACCTGAACGGGATGATCCAGCCGGGTGGCAATCCTTTTGAAGGGCCGCGTGCCAGCGAATACCCCTTGCCGCCGCTGGCATCGCTCAACAGTGCGCTGCTGTTCGGCAAGGCTGCGCGTGAACTGGGCTACCACCCGTTTGCGCAGGCCGCCGCCAACGCCTCTCGGGCCTACACCAATCCGCACGGTGCGCAGCTCGGCCCGTGCAATTTCTGCGGCTTCTGCGAACGTTTTGGCTGCTACAACTACGCCAAGGCCTCGCCCCAGACGACCCTGTTGCCCACACTGCTGCACCGCCCCAACTTCGAGCTGCGCACCCGCTCGCACGTGCTGCGCGTGAACATGGCAGCGGACCGGCGCCGCGCCACCGGCGTGACCTACATCGACGCACAGGGCGCCGAGGTCGAGCAGCCGGCCGATCTGGTGATCCTGTGCGCCTACCAGTTCCACAACGTGCGGCTGCTGCTGCTGTCGGGCATCGGCAAGCGTTATGACCCGGCGACCGGGCAGGGCGTGGTCGGGCGCAACTATGCGTACCAGCTCGGTGCCGGCGCGACCGTGTTCTTCGACAAGAACCAGCCGATGAACCCGTTCGTGGGCGCCGGCGCCAGCGGCAGCGTGGTGGACGACTTCGACGGTGACAATTTCGACCACGGGCCGCTCGGTTTCGTCGGTGGGGCCTCGATCAACTGCATCAATACTGGCGGCCGGCCGATCCAGCAGATGCCGCTGCCGGCGGGTACACCCGCCTGGGGCAGCGGCTGGAAACGCGCGATCAAGGACAACTACCGCTACACCGCCAGTGTCGGCAGCCAGGGTTCCGTGATGGCCTACCGCGACAACTACCTGGACCTGGACCCGACCTACAAGGACGTGTACGGCCAGCCCCTGCTGCGCATGACCTTCGACTGGAAGGCCAACGACATCGCGATGACACAGTTCATCATCGGCAAGATCCAGGGCATCGCGCAGTCCATGGGGCCGCGTGAGATGACGCTCAGCGTGAGGAAGCCGGGCGATCACTACGACCTGCGGCCCTACCAGTCGACACACAACACTGGCGGCGCCCCGATGGGTGCGGACCCGGCCACCAGCGCCGTCAACCGGTTCCTGCAGACCTGGGACGTGCCCAATGTCTTCGTGATGGGCGCCAGCGCGTTTCCGCAGAACTTCGGCTACAACCCCACCGGCATGGTGGCGGCGCTGGCGTACTGGTCGGCCAAGGCGATCCGTGAACGCTACCTGCGCAGCCCGGGGGCGTTGGCATGAGGGCCATCGGTTGGGCCATGCTGGCACTGGCCGGTGGTGTGCCGGGGGTTGCCCGGGCCCAGGAGGACCCAGCCCTGGCGCGTGGCGAATACCTGGCCCGGGCAGCGGATTGCACCGGCTGCCACACCCGCCCGCGGGGAGCACCTTTTGCCGGCGGGCTGGCCCTGCAGACGCCGTTTGGCTCCATCGTCTCGACCAACATCACACCCGATCAGGAGCAGGGTATCGGCAGCTACACCCGCGAGGATTTCGTGCGCGCGCTGCGTCAGGGGCGGGCGAAGGATGGCCACTACCTGTATCCGGCCATGCCCTACACGCACTTTGCGAAGATGCGCGATGCCGATCTGCACGATCTGTATGCCTACTTCATGAAGCGTGTGCGTCCGGCGCAGCAGGTGAACCCGACGACACAACTGGCCTGGCCATTTCGCATGCGCTGGCTGATGAAGTTCTGGAATGCGCTGTATGCCAGGGACCAGCGCTACCAGGACGATCCGCTGCGCAGCGCGCAATGGAACCGCGGCGCCTATCTGGTGCAGGGCCCCGGACACTGCAGCGCCTGCCACACGCCGCGCGGCATGGCCGGCGCCGAGAAGGCGACCGACGAGAAGGGCGGCGATGCGTTCCTCGCCGGTGCAGTGATCGACGGCTGGTACGCGCAGCCGCTGCGCGACCTGAGCGCGGACGCACCTACCGGTCTTGGCAGCTGGTCCTACCAGGGCCTGGTGGACTACCTCAAGACCGGGCGCACCAACCATACGGCGGCGTTTGGCGCCATGGCCGACGTGGTCGCCAACAGCACCCAGTACCTCAGCCGCGAAGACCTCACGGCAATGGCGCATTACCTGAAATCGGTGGGTGCCCTGACGGCCAGGGACATGAAGACCGACGACGCACCTCCCGCCGACGGCCGTGACCCGCCACCCCAGTCGGGCGACTCATCGGACCCGACGACGCTGGCACTGCGCTCGGGGGATCCGGCGCAGCTCGCCGGGCGGCGCGGCGCCATGGTGTATCTCAACAACTGCGCCGGATGCCACCGCTCCGACGGCCAAGGCGCGCGCAGGACGTTTCCGTCGCTGTCGCGCAGCAGCAGCGTTTCGGCCACCGACCCGACCTCGTTGATCCGCATCGTGCTCCAGGGCTCGGCGATGCCCCACACCAGCGAAGCGCCGTCGGCGCTGGCGATGCCGGGCTTCGACTGGCGGCTGCAGGATGACAACGTGGCCGATGTGCTGAGTTTTGTGCGCGCCAGCTGGGGCAACCGTGCCGAGCCGGTCACGGCCGCGATGGTCGGCAGCGTGCGCACCGCGCTGGCCAGGCGCGGCGCGGCCGCTGGCAGTGGCCCGGCGCGCTGAGCGAGCGCCTGCGGCGTGTGCTTCAGGCCATATCGACCCGGGCCTTTTCGCCCAGGGGTGCCGGCTTGCCGGTGACCGCGGCGCTGGCCATGTGCAGCAGTTGCATCATCCTGCTCGTGTCGTTGTGCCAGTAGTCCGCGTGGATGATCCGGACCTGGACCAGGGCCAGGTCGGCATCCGTCGTGCCGCCGGGGAACCACGCCGCCGCGGCCTTGGTCCACAACTGCTGCTTCTTGCCGGCGTCGTCGACCACCGCCGCGGTGCCCGAGATCGACACGTAGCTGTTGTCGGCGGGTTCGGCGTACACCACGTTGACCACCGGGTCGAGCGCGAGGTCGGCCACCGGTTCGCCGCGCCGGGACATGAAGAACCACAGGCTTGCGTCCTCGTCGACCTTGGTGTTCTGGGTCGTCATCGGCCTGGCATGCAGGTGGCCGTTGGCGTGGCGCGACGTGAACATCGCAAAACGGATGTCCTTGATCATGTCCCACAGACGCGAACGCGCGTCGACGTCGTGGTGGGAGGCGGGGTTGTCGAGAGGGCTCATGGCGGGTCCTGGTGGGGTGGATCGGGAATGCTGCTGCGGCACACGCTGGTGCCCTCCTGATTTCAACAGAGGCCCTCGGCCTGTGCGATCGGCGGCGACACCCAGTAGCCGTAGGACCTGTCCTGCGCCCGACCAATGGTTGCCTGCCGGCGCATGGCGGTGCGCCAGCGCACAGAGCCGGGCGCATGCCTTGCGCATGATGTGCTGGCGGCCATGACCGCTGGTTCTTCGAAGGAGCAAGTGATGGATGAACACAGACACCATGTATCCGGTTTTTTTGCCACCCGTGACGCAGCACAGGAAACCTTGGACGCCCTGGTCGCGCAAGGCTTGCCGCGCGCGCAGGTCCAACTGTTCGCCGCCGACGCAGCGGCAGCGGCCCCGGAACCCGCTGCCGACAGCGACGCCGTCCTGAAGAGGGTCTTCGTGGATGGCGCGATCGGAACCGCCGTGGGAACCGGTCTGGGCGCACTCAGCGAAGTGGCGCTGGTGGCGGCCAATGTCAGCCTGTTCATCGCCAGCCCGCTGCTGGCGCCGCTGGTGATGCTGGGCTGGGGCGCCAGCATCGGTGCGGTGATAGGCGCATCCGTCGGCGCCACGGCCGGCGCGACCCCGCCGCCTGCAGCAGCCAGGCAGGGGTGGCTGTCGACCCTGGTGGGCGACGCGATCGCCGCTGGCCAGGTGGTGCTGGTGGTGCAGACCCGTACGCCGGAGCAGACACGCATCGCGCGCGACCTCATCCGGGCCAGCGTCGGTGACTACCGAGACATCGTCACGGCCTGAGACGGACGACTTACCCGATCAACCCACTGGAGAGTCCCCATGGAAAAATTCCATCCACCCGAAACCCTGGGCGTTTTCAAGCCCGTCGGGCACACCGTCATCACCTACCGGTCGGACGCCGACCTGGAACTCGCCGTGTCCGCCCTGGCGGCGCAAGGGGTCACCAGCACCGACCTGACCCGTTATTCCGGGCCGGAGATGGTGGCCCTTGCGCGTGCAGAGGAACTGGCGGCGAGCGCGCTCGCGTCGTTCGGCTACGAGGCTGACCTGGTCAAGGCCCACCACGCGCATGCACTGGAGGGGTGCAGCTTTCTGGTGGTGAAGGACGCAGGCGACGCGCAGCGGCAGCATGTGGCCGCGGTGGCGCAGGGTTCGCACGCGGTCTCGGCGCAGCACTACGGCCGGTTCATGATCGAGGAATTGCTGGGCGACCTGCGCTGAGCAAGCCCGTCAGGCGCCCTGGCGCCATGATCGCGCGCGCCGGACCGCGCCGGGAACTATGATCCTAGATTCGGCAGTTGACCGCTTGTTTCCGCTTGCAACTCCCTATGAACATAGTGTTTTGTAGCCACGACGGCGTTCACCACCTGGGTGAGAGCGCTACGCACCCGATCGAGCCGCGCTGCGGCACGCTGGCGGCGTTGCTTCTCCTCGCGGGCATGAGCCCGCAGCGTCGTCGCGCCTTGCCAGCCCACCACATCGCAGCCCGCTCGGGCG
>JANMZX010000317.1:0-2275 GCA_031383745.1 Rhodoferax sp. | reverse complement strand
GAGGTCCTTGCAGGCCAGGTCCATCGTGAACTTGACGTTGTAGCTGCCCGACAGGATGAGTTTGGATTCGGTCTCGTGCACAAAACTGTTGCCCGAACTGGCGCGGATCGCGCGGTAGGTGGCGTCCGGGTCGACGCCGTACTTGGCCGGCACCATCATCGCCTCGGCCGCGGCGACGAGATGGATGAAGGCCAGCATGTTGGTCACCACCTTGACCACCGAGGCGTTACCGAGCTTGCCCATGTAGATGATCTGCCCGCCCATGGTCTGGAGCAGCGGTTCGACGCGCTGGTAGACCGCCTGCTCGCCGCCCACCAGCACCGTGATCTCGCCCGAGTTGGCCAGGTGCACGCCCCCGGTGACGGGGCATTCCAGCACGCTGATGCCGCGCGCTGCAGCGGCGGCATGCAGCCGCTGCAGGTCTTCGAAGTCGGTGGTGCTCATTTCGATCCAGACGCCGCCGGAGCGCAGGTTCTCGAACACGCCACCAGGGCCTTCGACCACCTGGCGCGACACCGCCGGCGAAGGCAGTGCGGTGATCACCACGTCGGCGCCCCTGCAGGCTGCGGCGACGTCGTCGGCCCAGTGGGCGCCCAGGGCCTCCAGGGGCTGGCCGAGGTCCTTGTTGAGGTCGGTGACCGTGACCTGGAAGCCGCCTTTGACCAGGCTGCTGCACAGGCCCTGGCCGAGTGCGCCGAGGCCGATGAATCCGATGGTGGGTGTGCTGGAAGTCGTCATGTGCAGATGTATCCCGGTTGGCGCCAAACCCGGCAGTGTGAGGCGTCGGGGCCGCTCTGGCAAACCAAGAAACATGCGTTATAAGATTAGCCTTGCTAATGCTTGACTGATCGGTCACCGATGTTGCGTCTTCCCCCGCTGAACTGGCTGCGTGCGTTCGAGGCGTCGGCCCGGGCGCTGAGCTTCACCGCCGCCGCGCAGGAATTGCACATGACGCAGTCGGCGGTAAGCCAGCAGATCAAGAGCCTGGAGAACGCGCTGGGCCGCACGCTGTTTTATCGCCGGGTCCGCGGTCTGGAACTCACCGACGAGGGCCGCGGCTACCTGCCCACGGTGCAGGCGGCGTTTGCCACGCTCGAGGAAGGCACTGCGGTGCTGGTCGGGCGCAACGACCCCGATGTGCTGGAACTGCACGCCAACCTGTCGTTTGCGGTTTTCTGGCTGACGCCGCGCCTGGGGCGTTTCATGGACGAACACCCTTGGGTGCAGCTGAACATGGCCACGTCGATCTGGCCGCAGGAAAAGCCCAGCGATTCGGCCGCGGTAGAGATCGTGTTCGGGCAGGGCAAATGGGAGAGCCGAGTCGGACAGCGGCTGACGCAGGACAGTGTCTTCCCGGTGTGCACCCCGGGCCTGGCGGCGCAGGTCCGCGATATCCCCGACCTGCTGCGCCAACGGCTGTTCGACCTGCCCGGCACCCTGCAGAGCTGGGACGCCTGGCTGGAAGCCTGCGGCGCGGGCGCCGCGCTGCACAAGCCACCGGTGCACCGTGCCAGCACCTGGGCGGTCAGCCTCGAGTGGGCGCTGCACGGACTGGGGGTGGCGCTGGCGCATGAAACAGTGGCCAACGACCTCATCGCCAATGGTCGCCTGGTGCGCCCGGTGCCGGGGGCGATGCCCATGAAGGAAGCCTATTACCTGATCGCCCCAGAGGGCAGCCACATCAACCCGGCGGCCCGGGCGTTCAAGGCCTGGCTGTTGCGGGAGATGCATCCATGAGCGCCGCGCCGGGCCGCCCCAAGCAAGCGCGCACCGCAGCCCGTCAGGGCGAAGGTAACCTGATGAGCGCCGCCGGGTCGTTCCCGAGGGCCATTTCCGCAGCGCGCCGCATGGAGGATTTCCGATGACCAGCACACCTGCCGACATCTTCGACACCATAATCGTCGGAGCCGGTACCGCCGGATGCCTGCTCGCGAACCGCCTGAGCGCGGATCCGTCGCGCCGGGTGCTGTTGCTGGAGGCCGGCGGGCAGGACAACTACCACTGGATCCACATCCCGGTGGGCTACCTGTATTGCATCGACAACCCGCGCACCGACTGGCGCTACCGCACCGAACCGTCCGCCGGGCTCAACGGCCGCAGCCTGCTCTATCCGCGCGGCAAGACGCTGGGCGGGTGCTCCAGCATCAACGGCATGATCTACATGCGCGGCCAGGCGCGCGACTACAACCACTGGGCGGCGCTGACCGGTGACGACGCCTGGAACTGGGACCACTGCCTGCCCGACTTCAAGGCGCACGAAAGCCACTACCAGCTC
>JANMZX010000288.1:0-27442 GCA_031383745.1 Rhodoferax sp. | reverse complement strand
AGCTGTCGTTGATGCCCTTCATGGTCTGCACCACCTGGCCCACCACCTCGCCGCCCCGGATGGCGACGGACGAGGCGTTCTGCGCCAGCTGGTTGCCCTGGCGCGCGTTGTCGGCGTTCTGGCGCACCGTGCCCGACAACTCCTCCATCGAGGCGGCGGTCTGCTCCAGCGCGCTGGCCTGCTGCTCGGTGCGCCCGGACAGGTCGTTGTTGCCCTGCGCGATCTGGGCGCTGGCGGTGGCCACGCCGTCGGCGTTCTGCCGCACATTCGTCACGACCCGCGCCAGGCTGTCCTGCATCGCCTTGAGCTGGGCCATCATGCTGGTCGTGTCGCCCGGCCGCAGTGTCACGCGGAAGGTCAGGTCGCCATCGGCCACCTTGCAGGCCAGTTCGGCGGCGTCGCCAGGCTCGCCGCCGAGCGCGCCGACCAGTCCGCGGGTGATTGACCATCCCAGGATGGCGGCCAGCAATACGCTGACCAGACTGCTGCCGATCAGAAATGTGCGCGCCAGTCTGTACTCTGCCTCGGAGGCAACAAACAGTCTGGTGTTGTCGGCCTCTTGCAGCGCAATGTTTTCGTCGAGGGCCGCCTGCCACTTTTCAACTGCCGGCGCGGCCTCGGCCATCAGCAGGGCGACGGCCTCGGCCCGCTTGCCGGCCTGGTCGAGTTCCAGCACCCGGTTGTTCAGCGGGCGGGTGGTGTCCGCCGCCAGGCGCGTCTTGGCACGGATGGCCTGTCCAGCTTCGTCGGCTGGAAATTTCTGCAGACTTTCCCATGCCTTGTCATAGTCCGCGCGGGCTTTGGCGATCTTCGGCATCTCCTGCTCCTTGGCGGCCTTGTCGTCGAGCAGTACCACCGAGCGCAAGACCCTCGCGACCACATGCACCGATTCGGCCATGGCGTTGTTGAGGGCGATCTTGGCGATATTCACTTTTGCCACACGCTCCAGATTGGCTTCGATGGCAGACAGCTCGCGCAGCGCCAGCAGGCCGGTCGCCACACCCAGCAGGACCAGGATGCCAAAAGAGAACGCCAGCCAGCTGCTGACTTTGTGGTCGGTGAATTTCATGTGCGGTCTCTCAAGTGGAGGGGACAGGCGGGTGGATCACTGAATAGCTTGCTCAACCAGCCCCATCTCCGCGCTGGTCATGAGTTTTTCGATGTCGATCAGGATCAGCATCCGTTCCTCCACCGCGCCGATCGCCAGGATGTGGTCACTGGCGATGCTGGAATTGAACTGCGGCACCGGGCGCAGCTGCGCCGGGGTCAGGGTGATCACGTCGCTCACCGCGTCCACCACGATGCCGACCACGCGGCTTCCGATGTTGAGCACGATGACCACCGTGAAGTCGTCGTAGCTGGCCTGCTCCAGGTGGAACTTCAGCCGCATGTCGATGATCGGCACGATCACGCCGCGCAGGTTCACCACGCCCTTGACGAATTCCGGCGCATTGGCGATGCGGGTCGGTGCTTCGTAGGAGCGGATCTCCTGCACCCGCAGGATGTCGATGCCGTATTCCTCGGCACCCAGCTTGAAGGCCAGGAATTCGCGCAGGTTCGTGGCCACGCCGGCGCTGGAAGATCCGGTGCCGGCCGACGCGGTTTGCAGACTCATGGGGGATTGCCTTTCTTGGGTCGCTGTTGGAGGGGTCGGCATGCTGCGTATCCGTGCCGACGATGTCATGGACTGTAGGTTTTGGCGGCTCCGGTGGACATCGGGCAAATACCTGAGTCGGGGCGGCGAAACACCTGAAGCGCGGACTGGCGTGGCGCGTGGCGTACCGGCGCTGTCGCGGTGGCCGGACCCGCCACCGCACTTGCGCGCGGCCCGGGCGGCGTGGCTCAGCTTCTGCCGCGACGCGCCAGTGCCCCCACGTCCAGGATCAGCGCCACGCGCCCGTCGCCCATGATGGTGGCGCCCGACACGTCGCTGACGCGGCGGTAATTGGCTTCCAGGTTCTTCACCACCACCTGCTGCTGGCCCAGCAGCTCGTCGACCAGCAGCGCCGCGCGACGCCCCTCGGCCTCCACCACCACCATCACCGGCTTGGCCGGCAGCACGCCGTTGCGCTGCACGTCGAACACGCGTTCGAGCTCGACCACCGGCAGGTATTCCTCGCGCACCCGCACCACCTGTCCCGAGCCGCCGATGCTGCGCACCGTATCGGGCTGCACCTGGAACGACTCCACCACCGACGCCAGCGGCAGGATGTAGCACTCATTGTTCACACCCACGCTCATGCCGTCCATGATCGCCAGCGTGAGCGGCAGGCGCACCCGCACGCTCATGCCGAAGCCTTCGGCCGATTCGATCTCGACCGTGCCGCCCAGCGCGGTGATGTTCTTCTTCACCACATCCATGCCCACACCGCGGCCCGACACGTCGGTGACCACCTCGGCGGTGGAGAAGCCGGGGGCGAAGATCAGGTTCCACACGTCGGCATCGGCCATGTCGTCGGGTGCGTCGATGCCACGTTCACGCGCCTTGCTGATGAGCCTGGGCCGCGACAGGCCCTTGCCGTCGTCGCGCACCTCGATCACGATGCTGCTGCCCTGGTGCGAGGCAGACAGCGTGATGGTGCCGGTCTCGGACTTGCCGGCGGCGCGGCGATCGGCCGGCATCTCGATGCCATGGTCGCAGCTGTTGCGCACCAGATGGGTGAGCGGGTCGGTGATCTTCTCCACCAGGCCCTTGTCGAGCTCGGTCGATTCGCCATGGGTGACGAAGTCGACCTTCTTCTCGAGCTTGGCAGCCAGGTCGCGCAACATGCGCGGAAACCGGCTGTAGACCGTGGACATCGGGATCATGCGGATCGACATCACCGATTCCTGCAGGTCGCGGGTGTGGCGCTGCAGGTCGGCCAGGCCCGACGCCAGCTGCTGGTGCCGGGCCAGGTCGATGCCGGCGCTGGTCTGGGCCAGCATCGCCTGCGTGATCACCAGCTCACCCACCAGGTTGATCAGCTGGTCGACTTTCTCCACGGAGACGCGCAGGGTAGAGGCTTCGGCGGCGGGTGATGCCGCCGGTCGCGGCGTGGCGCGGCGCTCCCGCTGGCCCGGTGGCAGGCCGGTGGCCGCAGCGGCTGGTACGCCGGCTGCCCCCGGCGCTCCCGGAGCGTCGTCAAAGAAGCCGAAACTGTTGTCTTCGACCGGCGCCGTCGCGGCTGGCGGATCTTCCGGCGGCGCGCCAGGTGCGCCGGGGTGGAAGCCGAAACCCGGGCCCAGCGGCAGCAGCTTGACCTTGTCACGCGCCACATGGAAGGTGAACAGGTCCAGCAGATCGTCGTCGGTGCTGCTGGTGAGGACCTTGAAGCGGCGCATGCCGTCGGCGGCCTGCCCGCCATCGAGCGGTTCGATGGTGCCCAGATCGGTGATTTCGGCAAACAGCTCGACCAGCTGGTCGGCTTCGGCGGGCACCTCCAGCGGGCCCACGAGCAGTTCCAGCGCGCGCTGCCCGGCGGGCGCAGCGGCATCCGCCGTCGCGGTGCCAGCAACCGGCGGCCCGGTCCTGTCCGGCGTGCCAGCCGGCCGGGTGTCGCCGGCGATGAAGGCCGCGAAACTCGCCAGCAGATCGGCCGTGTCCACCGGTTCGCCCTTGCCGCCACTCTGGTGCACCGCGAGCTGGGCCTTGAGGGCGTCGCCGGCTTGCAGCAGCACATCCACCATGGCGGCGTCGGGCTGCAGTTCGTGCCGGCGCAGCTTGTCGAGCAGGGTCTCCATCTGGTGTGTCAGACCTGCCACGTCGGCAAAACCGAAGGTGGCGGCGCCCCCCTTGACCGAGTGCGCGCAGCGGAAGATGGAGTTCAGCGCCTCGTCATCTGCCGACTCGATGTCGATCCCGAGCAGTTGCTGCTCCATGCGTTCGAGGTTTTCACCGGCCTCCTCGAAGAAGACCTGGTGGAACTGGCTCAGGTCGATGCCGGCGCTGTCGTTGTTCATGGGTCAGCCTCCTGCGAAGGTGACGGGCAGCTGCAGGCCGCGCGCGGTGTTCATCAGGGTACCTTCGCCCTGTGGGCTGCGGTGCGAGCCCCTTGGGAGCGGCCCGGCGGGGCTCATCAGGGTACCTTCGCCCTGCGGGCTGCGGTTCGAGCCCCTTGGGAGCGGCCCGGCGGGGCTCATCAGGGTACCTTCGCCCTGCGGGCTGCGGTGCGAGCCCCTTGGGAGCGGCCCGGCGGGGCTCATGGCGGCGCTCACCGCACGACTTTCTTGATCACTTCGATCAGTTTGGCCGGATCGAATGGCTTCACCAGCCATCCGGTCGCCCCCGCGGCCCGTCCGGCCTGCTTCATCTGGTCGCTCGACTCGGTGGTCAGGATCAGGATCGGTGTGGTCCTGAAGTTGGGGTGCTCGCGCAGGCGCCTGGTCAGGCCGATGCCATCCAGCCGGGGCATGTTCTGGTCCGTCAGCACCAGGTCGAACGGCCGCTGGCGCGCCTTCTCGTAGGCGTCCTCGCCGTCGACCGCCTCGATCACGTCGTAACCGGCGTTCTTGAGTGTGAAGGACACCATTTGGCGCATGGAGATGGAGTCGTCGACTGCCAGGATTGAGTGCATGGGTTGCTCCGGAAATGCGGTGGTGTTGGTGTGGGGGTTCGGCGGATTCAGAACAGTTCGATCGACCCGGCGTCCATCTCGGACTGGGTCACCGGGTTGGGCCGGTCCGGCGCCCGCTCGATCACGGCGGCGCCGTCCTCGTCCTCCGCGAACAGGCTGCCCGCCAGCTGGTCGGCGCAGTTGCGCAGCCGCAGGTGGGTGTGGCTGATCAGTTGCGAGGTCATGTCGTGGAACTGCAGCGCGGTGACCGCGTTGTCGAGTTGCCCCTGGATCTCGTGGAGCACTGTCGCCAGCTCGCGTTCAGGGCTGCGCCGGCGGTGCTGGCTGAGTTCCCGGGACGCCGAATGGAAACTCGACAGCAGCACCTGGCAGGCGTCGGCCAGCAGCACCTGCAGCCGCTGCAGGTCGTTGCAGGCCGCGATCAGGTGGTCCTGCACGTCGGCGCCCACCACCAGCGCAATGGTAGCGGCGGGCGGCGGCTCCGTAGCCGTGTCAGATTGGATGGAAGGATCGGCTTGCATGGAGGCCACCTTTACAAGCGGTTGGTCGATACACCGGCAGAACTGCGCAGGTGCTCGATCAGCCTGGGGGCGATCGCGCCCAGGGGCAGGACTTCGTGCGCGGCGCCGGCCGCTATCGCCTCCCTGGGCATGCCGAACACCACGCAGGTGGCCTCGTCCTGCACCAGGTTGAAGCTGCCGGCGTCGCGCAGCACCTTCATTGCCCGGGCGCCGTCCGCACCCATGCCGGTCAGCATGACAGCCAGCGCGTTAGGCCCGACGACCCGGGCCGCGGACAGGAACAGCACTTCCACCGAAGGTTTGTGGCGGTTCACCGGTTCACCATCGGCGACCCGGGCCAGGTAGTTGGCGCCGGAGCGTTCCACGCTCAGGTGCAGCCCGCCGGGTGCAATGTAGGCATGGCCCGGCAATACGCGCTCGCCGTCGCTCGCCTCCTTGACGCTGATGCGGCACAGGCCGTCGAGCCGGGTCGCGTAGCTGCGTGTGAAGCCCGGCGGCATGTGCTGCGTGATCATCACTGCGGGTGCGTCCGCCGGCAGGCCCATCAGCAGCGCACGGGTGGCTTCGGTGCCGCCGGTGGAGGCGCCGATGAAGATGATCTTCTCGGTCGACAGGCGCCCGATCAGGCCCGCCTGCACCACCGGCGTCGCGCCAGCAGCGGTGGTGCCGTGGCCGACAGCCGCGTGCGTCTTGTGCACTGTGGCCGCGGCGGCAATGCGCACCTTGGCGGTGATGTCCGCGGCCAGCAGCTGCAGGCCGTCGGCGACGCCGATCTTCGGCTTGGCGACAAAATCCACCGCGCCCAGTTCCAGCGCCCGCAAGGTGGCTACGGCGCCGTGTTCGGTGAGCGTGGACACCATCACGACGGGCATCGGCCGCAGGCGCATCAGCCTGGCGAGGAATTCCAGCCCGTCCATGCGCGGCATCTCGATGTCGAGCGTGATCACGTCCGGGTTGAGTTCGCGGATCATCTCGCGTGCCAGCAGCGGGTCTGCCGCCGCACCGACGCAGACCATGTCCGGTTGCCGGTTGATGATCTCGGTGAGCAGGCTGCGCACCAGTGCCGAGTCGTCCACCACCACCACGCGTGTTTTTGCCATTCTTGTGTGGTCCTTCAAAACAGGTCGACCGAGCCGCCGCCACCGGCCTGCGGCACCACCCGTTGTGCCGCGGCCCGTTCCTGGGCCTGCAGCGCTGCGGCCTGTGTCGGCGCCAGGCGCTTGACCATCGCCTTGCCGCTGGCAGGCAGAAAGCATACCTTGCGCGGGTAGATGTCCAGCACGTCCTTGCTGACCACCGGGATGTGTTCGGTCTTGAGGTAGTCGAGCACGAAGCTGGTGTTGCGCGCGCCCACGTTCATGCTGTCCATGCCGGCGATCACCTGCCCACCACCAAAGACCTTGGCCTCCAGCGTGTGGCGCGAGGCGCCGCGCCGGAGCATTTCATTGATCAGCAGTTCCATGGCGTAGGAGCCGTAGCGCCCGTCGTCGCTATCGCCCTCGGGTAGCATGAAGTGGTTCAGGCCGCCCACCCGCGCGCTGCGGTCCCACAGGCAGGCCGCGATGCATGAACCCAGCGTGGTCATGATCAGCATGTCCTCGGTGGCGACGTAGTACTCGCCCGGCAGTACCTTGACCGCGACGCTCCGGAAATGCGTCTCGTACCAGAAGAACGAGGCCTCCCCGGGCTTGCGCGGCGCTGCCTTGAGCCGCGCCAGGTGGGGAGCCCAGGTGTCGCCGGCGGGTCGTTGGGGGGTGGCAATGTCGGACATGCGGGGTTGCGCTAGACGCACTCGTAGACGGTCTTGCCGCGCAGGCGGAACAGATCGCGCGATTCGCTGAAATTCTCGGAGTGCCCGGCAAACAGCAGCCCGTGCGGCTGCATCGCGCGGCGCATGCGTTCGAGCACCGTGCGTTGCGTGGGACCGTCGAAATAGATCATTACATTGCGGCAAAACACGATGTCGAAGGGCTCGCCCAGTGACCAGTGGGCATCCATCAGGTTGAAGGCGCGGAACTCCACCATCCGGCGCAGTTCGGGCTTGACCCGGATGAAGCCGCTGTTGTCGCCGGTGCCGCGCATGAAGTGGCGCTTGAGCAGGTCGGCGCTCAGGCCGCGGGAGTCGGCCGGATAGACCCCTTGTCCGGCGCGCGCGAGCACCTTGGTGTCGATGTCGCTGCACAGTATCTGCACCGGCGCGGAAGGGCCGAGCGTCTCGGCCACGGTCATGGCCAGCGAGTAGGGCTCCTCGCCGGTGGAGGCGGCATTGCACCAGATGCGCCAGCGCCGCCCCGGGTGGCGCGCGAGTTCCGCCGCCAGCACCGGGAAATGGTGGTCTTCGCGGAAAAAGGCGGTGAGGTTGGTGGTCAGGCAATTGATGAACTCCTGCCATTCGCGCTCGCCCTCCGGCCCGCGGGACTGCTCCAGCCACTGCAGGTAGTCGGAAAATCGGTTGTAGCCCACGTCGCGCAGGCGGCGTGACAGGCGGCTGTAGACCATCGCCTGCTTGCCGGCATGCAGGCTGATGCCGGCGCGTTCGTAGATCAGTCGGCGCACGCGCTCGAAGTCGGCGCCGGAAAACCCGAATTCGGTGTCGCGGCCGCTATCGACGACGGTCATGGCTGGCTTCGGGATGTCGCCACAGGAAGGCTGCGATCCTGTCGTGTGGCGGGTTGGAATGTCGGTTCATGGTGCCTGGTGCATGTCGCCAGCCGGTGGCCGCGTGTGTCCGGCAACTGTAGGTGGTGGCATGCTTGCGCGACATCGGGGTGATACCTGAGTCCGGCTGGAAAAACACCTGAAGGACCCAAAACCGCCGGCATTGCCCCTATGATCCGGTTTCTCTGTGACCACAGCCAACCCAAGGAACAGCCGTGAGCGACCTTTCCCAACTGAAGTTCCTCGTCGTGGACGATTTTTCCACCATGCGCCGCATCGTGCGGGGCCTGCTGAAGGAAATGGGCATCACCAGTGTCGATGAAGCGGAGGACGGCGCCATCGCCTTGCACATGCTCAAGGGCAAGCCCTACGATTTCGTCGTGTCCGATATCAACATGCCCAACATGAACGGCTTCGAGCTGCTCAAGGCCATCAAGGCCGACCAGGACCTCAAGCACCTGCCGGTGTTGATGGTCACCGCCGAAGCCCGCAAGGAAGACATCGTGATGGCGGTGCAGAGCGGCGCCGCCGGCTACATCGTCAAGCCGTTCACCAAGGCCACGCTGGAGGACAAGGTCATCAAGATCATGCAGAAACGGGCCGCAGCGGGCTGACAGCGTACCGCAGCACCAGAAACCCCACCATGAACGACACCACCACGCACGCGGCTGCGGCATCGCCCGAGGTATTCCAGCAGTTGGGCCAGATCACGCGCCAGCTGCACGACACGCTCAGCCAGCTGGGCGTGATGCCCAAGCTGCGGCAGTCGGTAGAAGGTCTGCCCGACGCACGCAGTCGGTTGGGTTATATCGCCAGAAAGACCGGCGAGGCGGCCGACCGGGTGCTGACCGCCGTTGAACTCGCCAAGCAGGACCATGCCGGTATCACGGCGGCGGCCAAGCGGCTGGCTGCCAGCTTGGCAACCGGGTCGGGCCAGGCCGCGGCGGGCGCGGAGGTGCTGGCGTTTGTGGACGAGGTCGAGGCGGCGACAAGCCGGATCGACCGGCATCTCACCGACATCATGCTGGCCCAGGATTTCCACGACCTGACGGGTCAGGTGGTGGCCAAGGTGGTGGCGCTGGCCACCGACCTGGAAGACAGCCTGGTCAAGCTGCTGGTCCAGGCGGCTCCGTCCGAACTGGCGCTGCCGGAATCCGCGCTGGCGGACCTGCACGGCCCGGTGGTCGAGCCGGGTGACCGCACCGATGTCGTCAGCAACCAGAGCGAGGTCGACGACCTGCTGGCCAGCCTGGGCTTCTGACCTCAGAGCTGGAACACCTCCACCGAGCGCGCCATCGATCCGGCGCTGTGGTTGTGGCCCGCGGCAGAGGCCGCTGACTGTTCCACCAGCGCCGCGTTCTGCTGTGTGGCCGTCCGGCGCTCAGCTGTCGGGCGAAATCAGCCCGTTGCGCATGGCATAACGCACCAGCCCGGCCACCTCGTGGATGTCGAGCTGCTTCATCAGCTGGCTGCGGTGGGTGTCCACGGTCTTGACCGACAGGTCGAGCCGGCGGGCGATCTCCTTGGTGCTGTGGCCCTCGGCCACCAGCTGCAGCACCTCGCGCTGGCGTGGCGTCAACGCGTCGCCGGGCTGCTCGTCGGCCCGCAGCCGCTGGACGTAGTCGCTGACGATGCCGCGTGACACCGCCGGGCTGAGGTAGGTCTCGCCGCGCAGCACCGCCTTGAGTGCCAGCTCGAGCTCGAGCGGCGCCGCGTCCTTGAGCAGGTAGGCTGCCGCGCCGTTGCGCAGGGCCTGGCGCACGTACTCCTCGTTCTGGTGCATCGACAGGATGACGACGCGGACATCGGGCAGGGCCTTGGTGAGGCGCGCGGTGGTTTCCAGGCCGTTGAGGCCGGGCATGGCGATGTCCATCAGCACCAGGTTGGGCTGCAGCTCCTGCGCACGCTGCAGCAGCGCCAGGCCATCATCGGCCTCGCCGACCACCTCGACCTCGGGCATCGATTCGAGCAGCTTGCGCAAGCCCGCACGCACCAGCGTGTGGTCGTCGGCCAGCAATACGCGCAATCGTGTCATGGGGGTTCTCCTGGCAGTTCGAGCGGGCAGCGCATGCGCACGGTGCTGCCCAGCCCGGGTATGGATTCGATGTCGAGCCGGCCTCCCAGCAGCATGGCGCGTTCCTTCATGCCCAGCAGCCCGATGCTGTCGCCGGCCGCAGCCCGTTCGCGCACTGCGGCGACTTCGAAGCCGCTGCCGTCGTCGTGGATGCCCAGCACCAGGGCCTCGCCATCATGGAACAGGTCGATGTCGACGCGTTGCGCCCGGGCGTGGCGCGTGATGTTGGTGAGCGCCTCCTGGACGATGCGAAAGCACGCGGTTTCCACGTCCGGCGGCAGCCGCCCGGGCGGCAGGCTGGGCTGGAAGTGGACTTCGAAGCCGCTGCGTGCCGATGTCTGCTCGGCGATGCCTCGCAGGGCGGGCACCAGCCCCAGGTCGTCCAGCACCGAGGGCCGCAGGGCCACCGCGAGGCGGCGTACGTGCTGCAGCGCATCCTCGACGATGCGCAGGTTCTCGGCGTTGAGTTCGGCCGGCGAGCGGTCCTTGAAGCGCTCGCGTGCCTGCAGGTTGATCTTGATGGCGGTCAGGGACTGGCCAAGCTCGTCGTGCAGCTCGTGCGCCACACGCCGGCGTTCCAGTTCCTGTGCTTCCAGCACGCGCCGCGACAGGCTGCGCAGCTGGCGCGACTTGTCCTCCAGCGCCGCAGCGGCGCGCGCGCGTTCGGTGATGTCGCGGATCAGGCCGATGTAGGTCACCTGGCCCTGGTGCGAAATGCGCGTCACCGCCAGGCTGATCGGAAAGATCTCGCCGTCCCGGCGCTGGCCCTGCATCTCGCGGATCTTGCCGATCACGCGGGCGTCGCCGGTCTGGTGGTAGTGCGCCAGGTAGCTGTCATGGTGCTGCCGGTCATGCTCGGGCATCAGCATCGACACGTTGCGCCCGACCACCTCCCTGGCGGTGTAGCCGAAGATGTGCGTGGCCGCGCGGTTGAACGACTCGACCACCCCGTTGCGGTTGATCGTTATGACGGCGTCCACCACGTTGTCCAGGATCGCCTGGGTGTGCATGACCGACGCGCGCAGCGCCTCGCGCCCGGCGATCAGCTCGAGTTCCGCATGTTTGCGCCGGGTGATGTCGCTGAAGGTGCAGATCACCTCGCGCACGCTGCCGTCCGGGTGCAGCTGCGGTGTTGCGCTGACAAGCAGCCAGACGCGGTCCTGCGTGGCCGGTCGCAGCACCCCCAGGGTGACATCGACCACGGCCCTGCGCGTGGCAAGGCTCACGGGCACCGGCAGGTCCGGACCGAGGAAGGCCGAACCGTCTTCGTGGACGACGCTCCAGCCGGGATCCAGGCAGGTCTTCCCCATCAGTTGGGCGCGTTCGAGGCCGAGCAGTTCCAGCGCGCGGTCGTTGGCGAGCAGCACCTCGCCGGCGGGCCCCTGCAGCAGCACCCCGCTTTGCAGGTTGTCGATCAGGTTGCGGTAGCGGTCTTCGCTGTCGCGCAGCGCGCTTTCGGTCTGGTGCTTGAAAAGGGCCATCTCCAGCACGATGCGCAACTCGCGTTCTGCGTAAGGCTTGAGCACGTAACCAAAGGGCCCGGTGAGCTTGGCGCGTTCCAGTGTGGAATCTTCGGCATAGGCGGTCAGGAACACCACGGGAATGCCGTGCAGCCGGCGGATCTCGGCCGCTGCGTCGATGCCGCTCAGATCGCCGGCCAGCCCGATGTCCATGAGCACCAGGTCGGGGCGCAGCTCGCCGGCAAGGCGCACGGCGTCCTCGCCGCGCTTGGCGTGGGCCACCGGTGCGTAACCCAGGCTCGCCAACTGCAGCTGGATGTCACGGGCGACAATGGCCTCGTCCTCGACGACAAGTATGGTGGGCCGGTGTGATTCTGGGTGCATGGGAGACGGTCGCAGGCCGGGAGCCGGCTGCTTTGGCGCGATCATAGGCGCAGGAACGGTGCCGTGCCAGTGGCAATAGCAGGTGTTTCCCGGGCCTCATCGGGCGATCGCTGCAGGTGGCGTGGGTGGCTTGGGTGGGGCGGCAAGCGCCGTTGCGCGCCCGCCGGCCCGCCGGCTGCGCCGCCCTGGCCTGGTCAGTGCGTGCGCTGGATGTCGGCGGCGATCTCGAACGACTGCAGGCGGTGGCCGTGGTCGAAGGTCTGCGAGGCGATCATCAGCTCGTCGGCGCCGGTGCGGGCTATGAATGCCTCCAGCTGGGTCCGCACCATCTCCGGCGAACCGATGGCCGAACACGGCAGGACCGAATCGAGCAGGGCCCGTTCCTGCGGCGTCGCGTTTTCATAGTAGTGCCGCTTGGGCGGCGGCAGACGCGACGGGCGGCCGCTGCGGATATTCACGAACGCCTGCTGCATCGAGGTGGCCCGGAATCGCGCTTCCTCCTGCGAATCGGCCGCGAACATGTTGAAGCCCAGCATCACATAGGGCTTGTCCAGGCGTTCTGACGGGCGGAAGTTGCTGCGGTACAGCGCGATCGCTTCCATCATCTGCGCCGGCGCGAAATGCGACGCGAAGGCATACGGCAGGCCCAGCAGGGCGGCGAGCTGGGCGCCGAACAGGCTGGAGCCGAGGATCCACATCGGCACTTTCAGCCCGGTGCCCGGCACCGCGCGCACCGGCTGGCGGGGTGCATCGGAGAAGAAGTCCATCAGTTCCACCACATCCTGCGGAAACTCCTCGGCCTCGGAGGTCAGGTTGCGGCGCAGGGCCCGTGCCGTGATCTGGTCGGACCCCGGGGCGCGCCCGAGGCCGAGGTCGATGCGCCCGGGGAACAGCGACTCCAGGGTGCCGAACTGTTCCGCGATCACCAGTGGCGAGTGGTTGGGCAGCATCACGCCGCCGGCGCCGACCCGGATCGTGGTCGTGCCACCCGCCACGTAGGCAATCAGCACCGAGGTGGCGGCACTGGCAATGCCCGGCATGCCGTGGTGTTCGGCCAGCCAGTAGCGGCGGTAGCCCCAGCGCTCGGCATGTTGCGCCAGGTCGCGGCTGTTGCGAAACGATTGCGCAGCATCGCTGCCCTCGGTGATCGGGGACAGGTCGAGGACGGAGAAAGGGATCATGATCGGCTGCCGGTGTTGGAACGCGCGGGGGCCCTGGTGCACCCGCCACAGCGCATGGTAACGGGATCGCGCCGGCGGGTCGGGCGGATGTGCTTCAATGGCTGCCTGATTCCTTGTATCGGGGGTAACGGACATGCCATTCTCGGACCAGCGCAAGGCGGCTGCCGCACGGCGGCGCTACGACATCGTGCTGTATGGCGCCACCGGTTTTGTCGGGCGCCAGACCGTGGCCTATCTTGCCGGTCACCCGCAGGTGCGCAGTGCCGGCCTGCGCTGGGCCCTGGCGGGGCGCAATCGCGACAAGCTCGAACAGGTGCGCCGCGACTGCGCCGGCACGCTGCCCGACGTCGGTGTGCTGGTGGCCGCAGCCGACGACACGCGTGCGCTCAATGCGCTGGCGCGCCAGGCGGCGGTGGTGCTGAGCACGGCCGGGCCGTTCGACCTGTACGGCAGCAAGCTCGTGGCGGCCTGCGTCCGGCATGGCGCCCATTACGTGGACATCACCGGCGAGACACCCTGGGTGCACGGCCTGATTGCACAGCACCATGCCCAGGCAGAGCGCGATGGCACGCGCATCATCCCCTGTTGCGGGTTCGATTCCGTGCCGTCGGATCTCGGCGCGTGGATGCTGGTGCAGGCCATGCGGCAGGCCCACGGGATCGCGTGCGCCGAGGTCAAGGTGGCATATTCGGTGCGCGGTGGCGTGAACGGCGGCACCCTGGCCTCTGCCCTGCACATGCTCGAATCCGGGCAGGCCGAGGCGCTGGCAGACCCCTTCCTGCTCAACCCGCCGGACAAGCGGCCGTTGGTACGCTCGAGCGACCGCGACCCCGCCTGGTCGCACTACGACGCTGACTTCAAGTCCTGGCTCGGGCCTTTTTTCATGGGCCCGGTGAACACCCGCGTGGTCCGGCGCAGCGCGGCGCTGCTGGACTACGGCCCCAACTTCCGCTACCAGGAGTACCTGCGGGTGGGGGCCGGGCCGATTGCCGCTGCGGCAGCGGCATCGCTGAGTGCGGGCATGGGCCTGTCCCGTATTGCGATGGGCTGGGCCCCGGTGCGCGGCCTGGCCGCGCGCATGGTACCGGCGCCAGGGGAGGGCCCGAGCCCGCAACGCATGGACGGCGGGTCTTTTCGCTGCGACCTGGTCGCCCGCAGCGTCAACGGCAAGGTGGTATCCGGCCGCGTGGCGGACCAGGGAGATCCCGGCAACCGCGCGACCACCAAGATGGTGTGCGAGGCTGCGCTGGCGCTGGCACTCGACGGCGCGCGCCTGCCGGGCCGAAAAGGCCTGGGCGGGGTGTTGACGCCAGCCAGCGGCCTCGGTGGTGTGCTGGTCGAGCGCCTGCGCGCTGCCGGCATGGTGCTCCAGACCGGGGACTGAACCCCCGGGCCGCCCCACCGGCGACTGCCGCCGTGCGCCGTGCCGAGGCACACTCGTGCCCCTGGGTGGCTGCCGTGTGTGCTGTAATTTCGTTTCAGTACCCAGGAGGAGATCAGGATGAAGGCTATATGGAACGGCACCGTGGTGGCCCAAAGCGACGACACCGTGCTGGTGGAGGGCAACCACTACTTCCCCGAGAGTGCGCTCGACCGCGCCTATGTGGGCTTCAGCAACCACAAGACCATGTGCCCGTGGAAAGGCCAGGCGAGTTATTACTCGCTGATCGTCCAGGGCGACATGAACCAGGACGCGGTCTGGTATTACGCAGACCCGAAACCCGAGGCGCAGGCGATCCGCGGCCGGGTCGCTTTCTGGAAGGGCGTGAAAATTGAAGCCTGATGCCGGATTGATCCGGGTCAAATTGCCCGCGGCGTTTTGCCCGCACACTGCCAGCCAGTGCCCAACCAGGAGTCGTTGCCATGTTCAAACACCTGCTCGTTCCCATTGACGGGTCCCCCACCTCGCAGCTTGCCGTCGACAAGGCCATCGGTCTGGCGCGGGCGTTTTCCAGTGCGGTCAGTGTGCTGTTCGTGATCGACCCCTACCCGTTCGCCGGCGTCGGGGCCGATTTCGCCTACGGCCAGGAGCAGTACATGAGCGCGGCCCGGGCCGAGGCCAATGAGGCACTGGCGGCTGCGCGCAAGGCTTTCGAAGTCGCTGGCGTGCAGGTCAACGCCTCGCTGGTGGAGGCGCACATGGTGTGGCGCGGCATTGTCGAGGCGGCCGACGCAGGTGGCGCCGACCTGATCGTGATGGGTTCGCACGGGCGCAGCGGCATCGAGAAGATGGTCCTGGGCAGTGTCGCGCAGCGGGTGTTGTCCCACGCCCGTCAGCCGGTGCTCGTCGTGCGCACCTGACGCTGCGGCGCGCGCCGGGCGGCGCGTCGGTGTCAGGGGTTTTCCCGGGTGCGGTTCAGGTGTTTGCCTGATGCGCCGGGTGCGTCTGCGAACCTACACTGCAGGGTGGACCATGCCGATTCCCCACCCCCACCCCCAACCCGACCGACTCCCGCCATGACCCGAGCCCGTATCCTCGTCGTCGAGGACGAAACCATCGTGGCGCTGGACATCCGGCTGCAACTGGCCAGCCAGGGTTATGAGCCGGTCGGGCTGGCGCAGCGGGGCGATCAGGCGGTGGCTATGGCGCATGCACTGCGGCCCGATCTGGTGCTGATGGACATCGAGCTGGCCGGGCCGATGGACGGCATCCAGGCTGCACAGGCGATCCGTTCCGGGCTCGGCATCCCGGTGGTGTTCCTCACCGCGTTTGCCGAGGACGACACGCTGGAGCGTGCCAAGCTGGTGGAGCCGGCCGCCTACGTGGTCAAGCCGTTTTCGGAGCGCGAACTGCGTTCGGCTCTGGAAGTGGCGCTGTTCAAGGCCGGCATCGAGCGGCGGCTGCAGGACAGCGAGGCGCGCTACCGCCACCTGGTGCAGCATCTCGGGGTCGGGGTGCTGGTGCAGGGCCCGCAGGCGGAGATCCGGGAGTCCAACCAGACCGCGCTCGACCTGCTGGGGCTGACCCTGGACGAGTTGCTGGGCAAGACCTCGTTCGACCCCGACTGGAAGGTGGTGCGCGAGGACGGCTCCGATTTTCCGGGCCCGAGCCATCCTGTTCCGCAGGCGATAGCCACCGGCAAACCGGTGCGCCAGGTGGTGATGGGGGTGTTCCGCCCGCGTACCGGCGACATGGTATGGCTGCTCGTGGACGCGCAGCCGCAGGTCGACGCGCAGGGTCAGGTGCTCGAGGTCGTGTGCACCTTTGTGGACATCTCCGACCGCAAGAAGGTGGAGGCCGAGTTGCTGGCGCGTGAGCGGGCCCTGCGCGAATCGGCGCAGCACACACAGTCCATCCTCGACAACGTGGTGGACGCGGTCGTGACGATCGACCACCGCGGCCTGGTGGAGTCGTTCAACAAGGCGGCGACAGAGATGTTCGGCTACTCGCAGGCGGAGGTGATGGGCCGCAACGTGTCGCTCCTGATGGCGGACCACGAGGGCGCGTTTCATGACCGGTACCTGAAGCGCCACAATGTCACAGGAGAGCGTCACCTGATCGGCAGCCCGCGCGAGATGCAGGGCCGGCGCGCGGATGGCAGCCTGTTTCCGATCCACCTGGCGGTGTCGCGCGCCGATGGCGCCGGGCGCCCCACGTTCATCGGCTTGATGCGCGACGTGAGCCAGCAGCGCGCGGCCGAGGAACAGATCCGAAAGCTGGCGTTTTACGACCACCTGACCGGGCTGCCCAACCGGCGACTGCTGATGGACCGGCTGGAACATGCGATGGGCAATGCGGCACGCCTGGGGCAACACGGCGCGCTGATGTTCCTGGATCTGGACCACTTCAAGCAGCTCAACGACACGCTGGGCCATGGCATGGGAGACCAGTTGCTGGTGCAGGTGGCGCTGCGCCTGCAGGGCTGCATGCGCGAGGTCGACAGCGTGGCGCGCCTGGGCGGTGACGAGTTCGTGGTGCTGCTGGAGGGACTCGCCCGCGACGAACGCGAGGCGGGCGTCCAGGTGGAGCTGGTGGCCCAGAAGCTGCTGCATGCGCTGGGCCAGTCGTATGACCTGGGCACAAGCCGCCACACCAGTACCCCCAGCATCGGCATCGCCTTGTTCAAAGACCGGTACGACTCGGTGGACGACCTGCTGCGCATGGCCGATGCCGCCATGTACCAGGCCAAGGCCGCTGGACGCAATACTGCGCGGTTCTACGATCCGGCAATGCAGGCCGCCGCCGAGGAACGCTCCCTGCAGGAGAACGACCTGCAGCGCGGATTGGCGATGCAGGAGTTCGTGTTGCACTACCAGATCCAGATTGACGCTGCAGGCGCGCCGGTGGGGGCAGAAGCGCTGGTGCGCTGGCTGCATCCCGCACGTGGCATGGTGCCGCCCGGCGAATTCATCGCCCTGGCCGAACAGACCGGCATGATCCTGGAACTGGGCCAGTGGGTGCTGGAGACCGCCTGCCACCAGCTCGCCGTGTGGGCTCTCCAGCCGGGCAGGGCCGGCTGGACGCTGGCGGTGAACGTGAGCGCCTCGCAGTTCGCCCACGCCGATTTCGTCGCCAACGTGTTTCGGGCGCTGGAACAGGCGGGCGCTCGTGCGGACCGGCTCAAGCTGGAGCTGACCGAAAGCATGCTCGCGGTGGACATCGACGACCTTATCGTCAAGATGTTCGCGATCAAGTCACGCGGCGTGTCGTTTTCGCTGGACGACTTCGGAACCGGGTATTCGTCGCTGTCCTACCTCAAGCGGCTGCCGCTGGCGCAGCTCAAGATCGACCACTCCTTCGTGCGCGACATCCTGAACGACCCGAATGACGTGGCGATTGCGCGCACCATCCTGGCCCTGGGGCATACCCTGGGCCTGGAAGTGATCGCCGAAGGCGTAGAGACGGCCGAGCAGCACGAATTCCTGTCGCGCCTGGGCTGCGACGCGTTCCAGGGCTATCTGTTCGGCCGCCCGACACCGCAGGCCGACCTGCTGCCCGTGCAGCCCGTGCTGCCCGTGCCACTGGCCTGACGCACCGGCCTGCATGCAGGCCCGGGCGCGGCGCTGGCCGTCCTGGCCCTCATCCGCACTGGCCCACGTAGCCGCAGGCGGTGCAGAAGTCGCAGCCGTCCTTCTTGATCACGGTGGCGTTGCCGCATTCCGGGCAGGGGCGGCCCGCCAGCGGCGCGGCGGCGTCGGAGTCGCGGGGGATCTCCAGCACGCCCATGTCGCGCACCGGGTAGCCCTGCTCGTCCAGCACGCCGAGCATCGCGTAGCGGTGGATGATCAGACGCGCCAGGTAGGCCACCGTGGACGGCCAGGTCTGCTGGCGCCTCTCGCCCGCAGGCAGGCCCGGCACGAAGGCCATGAAGTGGCCCAGCGGCTCGGCGTAGTTGAGCAGCTTGCGCAGCTTCATGCCGATCCACGCCGGGTCGATCACCCGCATGTCGAGCGACAGCAGGCGCGCCAGCCCGTCGAGCGCCCGCGGGTAGTTGCCCGAGAACCCGACGGCGCACGGTCGCGTGACGGGGTGGCCGTCATGGCCCGGCAGGGTGATTTCCTTCAGGGTGAGCGTGAAGGTCTCGCCGCTGGCGGGGTTGTCGACGTCGACCGCCCACGCCAGTGTGCCCGAAGGGCCGGTCAGCGGCTCTTCGCGGCTGAACATGGCGTCGAGCACCGGCGTGGGGCTGTTGCGCCGGGGATCGGGCAGGGCCTTGAGCTGTTCGCAGCGCCACCGGATGACCGCCGCCGTGGCCGCCACCACGCCGGGGAACATGCGCATTTCGCCGTAGGGCGGAAACGGCATCTCGAACGTGCGTTCCTCGGCCACCGTGGACAGCGCGTCGAGCTTGAGCTGCAGCCAGGCGGCGTCGTTGGCGCGCAGGTCCATCGACAGCGTCTTGGCCAGGGCACCCAGCCCGCGCGGCTGTTCGGCACCATTGACCCAGACCTCGAACGGTCGCGGTGCACCGCCTTCCTCCGGTGCCAGTTCGCCGACGAACAGCGCGAAGTCACCGAACGGGTGGTGCACCATGAAGGTCCAGGCCGGGTTGCCACCGGGCAGATCCGGCCGGCCGGGCCAGCGCAGCGACGACAGCACCGGCGCGGGCAGGCGCTCCAGGGCCAGGCGGCGGTTGGCATCGTTGATCGTCAGCGGCGTCGCTACCGATGGCGCTGGGCCGGTGCTCAGCACCGACCCGAGCACGTTGTTGGGCCGGTAGGTGGCCAGGCCCTTGAGGCCCGACTGCCAGGCCTGCAGGTACAGGTGCTGGAAGTCGGCATACGGGTAGTCGGCCGGCACGTTGACGGTCTTGGATATGGCGGTGTCGATGTAGGGCGCGACCGCCGCCACCATTGCCTCGTGGGCCTGCGCGCTCATCTCCAGTGCGGTCACGAATGCGCTGGTCAGCGGCGCATCCGGGCCCTTCATGTGGCGGTACAGCCGCCAGGCGTGGTCCTCGACCGCGTATTCGCGGAAATTGCCGTCGGGCATGCGCTTCTTGCGCGTGTAGGTCCAGCTGAAGGCCGGCTCGATGCCGTTGCTGGCGTTGTCGGCGAAGGCCAGGCTGATGGTGCCGGTGGGTGCGATCGACAGCAGGTGGGAGTTGCGCAGCCCGTGGGCCCGGATGCGGTCCTTGATGCCCTGGGGCAGGCGTGACGCGAAACTCTGGCCGCTGAGGTACAGGTCGGCGTTGAAGAGCGGGAACGGCCCGCGCTCGCGCGCCAGTTCGATCGATGCGTTGTAGGCCGCATCGCGCAGCGTGGCGCTGATCTGGCTGGCCATGGTGCGCGCGTCCTCGGTGTCGTAGCGCAGGTTGAGCATCACCAGCGCGTCACCCAGCCCGGTGAAGCCCAGGCCGACACGGCGCTTGTTGCGCGCCTCCTCCTGCTGCTGCGGCAGCGGCCAGACCGTGATGTCGAGCACGTTGTCCAGCATGCGCACGGCGACCGTGGCGGCTTCGGCCAGTGCGGCATGGTCGAACTGCGTGTCGGCCTCGAACGGGTTGCGCACAAACCGGGTCAGGTCGATCGAGCCGAGGCAACAGCAGCCGTAGGCGGGCAGGGGCTGCTCGCCGCAGTTGTGAACCACCAGCCCGTTGGCGTCGAACGCGTGGACGTCCTCGACCGTGACGTCATATACGGCCTCGGACCCGTCGTCCTCCAGGGAGTCGACGGTGGCGGTGAATCGTTCGCGGTTCAAGGCGCGGCGGCAGTCCGCCAGGGCCTGGGCCAGCCGGCCTGCTTTCTGGTCGTCCTCGAAGCCGATGCGATCGGCATATTCGCGCAGGTTTTCGCCACCGACAACCAGTTCGTGTACTGCCCTGGTCGTGTAGTCACGATGGCCGCCACGGCCGTCGGGCATGCGCTTGATCCCACTGACGTGGCGCTCCCGGTAGATTGTCGATGCAATGCCCAGGCGCAGCAGCATGCGTTGCACCGATTCCAGAAGCGGCACGCTGGACTGTGTGAGGCGCACGCTGACACCCTTGTCCTGGCTGCCCTGCACCGAGCCGTCGGCATCGAACAGGCCGCGCAGCAGGCCGGTGCAGAAGCCGGAGGATGCCTGCTCCATCAAGGGTGTGATGCACTTGTTTCCTGGTGACATGCCCAATTGCAGTGCGAGTTGGCGCACAGCGCCACTGACAAGCCGATATTCCCCACGGCCTTCGACGCGGCGCTGCCAATCACGAAAATCGGCACGGTGGGGGAGGGTGTCCGCGGCCGCCTGCGCAGCCCGCAGGATGCCACTGGCGCAGTGGCCCTGGTCATGCACGGGGTCGCCATTGCCGACGAGCCGCATTTCGGGCGCCCAGACCGAGATCACGGCCGTGTCGGCCTTGAGCGTGCCGTCGCCAATCAGCAAGCCGATCAGGTAGCCCTGTTCCTCGGTGTGTTCACCTGCCCAGCCGAGGCAGCTGCGGTGGTCGTGCAGCATGATCTCGTCGCCGTTGGCCAGCGCACTGGCGTGAGTCCATTCGGTTTCGAGCAGGTAACGCGTCTTGTGCTGGACGCGTCGCACCGGATGGTCGGCGGTCAGCCGCAGGTGATGCCCCTCACGCGTGCGCAGGCGCAGCACGGGTTTGACGCCGGTCGCGAAGAAGCCGTCCGACGCCGTGGGGTAGCCCTTTCCGTCGACGACGGCGGTGAATGCACGACCGATCAGTTGTCGCACCTGCCGCGGTCCCGCACTGGTGAGCACCCATGTGTCGCCGGTCACGCACGGATTCGTAGCCGCAATCGACTCGCAATACGACAGGTTGTTGTCGCGGTTGATCTGGTCCAGGAACAGCACGCCGGGTTCGGCATGGTCGTAGGTGGATCGCATGATCTGGTCCCACAGGTCACCGGCCGGCAACTGGCGGTAGACCCAGGTGCGACTGCCATCAGCGAGCGTCTGCAGGTGGGCGCCGGCCGCCTTTTGCGCGGCCCCGGGTTCGGCCCGGTGCACCAGGTCGATGCTGGTGCCGTCCTGCACCGCCTGCATGAACACATCGGTGACACCGACCGAGATGTTGAAGTTCTTCAGGTCGCCCCGGTCCTTGGCGCGGATGAACTCCTCGATGTCCGGATGGTCGCAGCGCAACACGCCCATCTGGGCCCCGCGCCGCGCGCCAGCGGACTCCACGGTCTCGCAGGAACGGTCGAAGATGTGCATGTAGCTGACCGGCCCGGACGCGCTGCTCTGCGTGCTGCCGACCCAGGCGCCACGCGGCCGGATGCGGGAGAAGTCGTACCCCACGCCGCCGCCCTTGCGCATGGTCTCGGCCGCCTGCGTCAACGCGATGTAGATGCCGGGGTGGCCGTCCTCCATGTGCGCGATCGAGTCGCCCACCGGCTGCACGAAGCAGTTGATCAGGGTTGCCGACAGGTCGGTGCCGGCGGCCGACTGGATGCGCCCGGCGGGCAGGAAGCCGTGCTGCAGCACCTCCAGGAAGCGGCCCTCCCAGTGCTTCTGGTGCTCTGCCGGTTCGGCCTGCGCGAGCGCGCGGGCGACGCGCCGGTTGACGTCCAGGATGTTCTGCTCGTCGCCCTTGGCGTATTTTTCGCGCAGGACTTCCTCGCTGATCGCCTGGGCCTGCCAGGTGCTGGCAGCGGGTGCGGTATGTAGGGTGTCGGCCATGGTGGTAGGTGCGTTCGTTGATCCGGTTGCTGTGCTTCGCACGAGGCTGCGGCTGAGGCCTCGAAGGGTAGGGTATGGCGCCTGTCGCCTCCTTGACCTGCCACAATGCCGCACGTCGACCTGACGAGATGTTTCCTTCTACACCAAACGCGGCCGTCTTGCACGCGCCGGCATACCATGCACATCACCAGTTTCGAAGACCTGTTGTCGGCGGCGCGCCAGCAGGACGAGCCGCAGCGCCTGTTGTTCGTTTTCGCCGGGGCCGAACTGGCCGACGACAGCACCGCCGAGCAGCGTGCCAGGTTCGAGGCCGGCGAGGGCGGCGCACTGGTGCCGTTGATGGCGGTCGACAAGGCGGTGGAGGAGCTGGCCGGGTTTGCCGCGCTGGAGCAGGAAGCACGGCAGTTCGGCAAGGACTGGGTGATCGTGTTCGTGGCGGCCTTGTCCGGTCGCCAGGGTGTCGCAGCAACCGCCGACGCCGTGAGTGCCGCGCTCGACCAGATGATGGAGTCGATCCGCCAGGGCCGGCTGTCGGCCTACATCCCGTTCGACCGGCAGGGGCGGCCGGTGTCCTTCGACTGACACTGCGTTCTGCCGGCCCCGGTCACCAGCCCCAGGTCGGCGACCGGGTGACGGCCACCAGCACGATGTAGGTCACGGTGGCGAGCGCCAGCACAAACCAGATCCGGCGCTGCTGCGCGCTCGCGGCAACGCGCAGGGCCCGGCTGCCCGCGAACACATAGACCACCAGGGCCACCACCTTGGCGGTCAGCCAGGGCTGGGCCAGAGGATATTGGTGGCTGGCCAGCGCCAGGGCCACGGCGGCGGACAGCAACACGGTGTCGTTCAGGTGCGGAAGGACGCGCAGCCAGCGCCACTGTCGCCAGTCGATGCCCGCCATCTGCATGCCGCCGCGCGCGGCAAACAGGCCGATGCTGATGCCGGCGCAGGCCATGTGCAGTGCGCGCAGGGTGGGGTAGTCCAAGCGGGGCGGTTCCGTCGGGTGCGCATGCCGGGCCCCGTGCCCGGCAGTCTGCGCAGACCCGGGTCAGATCGTAGCAGCGGCCGGCGCCGGCGACAGCAGCCGATCGATCAATGCGCGCACGCTGCGGATCTGATCGCCAAATGGCAGGGCCCCGGCACCGCGAAAGAACAGGCCCTTCTTGACGTCGCCGCGCAGCGCGGCCGCCAGCTGGTTGTCGATGCAGAACTGGCCCCAGCCCGGCAGGCCGTCGCGCAGGCCGCACTGGGCCAGGCAGTCGAAATTCTTGGTGCAACGTGACTTGGCGTGGCGCACGGCCTGCAGCTTGTCCTCGATCTTCAGGTAGGCGCGCAGCCACGGGGTTCCGACAGCACGCGCCGGCAGGCCGGCCACGCTGGTGAATTCGACCATGTCCTCGTCGCGCGACTGCGCCAGCACGCGCTTGAATTCCGGGTGTGCGTCGCCCTCCTCAGTCACCGCGAACGGCGTGCCCAGCTGCACACCCGCTGCGCCCAGGCCCTGCAGCCGGACGATGTCGGCGTGGCTGCGGATGCCGCCGGCGGCGATCAGTGGAATCTCCCGCTCGATGCCGGCGGAGCGCAGGAACGCCAGCGACTGCGGTATGACGTTCTCGAAGTCGAAGCGCGGATCGCCCAGGTCGGCGATTTTTGCGGCTCCCAGGTGGCCGCCGGCCAGGCGCGGATGTTCGATCACGATGGCGTCGGGCAGGCGCTTCTTGCGCTCCCATTTCTTGACGACGAGCTGTACGCCACGCGCGTCCGACAGGATCGGGATCAGCGCGGCGCGGGGGAAATCCCGGCCCAGGTCGGGCAGGTCCAGCGGCAGCCCGGCACCGACAACCACCGCGTCGATGCCGCACTCGAGCGCGCGGGTGACGGAGGGCCCGTAGGCGCTGACGGCCCGCATGACATTGATGGCGAGCAGTCCGCGGCCCTGCGACAACTCCCGTGCGGCGCGGATCTCGCGTTCGATCGCCTCCAGGTTGGCCGCGTCGATGGCCTGGTGCGTGGCGTCGCCGGGCGGCAGTCCGCTGGTGCGCGCCATCAGGTCCGGGTGGTGGCGGCGCAGGTCGACGGAAGAGATCGTGCCCACGCCGCCGAGTGCGGCCACGCTGCCGGCCAGCCGGTGGGCCGACACGCCGATACCCATGCCACCCTGCACGATAGGCAACAGGGTGCGCTGGCACAGGTTCAGCGGACGCAGGCCGCCGTCATTGAGCGCATGGGCGCAGGAGGCATCGATATGGGGCCAGAACTCGGGGCTGTTTTTCATGGTGGCGATCTGGCGAACGGTCGCCACGTGCAGATGGGTCGCAGCGTAGTGACTTGTCGCCGGTGTGGATTTGAGCCATGTCAAGCTCCTGCCATTCGCCGTTCGCCGTTCGCGCGCGGCGGGCGTCCCGCGCGCCTCAGCGCTCCGCGATGTAGTGCTGCATCGTGACCGATTCGCCTTCGAGCAGGAAGGTGCGCAGGTGCGCCTCGATCTGCTGGTCGGCCAGGGTGGCGCGTGCGCGCTGGTGCAGGTAGTCGGCCCAGGATGTCACGATGAAGCGCTCGACGTAGCGCGACGGGTCGGCCAGGTCGCGGTAGATGCGCCAGAAGGTGGCGCCATCGCGCCGGCGCGGCGCGCGCAGCTGGCTGATCGCGTCCAGGAAGTCCTCGGCGTTGGCCGGCAGGATGCGGTAGCCCATCTCCACCGCGATCGGGCCGGCCTCGGGGTCGGGTTCATGGCTGAGGAACAGGTCCTCCCACGGGGTGGCCTGCGTCACCTCGCCGGTTTCGCCCATGCGCAGCGGAAACCGGCGCGCCATCAGAGGGCCCAGCGCCATGCAGACGGCCGCCACCGTCAGCGCCAGCGACAGGCCGGCCAGATCGGACAACGCGCCCCAGAACGCAGAACCGATGGCGAACGCGCCCAGGGCGCTGAGGGTGTGCATCGCGACGGCACGTGCCCGCACCCACGGCGGGACACTGGTCTGGGTGGCGGTGTTGAAGGTCGACATCACGGCCATCCATGCGCCACCGGCCAGGATCAGCGCGATGTATACCGGCGGGTCCCATTCGGAGTAGGCCGCCACCAGCATCACCATCGCAAACAGCAGGCAGCCGCCGGCCACCAGCGGCTCCAGCCCGAAACGGTTGCGCAGGCGGCCGATGAACAGGCCGGCGATGATGGCTCCCGTGCCCAGGCAACCCATGAGCAGGCCGAAGCCCGCGGCCCCCAGACCGAGTTGGCGCTGGCCGATCACCGGCAGCAGGGCCCACAGGGCCGAGCCTGCCGCGCAGTAGGCGCCAGCGCGCAGCAACTGCGACAACACGATGTGCGAGTGCCAGGCGAACCGCAGTGCACTGAGCATGCCGCCCCACAGCCGCTCGGCCGGCAGGCGCGTGGGCGGATGCGGCCTGGGCGGAAAACGCCGGATGGCCTGCATCATCACCAGCGTGCTGACGACCGCGAACACGAAGTTCCAGGCGCCGCCGATATGCAGGAACACCGCGCCAGCCAGCGCGGGGCCGATCGCGCGCGCGGCGTTGTAGGCGATGCCCACGGCGGTGATGGCCTGCGGCAGGTCGTGGCGCGGCACCGAGTCGCTGATCGAGGAATTCCATGCCGGTGACAGGAAGGCGGTGCAACTGCCCGACAGGAACACGAAGAACAGGATCGTGCCGGCACCGCCCACGTGGGCCATCAGCAGGGCCGCCAGCAGAATCCCCACCACCGCCTGGATGCCCAGCGCCAGCAGGATCAGCCGGCGCCGGTCGGTGATGTCGGCCAGCACCCCGGCCGGCAGCGAGAACAGGAACATCGGCATGAACACGGCGGTCTGCACCAGCGCCGCCAGGAACGACGACCCGGTGAGTTCGACCATCATCCAGGCCGCCGCCATGGTCTGCATCGCGTTGCCGATGAAGTAGATCGCGCCGCTGGCGCACAAGGCGCGGAACTGCGGGTGGCGCAGGGTCCGGCGGATGGTGGAGGCTGGGCGCATGGGGGGATTGTCGGTGTTGCGGCAATCGGTGCTGGAAGTGTGCTTGCGGGCCGGGCGCCGCGGCGCCGGCATGCCTGGGGCAGCCCGGCAATGCGCTCATTGCGGCAGCGGCAGGGACCCGGTGCTCTTGATCTCGTCCAGGCACACGCTGGAACGCACATTGCTCACGCCTGGCAGGCCCATCAGCGTGTCCATCAGGAACTGCGACAGCGCCTTCAGGTCGCGCGCCACCACCTTGAGCACGTAGTCGAAGTCGCCGGTGACAGAAAAACACTCCAGCACCTGCGGCAGCACGCGGATCGCCTGGGTGAACTTGTGCAGGTTGGGGATGTGGCCCTTTTCCATCGCCACGTGGACAAACGCCACCACCCCCAGGCCGAGCGCCGGTGCATGCAGGCGCGTCTCGTAGCGCGTGATGACGCCGAGTTCTTCCAGGCGGCGGTGGCGCCGGTGGCACTGCGATGCCGACAGGTTGATCGCCTGTGCCAGTTCGAGGTTGGACGCTCGGCCGTGTTCCTGCAGGAATGCCAGCATCTTGAGGTCGATGCGGTCGAATTCGACGTTCTGCAACATGTTTCTGAATTTGGTTGAATTTGCGAAATTTTATTCGTTCCGACAGGCATCTGAAATCATCTTTTGCAAGCCTATTTCTGCTGCTCGACACTAAGATGACCCCAGCAACGCAGCGGACGGATTCGGCATTTGAAAGACGGGTCTGGTCGGGCTGGTAGCGCGGATCGCCTGGTTGAATATTGCTTGCAAGTGCGTCCAGGCGCATACTTATTCGTACAAGCACTGAGACAACCAGGAGTGATGCCATGTCTGATCCAGCCAGCAACCCGATGGGCCTGATGGGTTTCGAGTTTGTGGAGTTTGCGTCGCCGACGCCCGGCGTTCTCGAGCCGGTATTCGAGATGCTGGGCTTCAGCCGGGTGGCCGAGCACCGCTCCAAGGACGTGTCGCTGTACCGCCAGGGCGACATCAACTTCATCGTCAACCGCGAGCCGCGCAGCGTGGCGTCCTATTTCGCCGCGGAACACGGGCCAAGCGCCTGCGGGCTGGCGTTCCGGGTCAAGAACTCCCGCGTGGCATTCGAGCGCGCGCTGGAACTCGGCGCGCAGCCGGTGGAACTGCGTACCGGCCCGATGGAACTGCACCTGCCCGCCATCAAGGGCATTGGCGGTGCCCCGCTGTACCTGATCGACCGCTTCGAGGAAGGCAAGTCGATCTACGACATCGACTTCGATTTCATCGAGGGTGCCGACCGCCACCCGGTGGGCCACGGCTTCAAGATCGTGGACCACATGACGCACAACGTGTACCGCGGCCGCATGGCGTACTGGGCGCGGTTCTACGAGCAGTTGTTCAATTTCAGCGAGATGCGCTTTTTCGACATCAAGGGCGAATACACCGGCCTGACCTCCAAGGCGATGGCCGCGCCCGACGGCAAGATCCGCATCCCGCTCAACGAAGAGGCCTCCGGCAGCGCCGGACAGATCGAGGAATTCCTGCTCAAGTTCAACGGCGAGGGCATCCAGCACATCGCGCTGCTGTGCGA
>JANMZX010000261.1:0-3707 GCA_031383745.1 Rhodoferax sp. | reverse complement strand
CAGCTGGTGGCGTCACCCACCGAACGCCGTTTGTTTCGATCCGAACACCTCGAGCCGCGCGCGGACTGTGTGGTGTCGGTGCTGCTGGACTGCTCCGGCTCGATGAAGCAACACGCCGAGCCGCTGGCCGCGCTGGTCGATGTGTGGGTGCGCGCGCTGGGGATGGCCGGCATTGCCGCCGAGGTGCTGGGCTTCACCACCAACGCCTGGAACGGCGGGCGGGCGCAGCGCGACTGGCTGCGCGCCGGGCGGCCGCTGCACCCTGGGCGTCTGAACGAAGTCAGCCATCTGGTGTTCAAGGACGCCGATACGCCTTGGCGCCGCTCGAAGCTGTCCGTGGCCGCACTGCTCAAGGCCGACCTGTTTCGCGAAGGCATCGACGGCGAGGCAGTGTTGTGGGCCGCGCGCCGCCTGGGCGCACGCGAGGAAGCACGCAAGCTGCTGCTGGTGCTGTCCGACGGCTCGCCGATGGACAGCGCCACCAACCTGGCCAACGACGTGCACTACCTCGACCACCACCTGCGCGACGTGGTGCAGGGCGTGGAAACCTCCGGGGTGGTGGAGATCTTCGGTGTCGGCGTGGCGCTGGACCTCAGCCCCTACTACAGCCGCAGCCATGTGCTCGACCTGGAAGCGTCCGGCCCGCAGGATTGGCTGCGTGAACTGCTGGCGCTGATCGGCGGCCGGGCGCGGCGCTGAGCGAGGTTGCCTGGGGGCCGCTCAGGCGTAGACCGGGGATTCCGTTTCCCTGCGCGCGCGCAATTCGGCCAGCATCTGTTTCTCGGGCATGTCCGTTGCCCATGCCGGCCGCAACTGGAAATGCGGCGCGTCCACGATCGACCTCCAGCTGCCGCCCCAGTCCAGCCCGAGCCCGATGCCCAGCGCGCCCACCGCGTTGTACTTGGGGGATTCGGGCAGGTAGCTGCTGCCTTCGAACACGCCGATATCGAACGCGATGCCGAAATTGTGGTTCGAGTAACCAGGGCGCGCGTTGGTGACCACGTTGCCTGGCGCCGTGCGCCCCCGGGCATACAACGCGGCCTGCTCCTCGTAGGTCCGAAAGCCGCTGATCACCTTGATCCGTATGCCCATGGTGGCGGCCTGCTGCACCAGAGCGCGCGCCATCGGGCGTACCTCCGGCAACAGCGTCGTAATGCAGGTTTCGCTGCGCGGGTCGACCGACGGCATGTCCACGGATCCGCCGCCTGCAGGGTCGTCGACCGGTGGTCCGGGCTGGACGATCCTGCGGTAGATGGCGCCCCAGGTCTCCGGCCCGGCCTTGCCGTCGACCTGCACACCAAGCCGGGCCTGCACAGCCGCGATGATTTCCTCGATGGTCATGTTGCCTCCGTGTCCTGCGGTGGTGGTGGATGTGGCGCCTGCCTGCCGCCGACCGCCCGCAGCAGGGCCGCGCGGGCCAGCAGCCGGGTAGAGTCGAGTGTGGGCAGCGCCGCGTTGTGGTCGCCGATGACGAGCGGGATCTCGGTACATCCCAGGATCACGGCGTCGCAACCCTGGGCCTTCATGCGTTGGATCAGGTGCTGGAACACCACCACGCTCTGTGGCTGCACCACGCCCGGCACCAGTTCGTCCATGATGATGCGGTTGGTCTCCTGCAGGGATGCGGCGTCCGGACGCCGCCATTGCAGGCCCCGTGCGGCGAGCCGTTCCGGGTACACGTTGCTCCCGACCAGCCAGCGCGTGCCGGTGATCCCCAGGCGGCGGTAACCGCGCTGCAGCGCCTCGTCCGCCACCACGTCGGCGATATGCAGCCAGGGCAGCGGGGACCGGGCTGCGACGTAGTCGAACGCCTGGTGGACGGTGTTGTCCGGGCAGATCAGGAAGTCGGCGCCGATCGCCGCCAGCTTGCGTGCCGAGGCAAGCATCAGTTCTCCCACACCGTCCAGGTCGCCCGCCTCCAGGCACCGCACGTAATCGGCCAGCGAGGCCGAATGCATCGACACCTCCGGGTGCGCATGCGGACCAAGGAAGGCGCTGCCTTGCGCGCAGACAGTGCGATAACACAGCGCAGCACCCTCGGCCGAGCAGGCGACGATACCGATGTGCAGCGGCGCGCTCACCGGGATGCCTTCGCCCTGCGTGCGTTGGTTCTCATCGCCGCTCCGGTGGCAGGCCCTCCAGCAGGGCCCGCAGCGCGGCGTGGGTGGTGCTGTCCACACGCCGGTGCTTGGTGCGGGAACCGGCGGGATAGGCTCCCAGGTAGTTGCCGCCGTTCCAGTCGCGCGCTGGCCGGATCGGGCGAGCCGTGAAGCCTCCGCCGCAATTGGGGCAGACATTGCCCAGGACCTGCTCGACGCAAGCGGCGCAAAAGGTGCATTCGAAACTGCAGATGCGCGCCTGTGTGGCCGAGGGCGGCAACAGGGTTGTGCAGTGCTCGCAGGAGGGACGGAGTTCGAGCATGGTCGTGCTTTCGATGTCGACAGGATCGGTCGAAGCCGCGCTCAGCGGTCGGGTCGCCGTGCGACCAGGCCCGCCAGCGCCGATCGGCCACTGTGGCCGCTGCCTTCGGACAGGTCGGCTTCGTATTCTTGCAGGTCGAGGATATCGAGTCCGGCCAATTCGGCGCGCAGCATCGCTGCGGTGTACAGGTGCGACTCGATCGGCGGCCCCCCGGTCTTGTAGTCCAGTTGCCGCGGTGTGTAGCCCTGCAGCACCAGGGTGCCCCCCGGCCGCAGGCAGGCCACGATATGGGCGAACAGACGCGCGCGCATGGCCGGATCGGCGAACTGCACGAAGATGGCCGCAACGCCGTCGTAGGTATCCGCCGGCCAGGGGAAGGTATCGCAGTCACAGACCTGGTAGTCGACCGACACGCCGGCCTCGCCTGCGAGCGTGCGCGCCTTGGCCACGGCCACCTCGGCGATGTCGAACGCGTCCACCCGCAGGCCGCGGCCGGCCAGCCATACGCTGTTGCGCCCTTCGCCGTCTGCGACACACAACACGCGCTGGCCCGGCTGCCAAACCGACGCGTGATCCCGCAACCAGGCATTGGGCTCGGTGCCAAACAGGAAACCCGGGGCCTGGAAACGGCGGTTCCAGGTTCCGCCGGGGTCGGAGAAGGGTGCCGGTACGGTGGTGGTCATCAGCGCGAACTTACCAGAACGCGACGCGCGGTATCGACGATATTTGCCGGTGCCGTTGATGCAGATCACTGCGACGGATACCCTGATGGGCAACAGTCGCTCCTTTGACGGGAGTCCGCGATGAAGTTGCTGACCGATCTCTTTTCCACCGACTACGGGCTGATGAGCATCGCCGTCATTGCCTTCATGCTGGGCATGGCGGTGTGGTTCAGGGGATTTTTCAAACGCAAGATGGCCGAGGACGCCGGCAACCCTGGTCGTTGAACGCTCCGGCTGGCTGCTGGACGGCCCGATCCACGGCCGCACAGAAGCCCCGCGTGCGCCCGCCTACCGACCCATGCAGGAAAACCCTGAGATCAATACATCACAAGTTGGTTATATTCGCTGCTGTTGATTTTATTTCACGACAGGCAATAGGAACCGAACATGAAAAGAGTGTTGTTGATGCTGGTGGCCGCGACTTTGGCGGGCGCCGCCTGGGCCAGCAAGGACCTGGCCCAGAAGAACGCGTGTCTGGCCTGCCACGCGGTGGACAAGAAACTGGTGGGGCCAGCGTACCAGGACGTGATGAAGAAGTATGCCGGCCAGAAGGACGCGGACCAG
>JANMZX010000248.1:0-8810 GCA_031383745.1 Rhodoferax sp. | reverse complement strand
ATGCCGCGGCTCTTGGCCTCGATGATGCGGTTCTCGATCTGGTCGCTCATGCCCAGGCCGTGGCGCCCGCCGATGCGGTTGGCCTCCAGGATCAGGTCGACCAGGCTGGCGAAGCCCACGCCGTTGAGGGCCACGGGCTGGCCTTCCTCGAAGCGCACCGTCACTTCTTCGCGCTTCACTTCCACCTCGTCGCGCCAGAACGCGCAGCCCATGATCGGCTGCACGATCTTCATGCCGCTGCCGAGGTGCTCCAGGTCCTTCGCCTCGTGGGTGGCGCCGAGCATGTTGGAGTCGGTGGAATAGGCCTTCTCGGCCGACATCTTGTAGCCGAAACCGGCCTGGGTCATGAAGGCCGACATCTCGGCGCGGCCGCCCAGCTCGTCGATGAAAAGTTGGTCGAGCCAGGGTTTGTAGATCTTGAGCCCGGGGTTGGTCAGCAACCCGTAGCGGTAGAACCGCTCGATGTCGTTGCCCTTGAAGGTGCTGCCGTCGCCCCAGATGTTGACATCGTCGTCTTTCATGGCAGCCACCAGCATGGTGCCGGTCACCGCGCGACCCAGCGGCGTGGTGTTGAAGTAGGTCAGGCCGCCGGTCGAGATGTGGAAGGCGCCGCTTTGCAGGGCTGCGATGCCTTCAGTCGCCAACTGGCTGCGGCAATCGACCAGGCGCGCCGCCTCGGCGCCGTATTGCATCGCCTTGCGCGGGATATCGTCGTAGTCGGGTTCGTCCGGCTGTCCGAGGTTGGCCGTGTAGGCATACGGAATGGCGCCCTTGTTGCGCATCCAGTGCAGCGCCGCGCTGGTGTCCAGGCCGCCCGAGAACGCAATGCCGACCCTTTGGCCGACGGGGAGATGTTGAAGAATGGTGGCCATGGTGGGTCCTGCTTCAGCCGTAGTGGCAGATGTAGTGGTAGGGCTCGGTGACGCGGATGTCGAACCTGGAATTCGCCCCGACGCTGAACCGTTCGCCGGTGGCGCAATGCACCCACGTGTCGGTGCCGGCAAGGCGGTAGTCGCAGGAGCCGCCCACGCATTCCATGATTTCCGGCGCGCCGGTGCCGAATGTCAGCGTCGCCGGCAGCACCACCCCAACCGACTTCTTCGTGCCATCGGGGAAGGTGATGGCATGGCTGACGCACTTGCCGTCGAAATAGACACTGGCCTTGGTGGTGACGGACACGCCGTCGATCTGTTCGGTGGTCATGGAAGGTCGCACTTTCCTGGTTGAGCGCGCCGGAAGCAGGCCGGAACGCGTCTGGCAGGGTGCCGTCGGCCGCGCGCCGGGAACCCTGATGAAAATTGAAAGCCGGATTTTAGGGTACCGGCCGTCAGCCTTTGGCCGGCAGCCGGGCGACCCAGGCCTCGGGCTTGAAGCCGACGGTGAGGCCATCGGCGGCGCCACCGGCCCAGGCCACCACCGGGCGCTTGATCACGCTCGGCGTGGCCAGCATCAGCGTGCGCGCGCTGGCTGCGTCGGTGACGGCGGCCTTGGTTGTGTCGTCGAGCTTGCGCCAGGTCGTCCCCTGCCGGTTCAGCAGCGTCTCCCAGCCGACGCTGGCCAGCCATCCGTCCAGCGTCGCAGGCGGCACGCCGTGCAGCTTGAAATCGTGGAACCGGTACGGCACCTGGTGTTCGTCCAGCCAGAGCCGGGCCCGATTGACGCTGTCGCAGTTGCGAATGCCGTAAAGGCTTGTCACGTTTTTGTCCATGGCCGGCATCATGCCGCAAGAGGGGTGCGCGACAATAGCTAGGCATGAAAACCCTGACCGACTGGCTCGACCATTGCGAGCGGCTGCATCCCAAGAACATCGACATGGGCCTGGAGCGCGTGCGCGTCGTCGCGCAGCGCATGGGCATTCGGTTCGATTGCCCGGTGATCACCGTGGCCGGCACCAACGGCAAAGGCTCCACCTGCGCCATGCTCGAGGCGATCCTCGGGCATGCCGGTTACCGCACCGGTGTGTACACATCGCCGCACCTGGTGCATTTCGAGGAGCGCCTGCGCTTGTCGGGTGTGCCTGTCGAGGCAGGCCAGCTGGCCGACGCGTTCGCCCGTGTCGAACAGTCCCGCTGCGAAGGCGGCGAGCCGGTATCGCTGACGTATTTCGAGTTCTCCACGCTGGCCATCCTGGACCTGATGGCGCGCGCCCGGCTGGACGCGGTGGTGCTGGAAGTCGGCCTGGGCGGCAGGCTGGATGCCGTCAACATCATCGACCCCGACTGCGCGGTCATCACCAGCATCGACCTGGACCACATGGAACTGCTTGGCCCGGACCGTGAAAGCATCGGCTACGAGAAGGCCGGCATCATGCGCACCGGGCGGCCGGTGGTGGTCAGCGATCCGGTTCCGCCGCAAAGCGTGCTCGACCGGGCGCGCGAGGTCGACGCCGACCTGTGGCGAATCGGTGTCGATTTCAACTTTTCCGGCGACAAGCAGCAATGGGCCTGGCGCGGGCGCGACCGGCGTTATGCGGGGCTGGCCTACCCGGCCCTTCGCGGCGCGAACCAGCTTGTCAACGCCAGCGGCGTTCTGGCGGCGCTGGCGGCGCTGCGCGAACGCCTGCCGGTCACCGCGCAGGCAGTGCGCAGCGGCCTGTCGACGGTCGAATTGCCGGGGCGGTTCCAGATCGTGCCCGGGCAGCCCAGCCTGGTGCTCGATGTCGCGCACAATCCGCACTCCGTGGCGGCACTGGCTGCGAACCTGGACGCGATGGGGTTCTTTCCCACCACGCACGCGGTCTTCGGGGCCATGGCCGACAAGGATCTGGCCTCGATGCTCGAGCGCGTCAACCCGATCATCGACCGCTGGTATTTCACCGATCTGCCGACTGCGCGGGCGCAGTCCGGCGCAGTGCTGGAGGCGCAATGGCGCAGCCTCAACAAGCGCCCGGATACCCGCGCCGCCAGCTTCGCCGACCCGGTCACGGCGCTGCAGGCGGCGGTCGATGCCGCAGACCCCGCTGATAGAATCGTGGTCTTCGGATCGTTCTACACCGTGGGCGGTGTGTTGAAGGATGGTGTACCCCGTCTGGCTGCCAAACACATGAATCCATAAGCCCTTCTCCATGGCACTTTTCAAGCTCCGAAAGGGCCGCGACGAACCTCCGGTTCATGTCGCGCCCGCCCAAACCGTGGAAGCCATGCGCCGGAGGGCCATGCATCGACTGATTGGTGCCTCGATCCTGGTGCTGGCCGGTGTGATCGGTTTTCCGATGTTCTTTGACAACCAGCCGCGGCCGATACCGGTCGACCTGCCGATCGTGATCCCCGACAAGGCCAAGGTGCCTGCCTTGGTGACGCCGACCGCCACGACCACGACCACCGCGAATGTGCCTGCGCCGCAGCCCCCGGCGGTTGCGGCGGCGGTGGTGCCGCCGGCGCTGGCGGTCGAGGCGGCCACGCCGCCAAACGTAGTCGCGCCCAAGCCGGCGCCGATCCCGGCAGACGCACCTGCCACGCCGAAGCCGGCAACCGCCAAGGCGGACGATGCCGGCAAGGCGCGCGACCTGCTCGAAGGCAAGGAATCCGCCCCCACCGTGGCGGCAGCCGAAGGCCGGTTCATCGTGCAGGTGGGTGCATTCTCGGACGTGGACAAGGTGCGTGAGGTGCGGCGCAAGGTGGAAGGCCTGGGCCTCAAGACCTACACGCAGGTGGTGGACACCAAGGAGGGCAGCCGTACCCGCGTCCGTGTCGGGCCGTTCACCGACAAGGCCGAAGCCACACGCACCGCAGAGAAGATCAGGAAACTGGGCGTGTCCGCGTCGATCCTCAGCCTGTAGGCCGGCGCGGCAGCACCATGGCCATCCTCGACTGGGTTTTTGTCGGCATCCTGTGCGTGTCGATGCTGGTCGGTGCGTGGCGCGGGCTGGTGTATGAGGTGCTGTCGCTGCTCGTCTGGGCCGCAGCCTTCTTCGTGGCGCAGTGGTTTGCGCCGGTGGCGGCCGGGATGCTGCCGATGGCAGGGGCCTCGGAAGTGGTGCGGTACGCCGCCGGTTTTGCGCTGGTGTTCGTCGCGGCGGTATTTGCCGGCATGCTGTTGACATGGCTGGTCAGCAAGCTGTTCCAGGCCACCGGTCTGCGTCCGGCCGACCGCGCACTGGGCGCGGTGTTCGGCCTGATGCGCGGTCTGGTGGTCCTGATGGCGGTGGTGGTGCTTGTCAGCATGACGCCCCTGCGGTCGCAGACCTGGTGGACGGGTTCGATCACCGGGCCCTGGGTGATGGTGGCGGTCAAGGGCCTGAAGCCGGTACTGCCGCTGGAGTTTGGAAGGCACCTGCCGTGAAGCGGCGGGCCCGATGCACAGGGCTGCCGCGATCGCGGCCCTGAACTGGATGAAACTATGTGTGGAATTGTTGGTGTCGTCAGTGACGCCCCGGTCAACCAGCTGATTTACGACGCCTTGCTGCTGCTGCAGCACCGTGGCCAGGATGCGGCTGGCATCGTGACGCAGCAGGAGCGCAAGTTCTACATGCACAAGGCCAAGGGCCTGGTGCGCGACGTGTTCCGCACGCGCAACATGCGCGCCCTGCCCGGCAACTGCGGCCTGGGGCAGGTGCGCTACCCGACCGCCGGCAATGCCTACAGCGAAGAAGAAGCGCAGCCTTTCTACGTCAATGCGCCCTTCGGCATCGTGCTGGTGCACAACGGCAACCTCACCAATGCGCAGGCGCTCAAGGCCGAGCTCTTCAGCACCGACCACCGGCATATCAACACCGAGAGCGACTCCGAAGTCCTGCTCAACGTGCTGGCGCACGAGGTCGAGCGGACCACCCGCGGCCTGCCGCTGCAGCCCGCCGACGTGTTCGCGGCGGTGCGCAATGTGCACCGGCGCGTACGCGGCTCGTACGCGGTGATCGCGCTGATCGCCGGCCACGGCGTACTCGCGTTTCGCGATCCGTTCGGCATCCGGCCGCTGTGCCTGGGCCGCGGGCCGGGCACTACCGTCATAGCCAGCGAATCGGTGGCGCTGGAGGGCACGTCGCATGAGTTCGTGCGCGACATCGCGCCAGGCGAGGCGGTATTCATCGACCTGCAGGGCAAAGTCCACCACGAGCAGTGCGCCGAGCGCGCGGTGCTGATGCCCTGCATCTTCGAGTTCGTGTACCTGGCGCGACCCGACTCGACGATGGACGGCATATCGGTCTACCAGGCACGCCTGAACCTGGGCGAGACACTGGCCAAACGCGTGGTCTCCACCGTGCCGCCGAACGAGATCGACGTGGTGATCCCGATCCCCGAATCGAGCCGCCCGAGCGCCGCGCAACTGGCGCAACTGCTCGGTCTGCCGTACCGCGAGGGCTTCGTCAAGAACCGCTATGTGGGGCGGACCTTCATCATGCCGGGTCAGTCGGTGCGCAAGAAGTCGGTGCGCCAGAAGCTCAACGTGATCGCCAGCGAGTTCAAGGGCCGCAATGTGCTGCTGGTCGACGATTCGATCGTGCGCGGCACCACCAGCCGCGAGATCGTCCAGATGGCGCGTGATGCGGGCGCCCGCAAGGTCTACCTGGCCAGCGCCGCACCGCCGGTGCGCTACCCCAACGTGTACGGCATCGACATGCCCACCAGCACCGAGTTGGTCGCCCACAACCGCACCGTGGCCGAGATCCAGAAGATCATCGGCTGCGACGCCTTGATCTACCAGGAGGTCGACGGCATGAAACGCGCCATCGGCGCCCTGAACCCCCGGCTGGACGGTTTCGACGCCTCCTGCTTCGACGGCGTCTACGTCACCGGCGACATCACCTCCGACGACATCGCGCGCATGGGCGCCAGCCGCGTCCTGGTCGACGAGGCCAGCGCCGACGAAGACACCTCCCGCCTGGCGCTCCCGAACCACGCCGAATCATGAACACCGACCCGCACGACCTCCATCCCGACACCCTGGCGGTACACACCGCAGTTGCGCCCAGCCAGTATGGCGAAAACTCCGAGGCGCTGTTCCTGACCAGCGGCTATGTGCAGCCGGACGCCGCCACCGCCGCCCGGCGCTTCGGTGGCGACGAAGAGGGATACACCTATGGCCGCCTGGGCAATCCCACGGTCAGCAGCATGGAAATGCGCCTGGCCGCGATGGAGGGCACCGAAGCCGCGCTGGGCACGTCCACCGGCATGTCGGCGATCCTGCTGATGTGCATGGGCCTGCTCAAGGCCGGCGACCACGTGGTGTGTTCGCACTCGATGTTCGGCTCCACCATCAAGCTCATCGCCGGCGAGTTCGGCAAGTTCGGCGTGCAGAGCACGTTCGTGTCGCAGACCGACGTGGCGCAGTGGAAGGCCGCGGTGCGGCCCAACACCCGGCTGCTGTTTGCCGAGACCCCGACGAATCCGCTCACCGATGTGTGCGACATCCGCGCGCTGGCCGACATCGCGCATGAGGCTGGCGCGCTGCTGGCGGTCGACAACTGTTTCTGCACACCGGCGCTGCAACGGCCGGTGCTGTTCGGTGCCGACCTGATCGTGCATTCCGGCACCAAATACCTGGACGGCCAGGGACGCGTCATGGCCGGCGCGCTGTGCGGCAGCCGCAAGATCGTCAACGACGTGTTGCTGCCGGTGATGCGCAGCGCAGGCATGACGCTGGCGCCCTTCAATGCCTGGGTGGTGCTCAAGGGGCTGGAGACGCTGGGTATCCGCATGGAGGCCCAGAGCGCGCGGGCCCTGGCCCTGGCCCGCTGGCTGGAGACCCAGCCGCAGGTGGCACGCGTCTTCTACCCGGGGCTGCCCAGCCACTCCCAGCATGAACTCGCGATGGCCCAGCAATCCGGAAAGGGCGGTGCCGTGCTGTCGTTCGAGCTCAAGGCTGCCGACCCCGCCGAGGCGCGCAAGCGTGCTTTCCACGTGCTGGACCAGTCCCGCACCATTTCACTGTGCACCAACCTGGGCGACGTCAAGACCCTGATCTCGCATCCGGCCAGTACCTCGCACGGCCGGCTCACCGAGGCCCAGCGCCAGGCGGCCGGCGTGAGCCAGGGGCTGGTGCGGCTCGCCGTGGGCCTGGAGCATGCCGCCGACCTGCAGGCCGACCTGGCACGCGGATTGGAGACGCTGTGAACACCACTGGCACACCGCGCAAGGTACGCACCCGCATCGCGCCGTCGCCTACGGGCTTCCTGCACCTGGGCACGGCGCGCACAGCGCTGTTCTCGTGGGCCTTTGCGCGCCACTTTGGCGGCGACTTCATCCTGCGCATCGAAGACACCGACGTGGCGCGCTCCACGCAGGAAGCGGTGGACCAGATCATCGCCGCGATGCGCTGGCTGGAACTCGGTTACGACGAGGGCCCGTTCTACCAGATGCAGCGCCTGGACCGTTACCGCGCGGTGATCGCCGGCATGCTCGCCGCGGGTACGGCCTACCACTGCTATTGCCAACCGGCCGAACTCGACGCCATGCGCGAGGCGCAGCGTGCACGTGGTGACAAGCCGCGTTACGATGGCCGGTGGCGGCCCGAACCGGGCAAGCAATTGCCGTCGGTACCCGCCGGCCTGCAGCCGGTGGTGCGGTTCCGCAATCCGGCCGACGGCGAGGTCACCTGGAACGACCTCGTCAAGGGCCCGATCACGATCGGCAACCGGGAACTCGACGACCTCATCATCGCGCGGCCCGATGGCACACCCACCTACAACTTCTGCGTCGTGGTGGACGACTGGGACATGCAGATCAGCCATGTGATACGCGGCGACGACCATGTCAACAACACGCCGCGCCAGATCAACATCCTGCGTGCGCTGGGCGCCGAACTGCCCTTGTACGGGCATGTGCCAATGATCCTGGGGCCTGATGGCGACAAGCTCTCCAAGCGCCATGGCGCAGTCAGCGTCATGCAGTACCAGGAAGCGGGTTACCTGCCCGAGGCGATGGTCAACTACCTCGCGCGGCTGGGTTGGAGCCACGGCGACGACGAGCTTTTTGCGCGTGACAAGCTGGTGCAGTGGTTCGATGGCGAGCATCTTGCCCGCAGCCCGGCGCAGTGGGATGCCGCCAAGCTGAACTGGGTAAATGCGCAATACCTCAAGGCGATGGGAGACGAGCCGCTTGCCAGGCTGGTGACAGAGCAACTGCGCCGGCTGCATGCGATCGACGTCAACGACGAACGCCTGGCGCGTATCTGTGCACTGTTCAAGGACCGCTGCGAGACCACGGTGGCGCTGGCGCAGTGGGCCGCCGGATTCTATGCGCCGGTGTATCCGTCGCCGGCCGAAGTCGAGAAGCACGTGACCGTTGCGGTGGTGCCCGGCGTGCAGCTGCTTGCCGCCCGGCTGGCGGATTGCGCGTGGGACAAGGCGTCCATTGCCGCCTGCATCAAGCAGGTGCTGGCAGATAGCGGACTGAAGATGCCGCAGCTCGCAATGGCCGTGCGCGTGCTGCTTCTCGGCACCAGCCAGACACCCTCGCTCGATGCGGTCATCGAACTTTTTCTCAGGCACACCGTGATCGAGCGGCTCGGATTGGCCAAACTTTGAGGTTATACTTCGGGGCTCAGAAATCGACGGCGCCAGGCAGACTGCAAGGCGTGCGGAGTTCGGGGGGTATAGCTCAGCTGGGAGAGCGCTTGCATGGCATGCAAGAGGTCAGCGGTTCGATCCCGCTTACCTCCACCAACGATTTTTGAGAGGGCTCGTTGTCGGGTCCTGAGTGAGCTTGTAACGGAGTTCCAAGGCTTTGACCCCATCGTCTAGAGGCCTAGGACATCACCCTTTCACGGTGAGTACCGGGGTTCGAATCCCCGTGGGGTCGCCAGCTACATCGCAAGATGCAGACGGCGCAAGTCGTTGACGGCTTGTCCGCAAGGGCAAGTGACTTGGCTCGAAA
>JANMZX010000225.1:0-5161 GCA_031383745.1 Rhodoferax sp. | reverse complement strand
CTGGGACGACCACGACTACGGCGCCAATGACGGCGGTGTGGAATTCGCCCACAAGCAGGCGTCCAAGGGCGCGTTCCTCGCGTTCTGGGGCATCGCGGCCGACGACCCACGGCGTGCGCGCGACGGCCTGTACCACGCGGTTCGTATCGGGCCGCCTGGCCGCCAGGTGCAGATCATCCTGCTCGACGGACGGTGGTTTCGATCCCCGCTGAAGCGCACCGACCAGCCGATGGCTCCCGGCCGGGAGCGTTACCTGCCCGACCCGGAACCTGGCAAGACCATGCTGGGCGAGGCGCAGTGGCGCTGGCTGGAGCAGCAATTGCGCCAGAGCGCTGACCTGCGCCTGATCGTGTCGGGGGTGCAGGTGCTGGCTGAAGGCCATGGCTGGGAGTGCTGGGGCAACCTGCCGCCGGAGAAGACCCGGCTGCTGGACCTGGTGCACCAGACCCGCGCCTCGGGCGTGGTGTTCCTCTCCGGTGATCGCCACGTCGGCGCTTTCTACCGGCACGCGGCGGCGGGTCGGTATCCCCTGTTCGAGATGACATCCAGCGGCATGACACACGCCTGGGCCCAGGCCGCTGAAGCCGGCCCGAACCGCCTGGGCGAGCTGGTCCGTGTCAACCATTTCGGCAGCATCGACATCGACTGGCAATCGCGCAGCCTGCGACTCGCGCTCAAGGACGAGGCCGCCGCCGTGCGACACGCGCTGCACCTGGCGCTGGACGACCTGGCCATTTGAGCCTGCCATCCGCGGGCGACGTGGCACGACTGCGCAAACCAACGGGGCTCGGCGTGTCAGGCGAAATGCATCAGGCCACCGTCTGCGCCCGGCCGGGTCGCCAGGCGCTTCACCAGCAACCGGTAGGTGTCGAGATCGAAGGCCAGTGCGCCGCGCGTGTCCAGCGCCTCATGCAGTGCTTCGGTGTCCTGCACCGTAGCCAGGTGGCACCACTGGTCGAACACATGGATGTCGGTGCGCCCGCTTGCCGGGTGGTGTTCGCGCACGCCGACACGCCCTGGGTAGGGCCAGGCCTGCATGCGCAGCGCCGCCAGCGCCATCTCGACCCTCAGCCGGTGCCGGGGCGCTGACTCCTCGCCGCAACACACACCCTGGCAGCGACCGAGCTGGTTCGCAAAGCAGCGCCCAGTGCCGGCCTCGAGTCCCAGCACCCTTGGACACAGCCCATGCCGGGCGGCCAGGTCGCTCAAGGTCTCGATGGCCTGGCGCCGGGAGCGGAACACGCCATACAGCGTGCCGAATTCCCAGGGATCCAGTGCATCGCTCTGCACCAGGGAGACCAGCGGCCGGCCGGCCGGGTCGTCCGCGAGCCGCCAGGCACACAGCGAACTTGCGCGGCGCAAGCGCTGGTTGTGTACCGGCTGCATCTGCTTGACCAGCCGGGACTCCAGCAGCAGGGCGCCCAGTTCCCCGGCGGTTTGCCGCACTTCCACACGGCGCGTTTCCTGTGCCAGGCGCATGTCGCGGCCGCTCGCATGGTCGCCCTGGAAATGCGCCAGCACCCGCGAGCGCAGTCTGACGCTCTTGCCGACATACAGCGGCGGCCCGGCCGCGCCGTGAAAGATGTAGACGCCGGGTGCATCCGGGATGTCGGGCAACGCGGTCTCCAGGTTGGGCGGCAGGCTGGTGCTGCCCCCCAGCAGCTTGCGGGCCGCCTGGCGCACCGTCTCGGGGCCCAGTTCGCGCATGGCGATGTCCAGCCAGGCCAGCACCATGTCGACATCCCCCATCGCCCGGTGGCGGGCGCGGGTATGCAGGCCGTGGCGGGCGATGATGGCGTCCAGGCCGTGGCTGCGGTGTTGCGGGTACAGGCTGCGCGACAGGCGCACCGTACACAGGGTCTTGACGCGCAGGTCGATCGCCATGCGCTCGAAGGCATTTTTCAGGAACCCGTGGTCGAATCGCGCGTTGTGGGCCACCAGCACCGCGCCATCCAGCAATTCCAGCAGGCGCGGCGCCACGGCTTCGAAATCGGGCGCGTCGGCGACCATCGCATTGCCGATGCCCGTGAGTGATTCGATGAACCCCGGGATCGGCCGCCGGGGGTTGACCAGCGTGCTCCAGCGCGCGACCTCCCGCCCCTCCTCGATGCGCACGGCGGCGATCTCTGTGATCCGGTCGGCCACCGGGTTGCCACCGGTGGTCTCCAGGTCCAGCAACAGATAGGAAGGCACCATGGGCGGATTGTGCAAGAACTGCACCGGACGCGGCCATGCTGTGTACGATGTCGGCATGATCAACCATGCAATAGCCCGTGAGGACCTCACCGCCGCCCTGCGCTGGGCGGCGCAGCTGGGCTTGAACGAAGGCGTCTGCAACCACTTCTCGGTCGAAGTCGCGCCGGACCGCTCCCTGATCAACCCGCAGGGACTCCACTGGAGCGAGGTGTGCACCGCCGACATGTTGTTGATCGACGGCCAGGGCGAGGTGCTGGAAGGTCGCCATCCCATCGAACCCAGCGCCTTCTTCATCCATTCCTGCATCCACCGCCTGCATCCGCACGCCAAGGCCGTCCTGCACACGCACATGCCCTACGCCACCGCCCTCACACTGGTGCAGGACGGCCGGCTGCGCTGGAGCCACCAGAACGCGCTGCGCTTCTGGGGCCGCGTCGCCTACGACGACACCTATGCCGGTGTGGCGCTGGATGCTGCCGAAGGGGAGCGCATTGCGCGCACCCTGGAGGGGCGCGACATTCTGTTCATGGCCAGCCACGGGGTAACGGTGCTGGGCCACAGCTTGGCCTGGGCCTTCGACGACCTGTACTACCTGGAGCGCGCCTGCATGCACCAGGCGCTGGCCACCCAATTGGCGGGGGGTAGTCCGCTACGCGAAGTCCCCGAGGCAGTGTGCCGCATGACGGCGGCGCAGGCCCAGGGCGAACGGCAGCAGAGTGACCTGTTCCTGGCGTCGGTCAAGCGGCTGCTGGACCGCGACCAGCCCGGTTGGCGGGCGATCTGATGCCGAAGCGCCAGCCGGCCGCCGCGAGGCTCAGCTGGTGATGTAGGTCTGCAACTGCGAAATCGTCTGTTCGTGGTCGGCGATGATGTCGTCCATGATGTCGCGGATAGAGATCATGCCCAGCACCCGCCCGCCGTCCACCACGGGCAGGTGGCGGATCTTCTTCTGGCTCATCAGCGCCATGCAGGTGCGTGTACCGGTGGACGGCGCCACCGACACGACGTCGCGTGTCATGATGTCGGCCACTGGCGTGTCGCGCGAGTTGCGCCCCTGCAGCGCCACCTTGCGGGTGTAGTCGCGCTCGGAGAACACGCCCACCAGCCGGTCCTGCTCCATCACCACCATGGCGCCGACGCCATAGTCGGCCAGCAGTTGCAGGGCGTCGAACACCATCACGTCGGGCGCCACGCGAAACAGCGTGGAATCGCGCCCCTTGAGCAGTTCATTGACAGGCTTCATGCTACCTCCTGGTTGACTGCCGCGGCAGGAGCACCCAGTGTAGCCAATGCCTGCCCTACTGAGAAGCGATCCCGGCCGCTTTGTGGGTTGATCTGCGACAGCCGCGCTCAGTGCCGCTCGTCACCCTGCCGGGTGTGCTTGCGCCCGTGCAGCATGGCGGCGGCCAGGTTTTCGCGCTGGCGGATCGAGGTGAAGACCACGCCGCCCACGTGCAGCAACAGCAGCGGGATCAGGAGTTGTCCCAGGACGCCATGCAGGTCCCCGAGCCATGCCGTCCCCCAGAACCGGTCGGTGACATACAGCCAGCCGGTGGCCCCCGTCGCCAGGGCATCGGCCAGCAGCGCCAGCACCATCCAGCCGCCCAGCGGGTTGTGCCCCAGAAAGTGCGGCTCACGCCGGTGCCACACGGCGCGCGCGTAGGCGAAGGTGCTGCCAGCACCGCGCACAAAGCTGTCGAAGCGCCAGCGGCCGGTGGCGAACAGCCCCAATGCCACGCGCCCGCTGGCTGCCGCAAGCGCCAGATAACCGGTCCATTCATGGATCCGCCCGCCACCCTCGTGGGTGATGAAACTGGCGATCATCGACAGGGCCAGCGTCCAATGCAGCAGCCGCGTGCCCAGGCTCCAGACCGGGACCAGCCGGGTGTCGGGGGGCCGGGACACGGTCAGCGCGACTTCGTCGGCACCGGCGCGAGCGTGACCGGGTGGAAGTAGTACTCGCCGCGTTCGCCCTTCTCGTTGAACGCATAGACCTCGTAGCAGCCGCCGTCTTCCTTGATGCGCCGCACGACGTAACCCTTTTCCTTGAGTTGCTGCTCCAGCTTCTCGACCGGCTGCCAGCCGGATTTCGCGCCGGAGTCGCAGGTGGCCAGGCCGGTCGCCTGCGCAGTGGAAAAGCCGCCGATCAAACCCGCGGACAGCAGCGTCGCGAACAGTGCCTGGGTACGCATGGTCGGTCCCTCCGGATGCATTGAACAAGCCTGCACTGTAGCCCGCCCGTGTGAACACTGCGTGAAGCGGCCGTCCAACGGCACGGTTACCATGCTGGACACCGTACCGGGCATCCCGGATCAACCGCACAGGGGAGAACCGTCATGTTCCAGAACCAGTTGATGGCCGGCCAGCGCATCCTTGTCACCGGTGGCGGCACCGGGCTCGGGCAGGCGATGGCCGAGCGATTCCTCGCCTTGGGCGCCGACATCGCGATCTGCGGCCGGCGCAAGTCGGTCTGCGATGCGACAGCGCAAGGCTGGCGAGAGCGGTTTCCGCAGCGGCGCATCGACACCTTCGGCGTCGACATCCGGATCGCGCAGAACGTGCAGGACATGGTCGACGCCTTGTGGGCAACCGGCGGGTTGAACGGTCTGGTCAACAACGCCGCCGGGAACTTCATTTCGCCGACCGAAAACCTGTCGCCGCGCGCCTTCGACGCCATCGCCAACATCGTTTTTCACGGCACCTTTTATGTCACGCAGGCGGTTGGCAAGAAGTGGATTGCCGAAGCGCGTGCAGGGCAGTGGGTCGCAGGGCAAGCGTTTCGCAGCGTCATGAGCATCATCGTCACCTGGGTCGACAACGGCTCGCCGTATGTGGTGCCTTCGGCCATGAGCAAGGCCGGCATCGATGTGATGACCAAGTCGCTGGCCATGGAATGGGCCCGTTACGGCATTCGGCTCAATGCCGTGGGGCCAGGCGAAATACCGACCGAGGGCATGAGCAAGCG
>JANMZX010000224.1:0-3014 GCA_031383745.1 Rhodoferax sp. | reverse complement strand
CAAGCGCCATCCCGCGTGTCGCACCCGCACCGACAAGTCATAGTCGGCCATGTAATGGGGCAGACGTGCAGGGCGCATCCCGCCGACTGCCCGCAGGGCCGCCACCGGATACAGCACGCCGCGCCCGCTGAGCGCGTCGATGTCCATAGGCTCCTGGGCGCCCGGACCTTGCCGGCCCAGGTCCAGCATGTCGCAGATCGTCAGGTTCCAGGCATCCACGACGGCACCTATCGATATCACCTCGTGCGGCGGGTGTTCGCCGCGAATCACGCTACCGACCACCGCCGGGGAATGACGGCGCGCGGCATGCAGCAGCAATTGCAGGAAGTCCGCGCGGATGTGCGTGTCGTTGTTGACCAGCAGCACCCAATCCCCCTGCGCCGCACCGCCCAGCACATGCTGCAGCGCCAACTGCACGCCGCCGCCCCACCACAGTTGGCCATCGCCCTGCAATACCGTGACATCACGCTGCAGGGCCAGGTACTCCTGCGTGCCGTCGGTCGAACCGTCATCGACCACCACAGGCACCAGCGCTTCATCCACCACCTGGCACCGCAGGCATTCCAGCATCGCGCGGGTCATGGCCAGCCGGTTGAACACCGGCATGACCGCAAACACCGTCATGGCGACTCCAGCGGCCGGAGTTCGACCACCATGCTGTCGCCCATGCCCAGCCCATCCAGAATGCGGTTGAAAACCACGATGGCGGGAAGCAGGGCCACCAACAACAGCCTGCGCGACAGGCGCCGCCACCCCGCCGCCGCAACGGCGCCACCGCTGGCCTCCGCTGCAGTGGCCCACAGGGCGGCGGGCCGGCCGCGTTCGGGCACCTGCCGCCACGCACGCAACTGCAACAGCGTCCAGACATTGGGCGTCACTGTGCGGCTGCTGGTCACCTGGTAACCGCAGCGCTGCGCCATCCGGGCAAACGCCGCACGGCTGAAGTGGTGCAGGTGGTAGGGGATGTGCCAGTTGATCCAGCGCGCGCCGGACACGCGGCACCAGAACGATCCGACATGGGGAAACACCAGCACCACCCGGCCACCGGGTGCCAGTCGGGTGCGGACCAGCCGCAGGGTCTGGTCGGGCTGCGGAATGTGCTCGATCACCTGGTTCATGACAATCAGGTCGAACGACAAGCCGGGGAAAGGCGCATCGTGCAGGCTGCCCTGGTGCACACGCAAGCCGAGTGCGCCGGCGATGCGCTGGACATTCGGGTCGGCTTCGATCCCCCACGCCTGTGCACCGAGCGCCTGCGCCTCCAACAGCGACAAGCCGCTGCCGCAGCCGACGTCCAGCATTTTCTCCCCGGGCCGCACGCCGTATTGCCCCTGATTGTCCGTACCCATGATCCAACGCATCCAGCGGCTCGGCACCGAGGCCACACCCACCGCTTGCCGGGCAACCGTATCCGGCGACAGGTTCTTGCGCGGATAGTAGGTGCCGTACAGGTGCGGCAAGTCGCTCTCCGACAACAACGGCGAAGTCATCAGATGCCCGCACGATCTGCAGCGCTCCAGGTTGAACGCGCCTGGATGGCCATAGCGGTCATCGAACGCCTCGCGCCAGGTGTCGAAAACCTGTCCACCGCACACGGGGCAATCAAGCGGCTGCGCGAGGGATGCACCCGCCTGGTTCACGCTGCGCATCACGATGACACGCGCTCGAAGAACGTGCTGTTGTACACCTTGGCGACCGGCCGGTATCCGACCGAGGCCAGCAATTGCACGACCGGACAGGTCCCCAACTGCAAAAGATCGGTCCGCAAGGTCTCGGCGAGCACGAATCGGGGCCGGTACCGGCTCCAGTTGTTTGAGGCCAGCACCTCATGGTCCTTGCCTTCCACGTCCACGGAGAGGAAGTCGATGCTGGTGGACGCGGGCATGAACTCGTCGAGTACCTCGTCAAGCCGTCGCACCGGCACCTCGACGGTGTTGACAAGCCGGTAGGGTGGATGGTTCTTCAACTCCGCCTCCGCCTTGTCAAAGGTATTGAGTGCCGGTTCGTTGAACTGGTAATACGGCAGCGCCCCGGCCGTGCCCGCGATGCCGCACTCGATGTTGGTATCGCGATCGCGCCACTTTCGAAAGGGCCGCATCGAGCCTGGTTGGGCATCGATGTTGATGCCATGCCAACCGCGCAGGTAGAACAGGTAGGTATTGGAAAACCGCACCGGGTGGTGGGCACCCACGTCCACATAAAAGCCCCGTGCCTGGCGCTCCAGCATGCGGTCCAGGACCAGGTCTTCGCCGTCCTGGCCGTAGCAGGTATTGGGCTCGAAGGCGGGATCGCGGCCCAGCAGTCGACGGACGATGCGCATCACGATGGGACACCCCCAGCCCGTGAGGCAACGATGGCCGATGTCATTGCGGGTTTCCTCCGACAGGCTTGACGTTGGCTGCGCGGGCAAAGTCTGCGCTGCACCGCACGAAGACCGAGGTGGTCCAGCAGTAGGGGTTGATCGGCCCGAGGCCTGAAAAGTCGATCTGGAACCAGCCCTGTGCGCGCAAGTCCGCACATGCGTCCGGATACCAGTCGGCATTGTCGAAAATAACCATGCCTGTGGCGGACACCACGCGCAGCGAAGCGGGAATGCACGCATGTCGGCGCCTGCCATCGATCACGACCACGTCGAAAACCCCTCCGGCATGGTCGGGAGCCAGCACGTAAAGGTCCATGTCAGGCTGCTCCATCACGGTCAGATTGGCGATGCCGTACGCATTCACCGTCCGTGCCCATTCGATATCGTTCTCGACGGCCACCACCTCCTGCGCCCGGCCGGCCCAGAAAACGCTCGAGTTGCCACAACCGAACTCGAAAACCCGTCGCCCGCGCAGATCGAGTGACCGCAGAAACTCGATCGCGGGGTAGGTGTACCATGGGATCGCCTGTCCCTGCGCGTCGACCGGCCGCTTCGACATGAACGACTCGCGCCATCCGTATTCGCGCGCAATCAAGCCCCAGGTTTCAAGGGCCTTGCGCACATAACGCACCCACGCTCTGAGTTTCATCGA
>JANMZX010000196.1:0-3364 GCA_031383745.1 Rhodoferax sp. | reverse complement strand
CATCATCCCGCGCGCGGTGCGGCTGGGGCAGGCCGCGGCGCATCCGTTCGCGCTGAGTTGCGTGACCAGCACGGCCGGCGAACAGCCCTACTGGCGCGACGTGGGCACGATCGACTCGTTCTGGGACGCCAACATCGACCTCACCGCCACCGAGCCGCTGCTCAACCTGTACGACGCGCGCTGGCCGGTCTGGACCTACCAGCCGCAGCTCGCACCGGCAAAGTTCGTGCACAACCAGGACGAGCGGCGCGGCATGGCGGTCGAGTCCCTGATCTCGGGGGGGAGCATCATCTCGGGCCATGTGCTGCGTTCAGTGCTGTTCTCCAGCGTACGGGTGCACTCGTATTCCAGTGTCGAATGGTCGGTGCTGTTGCCAGGGGTGGTGGTGGGCCGCCACGTGCGTCTGCGCCGGGTGGTGGTGGACCGTGACTGCCATATTCCCGACGGCATGACCATCGGCGAGGACGCCGCCGTGGACGCGCAGCGCTTCTTCCGCACCGACAGCGGCATCACCCTCGTCACCAGGGCGATGCTGGCGGCGCTGGCGGCAAGCTGACGCCCCGGCCGCGATGACTGGTGTGCCGTCCGCGTTGTTTCTGCGCCGCGTCCTGACCGCCCACGGCACCGGGCAGCACCTGGCCGAACTGGCCCCGTTGCAGGCGCACGGTGCCGCCGACCACGGCCTGCCGGTGGTGCTGGTCGAGCCGAGCCGCCGCTTCCAGACCATCGAAGGCTTCGGCGGCGCGTTCACCGAGGCGGCAGCCGTGACCTGGCAGGCGCTGGCGCCGCAGGGCCGGGAGCAGGTGATGCGCGATTATTTCGACCGGCACGCCGGCCACGGTTACACCCTGTGCCGCGTGCACATGAACAGCTGCGACTTTGCACTTGGCAACTATGCCCACGCCGCGACGCCGGGAGATAAGGAACTTGCCGGTTTCACGATCGACCGTGACCGTGTCGCTTTGCTGCCGTTCATCCAGGCGGCGCAACGCGTGGCCGGCAACACCCTCAAGCTGCTGGTGTCGCCCTGGAGCCCGCCCGCGTGGATGAAGAGCAATGGCCAGATGAACCACGGCGGCAGGCTGCTGCCAGAATACCGCGCCGCCTGGGCGCGTTGTTTCGTGCGTTTCGTCGAGGAGTACCAGAAGGAGGGCGTGCCGGTGTGGGGGGTGTCGGTGCAGAATGAACCGGCCGCCACGCAGCGCTGGGATTCGTGCATCTACAGCGCCGAGGAAGAGCGCGATTTCGTGCGCGATTTCCTCGGCCCGACGCTGGAGGCGGCGGGCCTGGGCCAGGTGCGTATCGTGGTCTGGGACCACAACCGCGACCACATGGTCGAGCGCGCCAGCGTGGTCTATGCCGACCCGCAGGCCGCGCGTTATGTGTGGGGCACCGGCTTCCACTGGTACGGCGAAAACCACTTTGACCATGTGCAGCTGGTGCATGACGCCTGGCCCGACAAGCAGTTGCTGTTCACCGAGGGTTGCCAGGAGGGTGGGCCGCACCACGGTTCCTGGGATCTGGGCGAACGGTATGCGCGCTCGATGATCAACGACCTCAACCGCTGGACGGTGGGCTGGATCGACTGGAACCTGCTGCTCGATGCATCGGGCGGGCCCAACCATGTCGGCAACCTGTGCAGCGCGCCGATGCTGGCCGACGCCAGCGGCCATACGGTGTCGCACCAGAGTTCGTATTTCTACATCGGGCATTTCGCGCGTTTCGTGCAGCCCGGTGCACAGCGCGTGTTGTGTGCGGCCACCCGCGAAGACCTGGAGGCCACAGCCTTCGTGAACCCCGAGGGCAGCATCGCCACGGTGGTCATGAACCGCACGCACGAACACATCGACTTCGCGCTGCACCATGCTGGCGCCCGCTTCGTGACCGTCCTGCCGCCGCGCGCGATTGCCACCTACGTGGCCGCTGCGGCCTGATCAGCCGAGTTCGATCACCAGGCTGGCGACGCTGCCGCCGCGCAGTTCCAGCGCCAGCGCCGCTGGCAGCCAGGCACCGTCATGCCGGGTGCGCCGCCCATCCGCATGGCGCAGCTCGAAGGACCGGGGCGCCACGGCGCCCGGCCCGTAGGTGGCGCGGCGCGTGGGGTTGTGGTAGACCACCCAGGTGTTGCCGAACAGTGTGAGCCCGAAGCTGTCGGCGTCGAAACCGCCGGACGGCGTGTCGGTGAACAGCCAGTCGGCGAGGATCGGGCGCGGTTCGAAGCGCAGCGCGCCGTCCACCACGCGAAACGGTGCGGCGCCCAGCCCCATGTGCAGCACCATGCTGATCCACTCGGCGGTGGCCCCGCTCAGGCGCGCGACAAAACCGGCGCCGTGTGCCTTGGCATCCGGAAAGCGGCTGCTGGCGATGAAGGACGAGTTCTCCAGTGGCGAACGGCCGTAGACCGCCGGGTCGTGGAAAGCGACGAGTCCGCGGCGCAGGTCGGCGAAGAACTCCGCTGCCAGGCCGCTGCGCAGTGCTTCGAGCAGGTACTTGTAGTGCATGTGCAGGAAGATGGATTCGTTCTCCAGCCACCCGGGGGAAAAGATCCTGCTGCGCCCGATCTCGAAACTCTCGTTGTCCAGCGGTGTGTTGACCCGGTACATGCCGAGCTTGTCGTCGAACAGGGCCGAGCGCCGCACCGCCGCGTACAGTGTGCGGGCCCTGTCCGCGTCGTGGAGGGAGCGCAACGCATGTACCTGGCCTTCGAGGAAGGCGCTGACTGCCCGGGTCTCGAAACGCAGCACGCGCACGTGTGCGGGCCCGGGCTGTTCCGCGGCGGGCGGGTTGGCAGCGGGCACGGATTCGCGGGCCTCGTGGATGTAGTAGCTGACCGGCAGCCCCGCCGCATCGACCGCGCGCGCCAGGCCGCGTGCCAGCGTGGCGTCGACGGCGTCCAGGAAGCGCAGGATGGCATGGCCCGGCAGGCTGGATTCGTCACCCGACACGCCCAGGCGGATCTCGTCGCGGAACTGCTCGCGCCGTGTTGCCAGCTGGTCCCAGGTGGCGAAGAAGTCCCGGTCGTCGGCAGCTTCTTCGAGGATCGCGGCCACGCTGCCCATCAGGCCCGCCACTTCGAGCGGCACGGACAGCACGGCGTCGCCGCCCAGGTGCTCCTGCACCGCGCGGCGCGCAAACGCCACCCAGCGCGCGAGCGCGTAGGCTTCATGCGTCGACGATCCGAACAGGCCGGGCAGGCCGTTGAGCGCATCGCACCAGCCGGGTTTCTCGGCCTCCATCTCCAGGCCCAGGCCCGCTGGGTCGAACAATGTGGCCTTGACTGCCAGCAGGTGCAGGATCTTGGTCAGCAGGGTGGTGCGGTAGACGGCGCCCTGGCCATGGCCGGCGCGCATCTGGTTTGGCGCCT
>JANMZX010000186.1:0-13543 GCA_031383745.1 Rhodoferax sp. | reverse complement strand
GCCGGCGCAGGCGATGGCGGTGCTGGAGGAACTCGAAGAAACCGCTCGCCTGTGGCATCTCACCGGCCAGCGCCCTGCGCCATTGGGCGCTGACCAGATCGAACACCTGCGCGTGCATTTCGCCGCGCGGTGGTGAACCCCGAGGAAAGTTCCCATGTCCCACGTGGAAAGCACCATCGTCACCGAACCCGAAGCGCGCGCGCGCCATGTGCTGCGCAAGGACTGGGTGGCCTGCGGCGAAGCTTTTCTGGATTGCCGCATTCCGGGATCCAACCGCAAGGTCAACTACGCGCTGGTCGGCATGGGCGTGGCGCAGAACGCCGACCAGGTCATCAACATCCAGGGCCGACATGGTTTCGACCTGGGCGCGGCGTCCATGCCGCACGGCGTGGTCAACAACCTGCACCTGCACTTCAGCGCCGAGGTGTTCATGTGTTTCCGTGGCGAGTGGGCGGTGCGCTGGGGCAATGACGGCAAGGACGGCGAGATCACCCTGCGTGAAGGCGACATCGTGTCGATACCGACCTGGATCTTCCGCGGCTTCACCAACATCGGCCCCGACGACAGCTTCATCTTCACCGCGCTGGGACAGGACAACTCCGGCGGCATCCTCTGGGCGCCCAGCGTGATCGATGCCGCGGCGCGTACCGGATTGCACCTGACGCGCGAGAACCTGCTGTTCGACTCGGTGCCTACCGCTGGTGTAGTGCCGCCAGACGTACAGTTGATCGCTCCCATGAGCGCCGATGAAATGGCCGGGCTGCGTCGCTACACGCCGCAGCAGATGGGCCGGCGACTGGTGCGGCCGCAGGACCTCCAGTGGTCGGCCACGGCCCTGCTGGACTGCCGGCTGCCTGGTGGCGGCGCGGAACTTGCCCCGGTGGTGGGTTACGGCATGACCCAGGACCGCAACCACGAGTCGCCGGTCGGCAACCCCCACTCCCTGAGCATCGAGTGGTTGCGCGCAGAGCCCGGCGCCGGCATGTCGCGGCACCGGCTGGCGTGTTCCCAGGTGCTGATCGTCAAGGAGGGTGACTGGGAACTGGTGCTCAACGAAGGCGACGCCGAGGTGTGCCTCGCGCTGGCGCCGTGGGAGGTGATGTCGGTACCGGTGAATGCCTGGCGCAGCCTGCGCAACGTGGGCACCGGCCCGGGGCGCATTGTCGTGATGCTGGGCGGTGACGCACGCAAGTCGATCGACTGGCATCCGGCGGTCGTGCAAGCCGCCCTGGTGCAGGACCTGCGCCTCGACGCGTCCGGTTATGTGGCCCCGGCGCACCTGCTGCCGGTGACCTGAGGCGCGCCGGCTATACGTCTCCCAGGCGCGCAGACTTGCGCACCATCAGTTCACCTGGCAGCAGCAATACGCGCGGCGCCAGTTGCGGGTCCTCTATGCGCTCCACCAGCAACTGCACGACGTTGCGGGCCAGTTCCTCCACTGGCTGGCGCACGGTGGTCAACTGGTAGGGCGGGCGGCGCGCACTGCTGACGTCGTCGAAGCCGACGATGGAGATGTCCTCGGGTACGCGCAAGCCGCAGTCGAAGCGTGCGGCGTCCATCGCGCCCAGGGCCATGCCGTCGTTCGCGCACACCACGGCGGTCAAGGGCTGCCTGCGTTGCACCAGCTCGACCAGGCACGCCTGCCCTGATTCGTAGCCGAAATCGCCGGTGGCCAGCGCGACATCGTTGATGCCCAGTTCCTGCAGGCGCCCGACGAAACCGCGCTGACGCTGTACCGACACCGGCGCGCTGTCGCCACCGCCAATGAAGGCGAAATGCCGGTGGCCGCCGCGGTACAGGCGGTCGGCAATGTCGCGGTTGGCGTTGACCTGGTCACAGCTGACACTGCAGGCGTTCTGGGTCGGCGCGACGCGGTTGTACAGCACCACCGGGATGCCACGGTGGTTGCAGCGCTGGATCTGCTCGTCGGGCAGGGTGGTGCAGGCGATCACGCCGTCCACCTTGTAGCGCAGCACCTCGGCGATCACATCACCGGCACCCATCTCCTGGGTAATCGAAAACAGCAGCAGGTGCAGCCCGCGGCGCAGCAGCTCCACATTGAGCTGGAACAGGATCTCCGGCGTATGGCGGGTCGAGGTTTCTGTGATGAGCACCGCCACGATGTTGGAGCGGCGCGTGATCAACGAACGTGCAATGGCGTTCGGCGCGTAATGCAGTTCGGCCGCCGCAGCCAGCACCTTCTGGCGCGTCTTCTCGGAGATGGACCCGGTGGGCTTGAAGCAGCGTGACACCGCGGACTGGGAAACCCCGGCCAGACGCGCCACGTCATAGGACGTGGCGCTGCCGAATTCCGTCGATGCGCCGAGTGATTTCAAAGCCTTCTTTGCCATGGGCCACCAGCATAAGGCAAGGCACAGGAATGTGGGCCGAGATATTGCATTCGAATGCAAATTTGGTTAGTATTTGGCTTCGTCTGGCTGGCGCCACGTATTGTTGGTGCCGTTGTCCACCCCAACCGCCGCACCGGTTCCCCGCATTCCGTACCCATCCATGACACCTGACCTCGGCCCCTATTCATCCGTTCCCGACTTCATCTACGGCATTACCCGTGAAATATGGGAGGACCGTGGCATCGGTGGCAAGCTCGACAAATACTACGCACCCGACATCCTGCTGCGCGCAGCCACCGGCTTCACCGGCAGCAACCAGGGCGTCACGGCGCAAACCCTGCAGACCCTGCACCAGTTCCCCAACCGGCAGCTGGTGGGCGAGGACGTCATCTGGACCGGCCATGACGACGGCAGTTTCCTGTCCTCGCACCGTCTCACCTCGGTCATGACCCACACGGGTGACGGCATCCTGGGCAAGGCGCAGGGCAAGGTGGTGCGCAGCCGCATCATCGCCGACTGCTGGGTGCGCAACCAGGTGGTGGTGGAGGAATGGCTGGTGCGTGACCAGGCCGCCTTTGCCAGGTGCCTGGGCCTGGAGCCGCGCGCTCTGGCGCGCGAGATGGTCGACCGCGAGGTCCGCAACGGACTTCCCATCACATTCTTCGTGCCAGCGCACGACAAGCCCGGCCGCTTCGTGTCCGCGGTGCAGGAGGACGCCACCGTGGCGGCGGTTGTGCAAGGCCTGACCCGTCTGTGGCACCACAAGGAAACGGCGGTGATCCGCGACCTGTATTTCCACGGCGCGGCGCTGCACGCGCCGGGCGGCGACGTGCGGTATGGCCATGTGGACATCGACACCTTCGCACTGGGTTATCTCGCGTCCTTCCCCGACGCGGCATTCAAGGTCGAGAGCGCGCGCATCAACCGCGACCCGGAGCAGCCGGCGCGCATGGCGCTGCGCTGGTCGCTCACCGGCACCCACAGCGGCTTCGGCCACTTCGGTGAACCGACCGGCGCGCCGGTCTACGTGATGGGCATGAGCCATCTCAACGTCACCGCTGGCCGCATCACCGCCGAGTACCTGGTGACCGACGAAGTGTCAATCTGGAAGCAGATATTCGCCCACACCGAGAGCCGGGCCGGCGCTTGACGCGCCGCCATCCTTCACCCCCGAGGAACCGTACACCATGGATATCTGCACCCGCATGGCACTGGAGAGGAAAGAACTCGAACAGGCTATGGCAAAGTCCGACCTTCGCAGCAAGGCGGATGCCATCGCGTATGCCGACGCTTTGACCAGGATGATCTGGAACCACAACCTGCTGGGCCTGGTGCACGAGTACTACGACCCGCATGCCGTCTACAAGTGCGCAAACGGTCTGAAGATCAGCGGGACCGATGGCATCGTCAACGAGTTCCTGTCGATGCAGGCGGCGTTCCCGGACATGCGGGTGCGCATCACCGAGACCTTTGCCGCCGGCGACGCCGCGCAGGGCTTCACGGTCTACCAGCGTTCCTGGTGCGAGGGCTCGAACACGGGGACCAGCAAGTTCGGCCCGCCCACCGGGCGGAGACTGAACGAAACCAATTCCATGGGGCAGACCGTCTACCAGTTCACGAAGATCCAGGAGCGCTGGAAGGTCAGCAGCGAGTTTTCCCTGCGCAGCCAGCCGACCATTGACAGGCTGCTGCAGAACCAACCCTGACCCGACGCCGTACCGCAGGCCCGTCGACAGACAAGCAAACAGGTGACATATGCTGATTGAGGCAAGAGCGCAGGAATTCCATCGGCTGAAGAAGATCGTCGAGAACTCCGACTTCCAGTGCGCGGCGGACGTGGAGATCTTCTTCGAGGCCTATACCCAGTACATCTGGGATTTCAAGATGGTCGGGCTGATCTACGACCATTACACCGACGAGACCGTGATTCACGGCGAGAACGGCGTGGACATCGTGGGCATCGGGCCGGTGGTGCACCACACGCTGGAGCGCCTGTACACCCTGCCCGACATGAAGATTGTCTTCATCGGCATCTGGGCCGACAAGGTCAGCGACGACGAATACCGCTTCATCCAGATCACCCACCCCGAGGGCACGTTCACCGGGCCCAGCGTCCATGGCCAGCCCAACGGCAGGAAGCTGGGTTACGACAACATCATGAACATGTGCGAGTGTGTGGTGAAGAAGCAGGGTGGCCAGTGGAAGATCGTTGAGGAGTGGGGTCTGCTCGGCTACTCCAACTTCTTCCAGAACCGGTCCTGAGGCGCGGCGCTGGCGACCACCGCCGCCAAGCGCGGAGGCGCGTCCAGGGCGCCCGCACCCGCCTACCAGCCCTTGCCGTGCAGGCGCAAGGCCGCTGCGCGGCGGTGGCCTTCCATGCCTTCGGTGGTGCTCTGGCGTATGGCCGGCGGCGCCACCGCCTCCACACCGGTCTGATCCATCCACTGGTGGGTGCAGACCTTCACAAACGAACCCACCCACAGTCCACCCGTGTAGCGCCCGGCGCGCATCGTAGGCAGCGTGTGGTTGGTGCCGCAGCATTTGTCGGAATACACCACGCTGGCGCGCTGACCGATGAACAGCGAGCCGTAGTTGCGCAGCTTCGCCGCCGTCGCGTGGGGGTCGCGGGTGTGGACCTGCAGGTGCTCCGCGGCGATGTAATCCGAATAAGCGAGCATCGCCGCATCGTCGGGCGCCAGCGCGATCTCGCCGAATTCGCGCCATGACGGGCCAGCCACATCGGCCGTGGGGAGTTGCTGCAACTGGCGCTCGACCTCGAGCAGCGTGGCTTCGGCCAACCTGCGGCTGGTGGTGATCAGGCCGACCCGGGTGTGGATGTCGTGTTCGGCCTGGGCCAGCAGATCGGTGGCGATCATGTGCGGGTCGGCCGAGTCGTCAGCCACGACGAATATCTCGCTGGGTCCGGCGAGCAGGTCGATCCCTACCTGGCCGAACACCTGCCGTTTGGCTTCGTTCACATAGGCGTTGCCCGGGCCCACGATCTTGTCCACCTGGGGTATCGACTCGGTGCCGCAGGCCATGGCGGCAATCGCCTGCGCGCCACCGACGCGGAAGATGCGGTCGGCGCCCGACAGGTGACACCCGGCGACCATGGCGGGGTGTGCGTTTGGTGGCAGGCAGGCGATGACCTCGTCGCAGCCCGCCACCTTGGCCGGCACGAGTGTCATGACCGGCGCCGACAGGATCGGGTAGCGACCACCCGGCACGTAGGCGCCGATGCGTTCGATGGCGATGATGCGGTGTCCCAGGTGCACGCCCGGGAGTTGCTCGACCTCCAGCGGCAGCATCGTCGCGAGCTGGGCCTGGGCGAAGGCCCTGACGCGTGCGATTGCAAACTCGGTGTCGGCGCGGGTCTGGGGGTCCAGCGCAGCCACCGCAGCCAGGCGTTCGGCCTGCGTGACTTCGAGTGCCGGCGGGTCGTGGCGATCGAACTTTCGCGAGAACTCGCGCACGGCAGCATCACCGCGCTGGCGCACCGCGTCGATCACGCCGCGCACGACGGCTTCGACCTCGCCCAGTTCCTTGTTCCCGGTGCGGGTCGGCGCTTTGATGAGCTCGATGGAGGGCAGAGGTGCGGGCATGGGAAAGGGGCGTCGGGTGGTGAGGTGGCGGAATGCCGGATGACTTCGAAGGCAAAGTGTAGGAAGCGCGCCGCAGGCGCGCAAGCGCATGCAAGGTCGCGTCCACAATACTGTCCGCAATTGGTGCCGCGTCGCACCCGCTGCAGGCGCCACGCGTGATCCGGTGCAAACTGTGCCCTCGCAGAGGTGGCGTCGGGGTGCGCGCCCGGGCAATGCAGTCCCGGGTAAACCCTTGCCCCGCCTTGTCCACAATATTCACCAGGCGCAGCACGTCACCGTGGCGAACTCCACAATGCCCACCTCAGAGGGGCGGCGCGATGGCCATTTCATTCAACCGACCGTGTGCGGGGGACCCATGCCGAGAATCGGACTTCATATCAAGCAGCTTCGCAACCGGCGCAAACTGACGGTGCGCGAGCTGGCGGCGCGTTCGGGCATCTCGCATGCGACCATCTCGCTCATCGAGCGCGAGCGCACCAGCCCGAGCATCGACACACTGTCCGCCATGCTCGACGCGCTGGGCACCACGCTGGTCGGGTTTTTTGGCGATCTGCCGCAGTCGGTGCCGTACTCGCCCTTCTATTCGAACGAGGAACTGGTGGAAATCGGCGATGCGGACACGGTGTCCTACCGCATGCTCGGCATGAACCATCCGAACCGGCAACTGCTGATGCTGCGCGAGACCTACCAGGTCGACGCGGACAGCGGGGAGGCCTTTTCGCATACGGCACAGGAGGCGGGCTTCGTGTTGCGCGGCGAGTTGGAACTCACCGTCGGAGCCACGTCCAGGGTGCTGCGCGAAGGAGATGGGTACTACTTCGACAGCCAGTTGCCGCATCGCTTTCGCAACGTCGGCAAGACGTCGGCAGAAATCATCAGCGCCGTCACACCGCCCACCTACTGAGCGGCAGGCCTACTGACCGACCCGCAAAGTCTGCAAGGAGGAAAAACACCCAGACTGAATATTCCCAAGCAGGTTTGCATTCGAATGCAAATTTGGTTATCCTCTGGTCCCGGACGCCAACAGAGTGGCGAATCTCTGACGGTTGTCAAAACACATGTTTTGGTTTCGGTTGCAGCGACGGACCCAATGTTCACAACTTTCTAAGGATAGACATGACACTGAACAGACGCGAAATTCTCCAGGCGACGCTGGCTGCCGGGTCGTCCCTGGTGCTGCCGGGTGCTGCGCAGGCGCAATCCATGGCTGGCATCACCCCGGGCAAGCCCTTTGCCGGGCAGGAGGTCAAGGTGATGGCGGTGCGTTCGTCGCAGTTCGCGTCCCACGCCAAGCGCTCCAAGGCATTTGAGGAGGCCACCGGCATCAAGGTGACCTATGTTGACGTGCCGTTCGGCTCGATGCGCGAAAAGCTGACGGCCGAGATGGTGGCCTCGTCGGCTGATTTCGACCTGTGCACGATCATGGACATCTGGATTCCGCCGATGGTGGAGTCCTACCTGCAGCCGCTGAACGCACACCTCAAGACCAAGAAGTTCAATCTCGACCGCTATCCCGCGGCGTTCCTGGCAGCCTCGCAATACAAGGGCGACACCTACGGGCTGCCCAACCGTTGCCACATTCAGTTGCTGTTCTACCGCAAGGATGTGTTTGACGAACTCGGCATCAAGCCGCCCAAGACCTGGGCCGAACTGGTCACCGCCGGCAAGACGGTGCAGGCCAAGAAGCCCGACCTGGCGGGCGTGGCCATTCCCTATGGCAAGAACAGCGGCCAGAACCTCATGGTCTGGTACAACTTCCTGTGGGGCAATGGCTCAGACTTGTTCGACGCCAAGATGAAGCCGATCTTTAACAATGCCAAGGGGTTGCAGGCCACGCAGGATTACGTCGACATCATCCTCAAGCACAAGATCACGCCCCCGGGTGCCGCCTCGTTCATCGAGCAGGACGCCGCAGGCGCTTTCGTGCAGGGCAAGGTCGCAATGCTGCCCATCTGGTGGCACATCTACAACCGATTCAGTGGCAAGGATTCGGTGATCAAGCTCGACCAGGTCGGGTTTGTGCCCTTGCCCACCTATGCCGGTTCACAGCCTAGCACTTATGTCAACGACTGGATCTACGGCGTGAACAAGCACTCCAAGGTGCCCCAAGCCACGCTCGAGTTCCTGCTCTGGATCTCGCAGCCGGAGATCGAGCGCGCCATCCTGGTCGACCCGACCGAGAACGACGTGGTGGCTGTTAATTGGTCCAACCTGCGCGACCCCGAAGTCAACAAGCGTTTTGGCAACATGCACAACGTCGCGGCCCAGGCCCTGCAGAAGACCAAGTCGATCCCCAACATCCCCGAGTTCCTGCCGGTGATCGACGTGCTGGAAGTGGCCATGTCCAACATCGTGACTGGTCAGGCTTCGGTGGCAGATGCCATGAATAGCGCCGCCTCCCAGGTGGCGCGCATCATGCGCCGCGCAGGCTAGTCGCTTGCACAGGGTCGCCCGCCTTGGCGCGGGCGACCCGCCGCGCCCTATCCCATGAACAACCGCAAACTCGTCCTCGGGCTGCTACTGCCAGCCATGCTGGTGGTGGCCGCAACAACGGTGTATCCGCTGGCCTTTTCCTTCCTGACCAGCTTTCGGGACTGGCGTTTGCTTACGTCCGTTCTTCCCGGCCCCTGGGTCGGCCTTGAGAACTACGAGATCGCCTTCACCGACGACCCCGAATTCTGGACCGTCATGGCCGTCACCGCGCGCTTCGTGGCCATCGACGTGGTGGTCACGCTCGCAGTGGCTCTTGGCCTGGCGATCCTGCTGCTGCGCGCGGGTTTTGCCAAGTCGATCCTGCGCACCTTGATCATCCTGCCGTTTGCGATGAGCCCGGCGCTTATTGGCATCTCCTGGCGGTTCATGTTCAACCCCGAATTCGGTGCCTTTGCGCGCACCATCGGTATTTTGCTTCCGTTCATGCAGGGTTTCGACTACTTCGCCAGTCCGGCCATGGCGATTGCCGTCCTGGTGTCGTCCGACGTCTGGCATTGGGCACCCTACTTCACGTTCATGCTTATGGGTGGCCTGGCATCGATTCCGCCGGATACCCAGGAAGCCGCGCGCATCGACGGCGCGACCAACTGGCAGGTGTTCCGCGATGTGACCTTGCCGCAATTGGCGCCGGTGCTGGCGGTGGCGGCCATCCTCAAGACCGTTTTTGCGCTCAAGGTGTTCGATTCCATCGTCACCATGACCGGCGGCGGGCCGGGCCTGGAGACCTCGACGCTGGCCTTCTTCGCCTACAACAAGGGGTTCCGCGATTACGACATGGGTTATGCGGCGGCGGTGGCCTATGTGCTGACGGCCATACTGTTCGGCCTGTCGTTTTACTACATGCGTTTCCTGTTCAAGAAGGATGCGAAGTGATGGCAACCGGCGCGCCAGCGCAAGGCACAGCCCAGCTCCTGGCGCAACGCCGCGCCTCCACTCGCAGGCGCAAGCTGGCCCTGCAGGTGCTGGAAAACGGCGTGCTGCTGCTGGTGGCGATCGTCATCCTGTTCCCGATCATCTGGATGATCCTGACCTCGTTGAAACCACCGGTGGACGTCTACCGCTACACGATTTTCTTCACCCCCACGCTGGACAATTTTCGCGAGGTTTTCGGTGACCGCTGGCAGATCGGCCTGAAGGTGGCCAACAGCCTGGTGGTCGCCATCGGCACGGTGGTGATCGCGATTCCCATGGCGGTGTGTGCGGCGTATGCGTTTTCGCGTTTGCAGTTCCGGTTCAAACGCGCGATGTTCCAGTGGATCCTGCTGACGCAGTTCATCCCGGCGGTGGTGATCGTGCTGCCGTTCTACATCATGTTCCGCAACTTCGGCATGCTCGACACCTACCTGGCGCTGATCATCGTGGATCTGGCCATCGTGCTGCCGTACGCGGTCTGGACGATCAAGGGGTTCATCGACGCGATTCCGCAGGAAACCGAAGAGGCTGCGCTGGTTGACGGCGCCACTCGGCTGCAGCTGTTGTGGGATGTGGTGGTGCCGATGGCACGCCCTGGCATCCTGACGGCCGCCATCTTCTGCTTCATCATGACCTGGAACGAGTACCTGATCGCGCTGATCCTCACCCGCACCAAGGTGGTTCCGCTGTCGGTGGGCATCATCGGTTTTCGCATGGAGCGTGGCGACCTGTGGGAGTTGATCGCTGCCACCGGCATCATCATCACGCTGCCCATGCTGTTCTTCGCGCTGGCCATCCAGCGGCATTTCACCAAGGGCATGAACCTTGGGGCTGTGCGTTAGCAAACATATTCAGGGAACCACCATGGCCGGAGTCGAGTTCAGGAAAATCACGAAGCGCTGGGGCGACTTCATCGCGGTCGACAAGCTCGACCTGACCGTGGTGGACAAGGAGTTCCTGGTTCTGCTCGGCCCCTCGGGGTGTGGCAAGACCACCTCGATGCGCATGATCGCCGGCCTGGAGGAGCCCACCGAGGGCGAGATCCTGATCGGCGGCGAGCTGGTCAATGAAATGCCGCCGCGCGACCGCGACGTGGCCATGGTGTTCCAGAACTACGGCCTGTACCCGCACATGACGGTGCGCGAGAACATTGGTTACCCGCTCAAGATCCGCGGCGTCAAGGGGGCGGAGGCGGCGCGCATGATCGATAACGCCGCCGCCAAGGTGGAACTCGGTCCCTACCTCGACCGCAAGCCCGGCCAGTTGTCGGGTGGTCAGCGCCAGCGGGTGGCGTTGGCGCGCTCGCTGGTGCGTACGCCGCGGGTGTTCCTGATGGACGAACCGCTGTCCAACCTCGATGCCAAGCTGCGCGTGACGATGCGTGCCGAGCTCAAGCACCTGCACCATGAAATGGCCATCACCACGGTCTATGTCACGCACGACCAGATGGAGGCCATGACCCTGGCAACACGCGTCGCGGTCATGAACAAGGGCGTGATCCAGCAACTCGATGTGCCCGAGGCGGTCTACAACGACCCGGCCAATCTGTTTGTCGCAGGCTTCATCGGCTCGCCAAGCATGAACCTGGTCCAGGGCGAGCTGGCCGACGGGGTGTTTTCGGGCGAAGGGCTGCGCGCACCCTGCATCATTGCCGGCAGCCGCAAGGCGGTGGTGCTAGGCGTGAGGCCGGAGGATGTACAGGTGGTCGGCCTGGGTGCGGGCCTGTTCGATGCCCGGGTCTACGCATTCGAGCTCACCGGCGAGTCCGTGCTGGTCACGGTCACGGTGGGAAGCCGCCAGTTCGCGGCACGTGCCGATCGCCACTTCCGCTGCGAGATCGGTGACTCGGTCGGCATCCGCTTCGATGCGGCGCGTTGCTATCTGTTCGACCAGGTGACCGAGGAGCGCATACGCAAGTGACCCTGCCAACGCTGGTCATGCTGCCCGGCACCTTGTGTGACTCGCGCATCTTCCAACGCCAGAAGCGCGCGTTGCGCGGTGTGGCCGATGTGCGTGTCCTCGACTACTGCGGGCTGGACCGCTTGGACGCCTGGGCTCCCGAAGTGTTGCGCAACCTGCCGCCGCGCTTTTCGGTGGCCGGCTTTTCGCTCGGCGGTTTATGGGCGCTGGAGTTGCTCCGTCTGGCACCCGAGCGAATCGAGCGTATCGCCATGATCGCCAGCAATGCGCAGCCCGCCAGTGCGCCGGGTCGGCGCAAGAGCGCGTGGCTGCGCAAGTTGTGGTGCGACCGTGGGCCCGGCGAAGTGGCCCGCCATGTGAAGCCGGGCTATTTTCACCACGAGCGGCACCGGCGCCAGCATGCGGGGTTGGTGCACGACATGGCGCTCAAGACCTCCCGCAAGGCGGCGTTTGCCGAGTTTGCATGGGCGGCCGCACGCCCGGACGGTTGCGCGGCCTTGAAGCGCTTCGACGGACGTCTGCTGGTGGTCAGTGGTGCCAGGGATAGGTTGTGCCCACCGCCCTGGCAACGCGCCATGCTGGCGGCGCAGCCCGGTGCCACCTGGCTGGAGCTGCCGCGTGTCGGCCATTTCCTTCCGCTGGAAGCGGGTGCCCGGCTCAACCACGCGCTGATCCGCTGGATGCGCAGTTGAATCGTCCATGTCCAGTCCTGTCACCACCACCACCCGGAACAAACCATGCTGACCGAAGACCAAATCCGCGCCCGTTTCATCCCTTTCAGCAGCCTGCGCTACAGCACCGAGGCCTTCATCGACTACCGCATCCCCGGCTGCGCGCCCAAGAAGAACTATGCGCTGATCGGGCCTGGTGTGTCGCAGAACCCGAACCAGCCGGTGAGCCTGCGCGAGAAACACGGCTTCCAGGTCGGTGGTGTGGCGATGCCGCCGGGTACCCGCAACCCCCCGCACATGCATTTCACCGCCGAGGTGTTCATCTGCACCAAAGGCCGCTGGGACCTGCACTGGGGCTTCAACCCCGATGTATCGAAGGCCGGCATCGGGCCGGGGGACATCGCCAGCGTGCCGACCTGGATCTACCGCGGCTTCCAGAACACGGGCGATGTGGAGGGTTTCATGTTCACTGCGCTGGGGCGCGATGACACCGGCGGCATCCTGTGGGGGCCCGACACGCTGGAGGCCGCACGGGCGCAGGGCGTGCACCTCACCGAGGATTACCACATCATCGACGAGCAGCTGGGCCAGAAATGGGACGACACCGCGCGGCGGCTGCAGCCGATGTCGCCGGCCGAGATCGCCGCGCTGCGCAGTTGGTCGCCCGAGCAGATGGGCCGGCGCGTGGTGCGTTTTGCCGGGCTCGACTGGTCCTCGCGGGCGCTGCTGGATTCCGCCATGCCGGGCTGCGGGGGGCAGATGGCGCCGGTGATCGGCCTGGGCATGACGCAGGACCGCGACCACGCCGCGCCGGTGGTCAACTCGCACGGTTTCTCGATCGAATGGCTGAAGCTGCCAGCGGGCGGTGGCGTGTCGCGCCACCGGCTACAGGAGAAGCAGGTGCTGGCCGTCTACCAGGGCGCGGTCGAGATCGCGGTCGAATCCGGGAGCGCGATGGTGCCCAGCCTGGCCCGCGGCTCGGACGAGGGCTGGGACAGTTTTGCGATGCCCGCGGGTTGCTGGCGCAGCTACCGCAACCAAGGCGACACCGACGCCGTGGTGCTGGTCATGACACCTGGCGACGGCCGCAAGACGATCGAGTGGTCGCCAGAGGTAGTTGCCGCGGCGGGCGCGCTGGACCGAGCCATCGATGCCAACGGTTTTGTCGGCGCCAAGCGCTTCGTGGACCGTTCGCAACGCTGAGCACACGCATTTCCCCGATCACCCAGACACACAGGAGACACCCATGGCACAACGCATCCTCACCACCCATGTCGGCAGCCTGCCGCGGCCCGAACGTGTGGTGACGCAACTGTTCGCGCAGGACAGCGGCCTGAACTTTGATGCAGCCGAGTTCGACCGTGTCATGGCTGCCGAAGTGGCCGATGTGGTGGCACGCCAGGCCGGCTCGCAGGTCGACGTGGTGAGCGACGGCGAGATGAGCAAGATCTCCTACGCCACCTACATCCGGCACCGGCTCACCGGCTTCGAGCTCGGCGAAATGCCGCGCGCCGTGCCGCGCGATCTGGACGACTTCCCCGACTTCAAGGAGCGCCTGGCCAAGCTCGGCGCCACGCCGAAATACCACCGCCCG
>JANMZX010000177.1:0-10794 GCA_031383745.1 Rhodoferax sp. | reverse complement strand
CGGCCTGCGCCATGACCCGTTCAATGCCATCGTCGGCCCGCGACCGATCGGATGGATCTCGACGCGCAGCGCGTCTGGGCAGAACAACCTTGCGCCCTACAGCTTCTTCAACGCCTTCAACTACGTGCCGCCGATCATCGGGTTCTCGAGCATCGGCTACAAGGACACCGTGCGCAACGTGGAGGAAACCGGCGAGTTCGTCTGGAACCTGGCCACGCGGCCGCTGGCCGACGCGATGAACGCCAGCTGCGCCACCGTGGCGCCCGAGGTCAGCGAATTCGACCTGGCCGGGTTGACGCCGGTGGACTCGCGCCTGGTGCGCGCGCCGCGCGTGCTGGAGAGCCCGGTGTCCTTCGAATGCAAGCTCACCCAGATCACCCAGTTGCAGGGCATCGACGGTGTGAAGGTGCCGACCTGGCTGGTGCTGGGCGAGGTGGTCGCGGTGCATATCCGCCGAAGCCTGCTGGTCGACGGCGTCTACGACACGGCCAAGGCAGAACCGATCCTGCGCGGCGGCGGGCCGGCCGACTATTTCTCGGTCGGGCCGGCGCAGCTGTTTCGCATGCACCGGCCGCGCTGAGGGCGCCCCGACGCGGCTCACCCGCGCTGGTGCAGCTCGATCACGTTGCGGTCCGGGTCGCGCACGAAGATGCCCTGCGCACCCGGGCCGAAACGCACCGGGCCGCCACTCAGCGCAATACCTGCGGCTTCGAGCGCCGCCTTGGCGGCCAGGATGTCGGGGCACAACAACGCGAAGTGCGTGATGCCCGGGTGCTTGTCGGTCACGTCCATCAGGATGTTCGGTGCGGTGGCGTCCGGCGCGTTGAGCACCAGGTTCACCTCGATACCCGAGGGGTGGTCCAGCACCGCCACGGGTTCCGGGCCGATCGGGCCGACGGTCTTGGTGAATCCCAGCAGCTCGTAAAACCGCACGGAGCGCTCCAGGTTGTGTACGCGGATGCCGATATGGGCCAGGCCCAGGATCGGAACGGGTGTCGACTTGCTGGCGGCATCTGGCATGGTGGCTCCGGGTTGAGGGCGCGCTCGCGGCGGGTGCTGCGCAGTCTACGCGAAGGCGCCGTCAGCTGCCACGCTTCGGCCGCAGCGGCGCACTCTGCATGACATGGATGTCCTGCCCGGCGATCGTCAGCGACACCGTCTCGCCCACGGCCACCCCGCGCCGCGCCAGCACATGTTTGGGCGCCGACAACGCGATACGTTCGCGGTTGGGCAGCCACGCATAGACCATGACACTGGGCCCGACCGGGATGGCCTTGTCCACGACAGCGTCGAACCGGTTCGGCGCATCCGTCACCTCGGGGCCGGCCAGGCGCACATCGTCGGCGGGCACGCAGAAGGCCACCGGGCCGGCACGGCGCAGCGGGGCCGACACCCGCAGGTGCAGGCCCTTCCAGTCGATCACGCCGCCAGGCCGGTCGCCCGCGTCCATCGCCATGCCATCGAACACGTTCTTGTGCCCCATCAGGCGCGCCACATCGGGTTCGACCGGGTGGCGGTAGACGAACTCGGGCGCGCCCTCCTGCAGGGTGCGCCCGCGGTGCAGCACCACCATCGAGTCGGCCAGCAGCTGGGCCTCGGCAATCGAGTGGGTCACCATCACGGTGGGAATGGCCAGGTTGGCACGCAACTCGGCAAGCTCCTCGTACAGCCGCTCGCGCGTCATCTGGTCGACCGCGGAAAACGGTTCGTCCAGCAGCAATACCTCGGGCTTGCGCACCAGCGCGCGCGCCAGGCCGACGCGCTGCTGCTGGCCACCAGAGAGAGCGCCGGGCCGGCTGCCCTCCAGGCCCGCCATGTTGACCGCCGCCAGCACCTCGCGTGCCGCGGCCTCGCGCGCGACCCGCTCGCCGCCGGCTGCCGCCATCACGTTCTGCAGCACCGTCATGTGCGGGAACAGGGCGTAACTCTGGAACACGAAACCCACCCTACGCCGGTGCGCCGGGACATGGATGCCGGCGCGCGAATCCAGCCAGACGGTGTCGCCGATCCGCACTTCGCCGGTGGCGCCCGACAACAGGCCGGCAATGGTCTTGAGCAGGGTGGACTTGCCGCTGCCCGAGGGCCCGACGACGGCGACCAGTTCGCCGGGCGCACATTGCAGCGTGGCCTCCAGGTCGATCGGCCGCGTCTGGTGCAGGGTGACGGTCAACATCGCGTCAGAGGCTGCGCGCGCCACGCCCCTGGCGCGCCGCCAGGCCCAGCGCCAGCAGCGACACCACCAGCAGAAACGCCGACATCATGCCGGCTCCGCGCATGTCGAAGGCCTGCACCCGGTCGTAGATGGCGATGGCCACGGTGCGGGTTTCACCTGGGATGTTGCCGCCCACCATCAGCACCACGCCGAACTCGCCCAGCGTGTGCGCCGCGGTCATCACCATGCCGGACATCACGCCGGGCCAGCACAGCGGCAACTCCACCCGCAGGAACGCCTGCCACGGCCCCATGCCGCACAGCCTGGCGGCCTGCAGCACCTCGGCGTTGACCGCTTCGAAGGCGCGCAACATCGGAATCAACGCGAACGGGATGTTGAACACGATCGAGGCGAGCAGCAGACCCTCGAACGAAAATGCCAGCGAATGCCCGATCCAGCGCTCGTACAGCGCACCCAGCGGTGACGCCGCCCCCATGGCCACCAGCAGGTAATACCCGAGCACAGTGGGCGGCAGCACCAGCGGCAGGGTGAGCGCCGCTTCCAGCAGCCAGCGGTGGCGCGAGCGCGACCGCGCCAGCGGGCGGGCCAGCAGAATGCCCACCGGCAGCAGCACCAGGCTGGTGGCCAGGGCTAGCGCAAACGAGAGCTGGAGCGCGGTCCAGTCCATCATTCGCCGGGCAGCACGAAACCGTACCGCTTGAACACCTGCCGCGCGCCGGGGTCGGCCAGCCGGCGGTAGAAGGCGCGTGCCTCGGCGGAGGCCCGGCGCATCAGCACCATGCGCTGGCGCAGCGGCTGGTGCAGTGACTGCGGCAACACCGCATGGACCCCCTTGCCGGCGAACGCCGGCGCCAGCGCCAGGGACAGCGCGAAGATGCCGCCCTGGGTATTGCCGCTGGCCGCGAACTGCGCGGCCTGCGACACGTTCTCGCCCAGCACCAGCCGCGGTTCGATCACCGCCCACAGCCCCGCCGCGACGAGCGCCTGTTGTGCCGCACGCCCATAGGGCGCGTGTTCGGGGTTGGCGATGGCGAACTTGCGCACCTGGCCACCGGCCAGCGCAGCGCGCAACCCGTTCATCTGCGCGTCGGGCGTGAATGCGCCGGGAGTGGCGGTGAACAGGACGATGCGGCCGATCGCGTACAGCTGCCCGCCATCGGCCGTCAGGCCCTTGTGTGCCAGCCCATCCACCAGGGACTCATCGGCCGACAGGAAGATATCGAACGGCGCGCCCTGCTCCAGCTGGCGGGCCAGGTTGCCGGACGAGCCGTAGGTCAGGCGCAGCGCCTGGCCGGTGTCCTTCGTGTACTGCGCTGCAATGTCATCCAGCACGAACTTCAGGTCCGATGCGGCAGCGATGGTCGGGACGGCCTGCGCGGCGGACGATATACCGGCCGCAGCCCACAGGCTGTGCAGCAGAAAGCGTCTTCGCATCGTCGCGACGGGTATGGGCATGGGGCCGCAAACTGTACTACAGGCCTTGCGTGCGCCATGGCCCGCTGGCGCACGGCCTTGTCGCGCGGATCGTCCCAACTGAAAAAACCCGACTTGTGGGTCACACGGGCCCAGGCGATCTGCCCGGCCGGATCGGCGCACGCAAGGGAGCCACCGAACGCAAACCTCCCGAAGGCGTCGGGCGCGCCATCGACGTCGGCATCGGCGCGCCAATCTTCGCGGCGCGGTCCGAGCGTGGCTTGCCAGGCCGCACAAGGCCGCGTCAGGGCTCGCTGGCTGGCTCACGCTGGCGATGCGCGACCACCACCCACACCACATAGGCACCGAAGACCAGCGCCGACGCACCCAGGATCGCCAGTTGCTGCAGCACCGGCAGGGCCGGGAAGAAAGCGAACAGCAGCGCGAACGGCGCGCCACCGATCGCGGTGGACAGCGCATTCTCGAACCAGGTGGTCTTGCGGCTGAACAGCCCCAGCACGTAGGACAGGATGTCGACCGGGAAAGTCATGCGCAGGAACACCAGCGACAACAGGTGCCGTCGCGGATGGATCAGGCGGTCGATGCTGGCATAGCGCGTCACCTGCGGGAACAGCCGCAGCAGCAGCGGGCGCACCCGGCGCGCCAGCGCAAACGACAGGGCCGACCCGGCCGCCCAGCCGAGCATGATGATGTGCGCCGTCCACCACGGCCCCCACAGCAATACCGCAAACGGCACCAGCGGCAGATTGCTGAACAGCGGCAACAGCACCGCCAGCGCGGTGGTGCCGAAGAAGATCAGCACGCCCAGGCGGCCGTGGTCGGCCAGGGCATCGCCGATCGGCGTGGCATAACTGCGCGCCAGCACGATAGCCAGGCCGAACAGCAGCAACACCCAGGCCAGCGAGCGCAGCGAAGGCAGCAGGTCCTTGCGCGTGAGCGCTTTCTCCAGGGACTCGGCGAGTGGGTTCATGGCGGCAGGTGCGGCGGCGAACGCTGCAAGGTGAACCGGTAACGGGTCAGAACGGAACGACCGGACCGACCCAGCGCGCGGGCAGTGGCCGTGCGCGCGCGAAGGCGTCCGCGACATCGCACCAGCCGTCGCAGGCATTGCGCCCGGGCCGGCCGCGCCACAGGTTCAGCAGCCATTTGCATTTGGCGTAGAAATGGAAGAAGCGCAACACGCTGCGGATCTCGTCGAGACTGGGCGCGTGGTCGCTGCAGACCAGCTTGTCGTCGGACATGCCGCGGTCGGTCAGCGTCACCGCGCCCCAGGCGATCACGCGCCGGCGCGTGCCCAGCGCCAGCCGCGGACCGAGCACCAGCGCATCGAGCAGGTCGCCCTCCATGCCCAGGTGCGTCGGCACCGCACCGTAGTTGAACGGGCAGGGCAGCGGCGACACGAAGTCGACACGACCGGTCGAACCGCGCTTGAGAAAACTGCCGCGCGGCACCTCGATCACCACCTCGACGTCGCGCGGATTCGGGGGCCAGGGGTTGGAGGGTGGGGTGTGCACCCCCAGAGCCTACTCCCGCCACGGCGGTGGGGGGCATGTTGGCTGGTTGCGGGCACAATGGTCGCGTCCGCATCCCTGATGAACACACGCCATGCCTCCAGCCATCACCACCCGGCCGCTACAGGAGTCCGACTACGCGGCCTGGCTGCCACTGTGGGACGGCTACAACGCGTTCTATGGCCGGGCGCGCGCCACCGCGCTCGACCCTGAAGTCACCCGGACCACCTGGCACAGGTTCTTCGACCCCGCGGAACCGGTGTTCGGGCTGGTCGCAGAGTCCGACGACCAGGTCCTGGGACTGGTGCACTACCTGTACCACCGCAGCACCACGCGGATTGCGCTGACCTGCTACCTGCAGGACCTCTTCACCGCCCCCGAAGCCAGGGGCCGGGGTGTCGGCCGCGCGCTGATCCTGGCCGTCTACGCAGCGGCCAGGGCAAGCGGCGTCCAGCGGGTGTACTGGCAGACCCACGAGACCAATGCCGCAGGGCGCATGCTGTACGACAAGGTCGCCGGGCACCACGGGTTCATCGTGTACGCGCACGACGTGTGAGCCCATGCAACTGCGCACGCTCCATCGCACCTCGGCCCTGGCCATCGTGGCATTTGCCAGCGTGCACATCGCCAACCACCTGGCCTCTCTGGCGGGTGTGGCCTCGCATATCGCCTTCATGGATGCGGCGCGCGGCATCTACCGCCAACCGCTGGTCGAGATCGTGCTGCTGGGCTGCGTGGCGTTCCAGGCCGGCAGCGGACTCTGGCTGGCGGTGCGTGGCTGGTCGCAGCGCCGCGGACTGGTGCCGTGGCTGCAGGCCGCCTCCGGCATCTACCTGGCGTTTTTCCTGCTGGTGCATGTGGGTGCCGTGCTGTTCGGCCGGGCGGTGCTGCATCTGGACACCAACTTCCACTTTGCCGCGGCCGGATTTCACGTGCCACCGTACCCGCTGTTTTTCGGCCCCTACTATTTCACGGCGGTACTCGCGCTCTTCACGCACCTGGCCTGCGCCGCCTGGTGGCGATTCCCGGCGGCTTCGGGCCCGTCGCGAAACCTCCTGATCGCGCTGCCGATGCTGGCCGGAGCCACCATCGCATTGCTGATCGTCCTGTCGCTGGCCGGCAGGCTGCAGCCGGTCGACATCCCCGACAGGTACACCGCCACCTACCGGTTGTCGGCGTGGCCGCCTCCACGCTGACCATGCCCCCCGCAGGAGCGACCCATGCCACAAAGCGTCATACCGCAACTCCGGATCACCGATGCCGGCACCAGCCTGCGTTTCTACGTCGACGGCCTGGGTTTCGCCGTCGACTGGGAGCACCGGTTCGGGCCGGGTTATCCGCTGTTCGTCCAGCTGACACGCCACGGGCAGACGATCTTTCTCACCCAGCATGCGGGGGACTGCCAGGTGGGCGGCGCCGTCTACTTCAAGGTCGCCAGCGCCGACGACTGCTGGGCCGGGTTCGCTGCCTGCGGCGTACACGCGACCAACCCCCTTGCCTCCACACCATGGGGAACCCGGGAATTCGTGCTCACGGATCCGGACGGCAACCGGCTGCGGTTTGCGTCGGACATCGCCCAGGCACCCTGACCGCCACGGCACACCCGATGAGCATGCCGAGCCTCCGACCCGCCCTGCTGTACTTCGCCCTGGTCCTGGGAACCGGTTTCGTGCTGGGCACGATCCGGGTGCCGTTCCTCGTGCCGCGACTGGGCGAACGCTATGCCGAACTGCTGGAAATGCCCTTCATGTTCGTGGCCATCGTGCTGGCTGCGCGCTACGTGGTACGGCGGTTCCATCTGCCTCACGGCCTGCAGATCCGGCTGAAGGTCGGGTTTCTCGCCCTGGCCCTGACCGTGGGTGCGGAGTTGCTGCTGGCCACCGTCCTGCAGACCCGCTCGCTGGCAGAGTTCATCGCCAGCCGCGACCCGGTATCCGGCTCGGTCTACCTGGGCATGCTGCTGCTGTTCGCGCTGATGCCTGCCATACTGAGCCCTGCCAAACATACCGATCGCTGAAGACACCTGTCACCCATGCCGCGTTATGTCGCTTTGCTTCGCGGCGTCAGCCCGCAAAATGCCAGCATGTCGGCGCTCAAGCAGTGTTTCGAAGCGGCCGGTTTTACCAACGTGCGAACTGTTCTGTCCAGCGGCAATGTGGTTTTTGATGCCCGCACTGCAACCGAGACATCGCTGGAGCGAAAAGCCGAGGCGGGCATGCAGGGCAGCTTGGGGCACAGCTTTTACACCATCGTGCGCCGCGTGGAGTCTTTGCGCGCATTGCTGGCCGCAGACCCGTACGCCGCTTTCGCCCCCCCTGCCCACGCCAAACGCGTCGTCAGTTTCCTGCGCGGTCCGGTCCCGGCTGCCGTGGTGCTGCCAATCAGCTCCGACGGGGCCAAGATCCTGTGCGCGACCGGCCGTGAGATCTTCACGGCCTATGTCCCCGGCGACCAGGGGCCGGTGTTCATGAAGCTGATCGAGCAGGCCTTTGGACGGGAGGTCACCACGCGGACTTGGGAGACGGTCAGAAAGTGCGCAGCGGCCTGATCGTGTTTCGCGATCACTCTCGGGGAATCGACTGTCTGCTTTCGGCCCGTTGCGGTCATTCGTTGCCCGGTCGGCGCCAGCATTCGCGCGCGTCGCGGCAGGCGCAGCCCGGCGGGCGCTCATACTGGAACGGTCGGGCGCTGAACGCGCCGACTGCCCTGTGGTGCTCGCCCGAGGGTCGGGCCGCAGAACTCACTACGCGCCCTGCGGGCGCTGCGTTCGAACAGCCGCGGCCAAAATGATGACGAAGTGCGCTGCGCGCACCGACCCTCGTGCTGCGCTCCTCGGCGCCCCAGAAATCGCCCCCGCCGGGCTGCGCCTGCCGCGACGCTGGGTCCTTGGTGTTCGTTGTTCCGGGCTCCAGCGCTCCAACCAAGTCGCGGGATCAGGTCGGCGGTGCGTTCGGCGCAGCGGCATAAAGGGGGAGCCCGCAGGGCGGAGGACAGCCGCGGAGCCGAATGCGCCGTCGGCCTGATCCCACACCATGCTGCCGGTATCAGGGCTGTCATGATTTCGCGCAAGTGCATCAACGTCCGCAACGGGCCGCTTGCCGCCAGTCTAATCACATGACCCACACGAATTGTTCTGCAGCGCGGACCGCGGACCAGCTCGATTGCAGCCGCCAGTGGGCGTACGCCAGAACGGGAGCAGTCAGCGCGCCCGCAGCGTCGTCGCCCCGATCGCCCCCAGGATCAGCGCACCGCCCCAGAACACCCCCGCCGCAGGCAGCTCTCCGTGCACCATCCACACCCACAGCGGGTTCAGGAAGGCGTCGGACATGGTGATCAGCACCATCTGGGTCACCGGCACGTGGCGCGCACCGCGCATGTAGAGCACCATCGGAAGCGCCAGCTGGATGGCGCCCATCAGGAACAACAGCGCGATGGTCGTCCCGCTCACCGGCGCCAGCGTGCCGAACAGCGATACCAGCACGAAGATGCTCAGGCCGCCGACGATCATGGCCGGCTCCATGCCCTGGGCGCTGTAACGGCGCAGGGCCACGCTCTGCCCGGCAAAACAGACCGCCATCACCAGCGCCACCATCGAGCCGGCGAATCCGCTCACCGAGGCGTTGCGCTCGCTGAAGGCGATCACCGCCACGCCGACCAGCGCGACGACGGTGGCCAGGTAGAACACCAGCCGCGTGCGTTCACCCAGCCAGACCCGCGCCAGCACGGCCGCGAACAGGCCGGACGTCGCGCCCAGGCAGGACACGGCCGCGACGCTGGCCAGCTTCAGGGCCAGGATGTAGGCTGAGGAACCGACGGCAAAGAAACCGGCCGCGATGAGCACCGCCTTCGGGTTGGCCTGCCGGAACAGCGCCACCGAGTCGCGGCCGTAATGCAGCAGGGTCCAGACGATCAGGGTCAGGCCCATGCCCAGCCCACGCCAGGCGTTGAAGGTCCAGGGGTCGGTGCTGGGCAACCAGCGCACGAAGACGCCGCTCAGGCTCCAGAAAAAGGTGGCTCCCAGTACCAGCCACAGGCCGCGTGCGCGCAGGCTCATATTGTGTGCCGGCGCACAGCAGCGGCAGCGGCGCCAAGACAGCGCACCCGCAGTGCGGACAGGTCAGTCCCCACCCGCGCCCGCGCGCCGGCCGCGCCCGCGCTTGAGGTTGGCGCCCGGTGCGGCGCCGCCGAGCCGGCTTTGTTCGCCGCCCCACTGCGCGCGCGCGCCGGTCGAGACGTCGCCCAGCGCGGACACGATGTCGTCCAGCTCCGGGCCCGGCGCCGGTGTGTGCGCCTCGAGCGCGTCGCGCATCGCGCGCAGGTGTTTCGGTGACGTGCCGCAGCAGCCGCCGACGATACGTGCGCCGGCATCCAGGGCCATGCGGGCATACACCGCCATCAGCTCGGGCGTGCCGTTGTAGACGATGGCGCCGTCCACATACTGCGGGATGCCGCAGTTGCCCTTGGCCACCAGCACCACATCCGGGCCGGCGGCGGCGGCCAGGTTGTGGATGCAGGCCACCACCTCGGACGCACCCACGCCGCAGTTGGTGCCGCAGGCGGCCAGGCGCGGCAGCAGCGTCTTTTCGAGCGCGGCGAAGTCGCTCGGCGAAATGCCCATCATGGTGCGGCCGTTGGTATCGAAACTCAGCGTGCAGACGATTGGCAGGCCGGTGGTGGCGGCGCCGGCCACGGCCGCCTGCACCTCCTCCACCGAGGACATGGTCTCGATCCACAACACGTCGGCGCCGCCCTCGGCGAGCGCCCTGGCCTGCTCGGCGAAAGCCTCGGTGGCCTGGGCGATGCTCAAGGGGCCGGTCGGCTCCATGATCTCGCCAGTCGGGCCCATGCTGCCGGCCACCGCGACGTCGCGGCCGCTGGCATCGGCCACGGCACGGGCGAGCTGCGCGGCGGTGCGGTTGAGCTCCAGCACGCGGCCCTCGGCGTGGTGCAGCTTGAGCCGGTAGCGTGTGCCGCCGAAACTGTTGGTGAGCAGGATGTCGGCGCCGGCCTCCACAAAACTCCGGTGCAGCGCGCTGATCTTGGCGGGTTGGTCGGTGTTCCACAGCTCGGGCGCGTCGCCCGACATCAGGCCGACGTCGAACAGGTTGCTGCCGGTGGCGCCGTCGGCGAGCAGCCAGGGGCGGGTGGCGAGGAGGTGGGTGAATCGGTTGGTGGTGGCGGTCATGGGTAGAGGGTTCTCAGGCGATCTGGTCCGGCGTCACGACGACCCAGTTGCGGTCCGCGGTGACTGGTTGGCCATGCGCCAATTGTGACGCCGCATGGTGCGTCTGCATGGCGCGGATGCGGTCGTGGTAGTCGGGCTTGCGCGCCACGATCAGGCGCAGCGAGCCCTGGTCGACGTCGGGCCCGCGGAAGAACATCGGCCCGTCGCTGTCGGGCGTGTCGCCGGCCACCAGCACCGGTTTCTTCCAGGGGTGGATGTAGGTGTGGATGGCGGCCTGTTTGCCCTCGTACCAGGGCATCGGGGCCCACAGGGTGTGGGTGAGCTCGAAATCCAGCAACTCGTCGGGCGCGTACCGGCCTTGGGCAATGCGTTTGCGCGCCGTCGTCACATCGCCGGTGCGGCGATCGCGCAGCAGCAGCGACACGCCGATCACGTTCTGCGGCTTGACGTTGTAGCCGTAGCGCGGGTCGGCCAGCACCATGCGCACCAGT
>JANMZX010000118.1:0-3014 GCA_031383745.1 Rhodoferax sp. | reverse complement strand
GCGCCATCCGCTGGCCATGAGCGCACTGGCCGGCCGGCCGCTGTTCGAGCTGGCCGACGTGGTGCTGGTGATCGGCAGCCGCTTCATGGACGCGATGGCGCCCGCGCCCTCCTGGCCGGCGGCCGGCATCCGGTACATCTTCATCAACATCGACGCCGCCGACCTGAGTGCACCGCGCCAGCCGGCGGTCGCGATCCAGGCCGATGCCGCGCTGGCGCTCGACGCGCTGGCGCAGACGGTGGCGCGCCGCGAGGTGCTTGGCGAGTCCGAGGCGCGCCAGGTGCAAGCCTGGGCGCAGGGCCAGATCGATGCGGTGGCGCCGCAGGCCGCATTCATCGCGGCCATGCGCGCGGCCTTGCCGGAGGACGGCATCTTCGTCAATGAACTGACCCAGGTGGGTTACCTGTCGCGCGTCGCGTTCCCGGTGTACCGGCCGCGCACATACATCGGCCCGGGTTACCAGGGCACGCTGGGTTACAGCTTTCCGACCGCACTCGGTGCCAGCATCGCGGCTGGCGGCAAGCGGGTGCTGGCGATCACCGGCGACGGGGGTTTTGGCTGGAGCTACCAGGAGCTGGCCACCGCGCGCAAGTACCGGCTGCCGGTGACGCTGGTGGTGTTCAACGACGGGCACTTCGGCAACGTGCGCGCGATCCAGCGCCGGGTGTTCGGCGCGGAGACGGCGGTCGAGCTGGAGAACCCCGACTTCGCCCTGTTGGCGCGCGCCTTCGGTATTCCGTCGCAGTGTGTCAGCACGCCCGAGGCGCTCGGCGCGGCCATCCGGGCCTCGCTCGGCGAGGCAGGGCCGGTGCTGATCGAAGTGCCGGTGGGCGAAATGCCCAGCCCCTGGCACCTGCTGCGCCTGCAGCCCATGGCAGGATTGACGCTGCCCGACGCACCGGGCCATCCGCTGCCGCATCGCCGACCGGCCTGAAACCACCAGGAGCCCGCATGACCCTGCCACCCATCTCCCCCGATGAACTCCGGGCCCGCCGCGAACTCGCCGCCTGTTACCGCCTGTTCGACCACCTCGGCTGGGCCGAGATGATCTTCAACCACATCACGTTGCGCGTGGGTTCGGGCGCGCAGGGAAACCCGCACTACCTGATCAACCCGTTCGGCCTGCACTACAGCGAGGTCACGGCCGCCAACCTGGTGAAGATCGACGTGCACGGCAAGGACGTGGCGGACAGCGGCCACCTGGTGAACCGGGCCGGTTTCGTGATCCACGGCGCGATCCACGAAGCACGCGAGGACGCGCACTGCATCATGCATGTGCACACCACCGCCGGGAGCGCGGTGGCCTGCAAGGAGAGCGGGCTGCGCCACGACAACTTCTACAGTGCCACCCTGTACGGGCAGGTGGCCTACCACGAGTACGAAGGCGTCACCACCGGGCTGGCCGAGCGCCCGCGCCTGGTCGCGTCGCTGGGCGACAGCCATACCCTGATCCTACGCAACCACGGGCTGCTGGTCACCGGCGAGAACATCCCGCAGGCCTTCCAGCGCCTGTGGACCCTGCAGCGCGCCTGCGAGATCCAGCTCGCCAGCGACGCCGGCCTGGGGCCGAACCGGCAGATCCCGGTCGACATATTGCAGCGTGTGCCCGCCACGCGCGTGGGCATGCAGGTGGACCGAGAGGGCAATGCCCACAAGATGTTCCACGCCATGCTGCGCAAGGCCGGGATTGACATCGACACACTGTAGAGGAGGCACCACGCATGACAAGCAACTCCACGCCAGCCGACACGGGTTTCACCCTGCGGCGCATCGGCGGCAACATCGGGGCCGAGATCGGCGGCCTGGATTTGCGCGAGCCGCTGCCCGAGGCGCAGTTCCAGGCGCTGCACGCGGCCTTCGTCCGGCACGAGGTGCTGGTGTTCCGCAACCAGGACATCACGCTGGAGCAGCAGATGGCCTTCGCGCGGCGTTTTGGGGAACTGTCGATCCACCCGTTCAGCCCCAACCTGGACGAGCAGCGCGAGGTGATCGTGCTCGACTATTCGGCCGACAACCCGCCGGCCCTGACCGACCAGTGGCATGCGGACGAGACCTTCCGCATCGCGCCGCCGGCGGCCACGGTGCTGCGCGCCCACATCGTGCCGGAGCATGGCGGCGACACGCTGTTTGCCAGCATGACCGCGGCCTACACCGGCCTGTCGGAACGCATGCAGCAGTACATCCACGGCCTGGAGGCGCGGCACGACTTCAAACCCTGGCGGCACCTGTTCACCAGCTCCGAGGCGCACCAGGCCAGCCTGCGCAAGCTCGAGCGCGCATTCCCCAACCCGTCGCATCCGGTGGTGCGGGTGCACCCGGTCAGCGGGCGGCGCGTGCTCAACGTGAACGCGCAGTTCACGGTGGCGATCAACGGGCTCAAGGCGGACGAGAGCGCGATGGTCCTGCAATATCTGTACAGCCGTGCCCAGACGCCCGAGTTCCAGATGCGCGTGCACTGGGAGCCGCACACCATCGTGATGTGGGACAACCGCTCGACCCAGCATTACGCGCCGCACGACTACTACCCGCAGCGCCGTTCGATGAGCCGCGTCACGGTGGCCGGTGATACGGTGCAGGGTGTCGGCGGGCCCTACACGCCGGAGCAGGGCGTGGAGCCGCTACCCGATGGGCACCATGTGCGGCCCACGCCTGCGGGCAAGCGCCCGACCCGCGAATTCGAACGCCATATCTGACCCAACAGGAGCATTTTTCATGAACCAAGTTGTTTCGCGCAGGCAGGTCCTGCGTTATTCCGGCCTCGGCCTGAGCGCCCTCGTGGCCGGCCCGGCTTTCGCACAGGCAGCCTATCCGGATCGCGCGCTCAAGCTCGTCGTTCCGTATCCGGCCGGCGCGCTCACCGACAGCCTGGGCCGCCTGGTGGCCGAGCGCCTGCGCGGGGCGCTGGGCCAACCGGTGGTGGTGGAAAACCGGCCTGGCGCGGGCACGCTGCTGGGCGCCAGCCAGGTGGCCAAGTCGCCGGCCGACGGTTACAGCCTGCTGGTGGCCACCACCAC
>JANMZX010000110.1:0-39135 GCA_031383745.1 Rhodoferax sp. | reverse complement strand
CTCCTTGTGGTTGCATGAGCGCATGGCCTTGCGCCAGCAGCTTGGCGTGGTGCTGGCGTTGCTGGGTGTGATGCATGTCGTGGTCAAAGGCCATTGGGACACCTTGGCAGCGCTGCAATTCGTGTCGGGCGACCTGTGGATCGTGGCCGCCACCGTGTCATGGGCGGCATACGCCCTGCTCCAGAAGGTCTGGCCGTCCGGCCTGAGCGCCACGGCGCGGCTGGCGGCGATCTGCCTCGGCGGCGTGGTCGCCCTGCTGCCGTTTGCCGCGTGGGAGCTTGCCCAACCGGGTCTGACCGTCTGGGGCCTGCGCGCGGTGGTGCTGATCGTGGTGACGGCAGTCGTGCCCGGCCTGGGCGCCTACTGGATCTATGGCTGGGCCCAGCGGGTGTTGGGTGCAAGCCGGGTGGCCATGGCTTTGTACCTCGGGCCGCTGTATGGCGGCCTGGCCGCGTGGGCGATCCTGGGCGAAGCGCCCGGCTGGCACCACCTGGGCGGGGCGGCGCTGATCCTGCCCGGCGTGTTCATGGTGACGTCCGGCGGGCGGCCGACATCTGCCGTCACGCAGCGGCTTCCAGCCCGTTCCTGAAGTGTTCCCGCATCCGGAGTGTGGCCGTTGCGGCGTCCCGCTGCGCCAACGCCTCCATGACGAGCCGGTGTTCTGCCAGGGACTCCTCGATGCGCCCTGACTTGAGCAGGGAGTTGTGCCGGTTGAGTTTCATCACCTTGCGCAGGTCGGCCACCATATGACGCGCCCACCGGTTGTTGGCAATGTCGAGCAGGCGCATGTGGAACTGCTCGTTGAAGCGGAAGAACTGCTCCCGGTCCTGCTGTCCCGGTGCGGCGGCGGCCTCCAGCTGCGCGTGCAGCACCTGCAGTTCTTCCAGTTGGGCGCTGGTGGCACGGGCGGCCACGACCCCCGCCGCATCCGACTCCAGCAGGCTGAGCAGGTGGTAGACCTCGATCAGGTCCTGCTCCGACACTTCCGTGACGTAGGCGCCACGGCGCACCTTCATCGTCACCAGGCCCTCGGCGGCCAGCACCTTGAGCGCTTCGCGCAAAGGCGTGCGGCTGATGCCGTAGGCCTCGGCGATCTTCAGTTCGTCGATCCAGCTGCCTGGCGCCAGTTCGCGGCTGAAGATGCGCTGGCGCAATGACTCGGCAACCTCTTCGTACAACGCGCGCGGGGCAAGTGGAAGGGCGTTCATGGGGGTACAGCGTGTCCTGAGGGTGGACGGGATTGTAAGTTGCGACCAAGATTTTGAATCAATAATTATAAATAACGTAAACTTGCCCACCCGCAGGACGTAGACTGTTTGCACCCGACTGGAACCGCGCCATGAGCCAAGAGCACGCCAAATCCCCCCAAGATACCGGTACTTCGGCCATCCGGTTCGCCCACGGCGACCTGCCGGCCTGGCAACGTGCGGCCGCCAAATCCGCCCCGGGCGGGCAGCTCGACGCACTCACCTGGCACACCCCCGACGGCATTGCCGTCAAGCCGCTGTATACCGCGCTGGACACGCAGCATCTGCCGCATGCCAATACCTTGCCCGGTTTCGAACCCTACCTGCGCGGGCCGCAGGCCACGATGTACGCAGTGCGTCCCTGGACGATCCGTCAGTACGCGGGTTTCTCCACCGCCGAGGAGTCGAACGCGTTCTACCGCAAGGCGCTGGCTGCGGGCGGGCAGGGTGTGTCGGTGGCCTTCGACCTCGCCACCCACCGCGGCTACGACTCGGACCACCCGCGCGTGACGGGTGACGTCGGCAAGGCCGGTGTGGCGATCGACAGCGTCGAGGACATGAAGATCCTGTTCGACCAGATCCCGCTGGACTCCGTGTCAGTGTCCATGACCATGAACGGCGCGGTGCTGCCAGTGCTGGCCGGGTACGTGGTGGCAGCGGAAGAGCAGGGTGTGTCGCAGGGCCAGCTCAGTGGAACGATCCAGAACGACATCCTCAAGGAGTTCATGGTTCGCAACACCTACATCTATCCGCCAGCGCCGTCGATGCGCATCATCGGCGACATCATCGAGTACACGGCGAAGAACATGCCGAAGTTCAACTCGATCAGCATCTCGGGTTACCACATGCAGGAGGCCGGCGCCAACCAGGCACTGGAACTTGCGTTCACGCTGGCCGACGGCCAGGAATACGTGCGCACCGCCATGGCCAAGGGCATGGATGTGGACGACTTCGCGCCACGCCTGAGCTTCTTCTGGGCCATCGGCATGAACTTTTACCTGGAAGTGGCCAAGATGCGCGCCGCGCGCCTGTTGTGGTGCCGCATCATGAAGGGCTTCGACGCGAAGAATCCCAAGAGCCTGATGCTGCGCACCCATTGCCAGACCTCGGGCTGGTCGCTGACCGAGCAGGACCCGTACAACAACATCGTGCGCACCACGATAGAGGCGATGGCAGCGGTGTTCGGCGGCACGCAAAGCCTGCACACCAACAGCTTCGACGAGGCCATCGCGCTGCCGACCGAGTTCTCCGCCCGGATTGCCCGCAACACGCAGCTGATCATCCAGGAAGAAACCCATATCCCGCAGGTGATCGACCCCTGGGCCGGCAGCTACATGATGGAGACACTCACGCAGGACATGGCCGACGCTGCCTGGAAGATCATCGAGGAGGTGGACGCCATGGGCGGCATGGTCAAGGCGGTGGACAGTGGCTGGGCCAAGCTGAAGATCGAGGCGGCAGCGGCCGAGAAGCAGGCGCGCATCGACTCCGGCAAGGACGTGATCGTCGGAGTCAACAAGTACAAACTCAAGAGCGAGGACGCGATCGAGGCGCGTGACATCGACAACGTCGCGGTGCGCGACGGGCAGGTGCGCCGGCTGCAGGCGATCCGCGCCGGCCGCGACACCGCGGCCGTGGCGGCGGCGCTGGCGGCCCTGACGCAGGCCGCGCAGGACAACACCGGCAACCTGCTGGACCTCAGCATCCGGGCCATGCGCCTGCGTGCCACGGTGGGCGAGATCAGCGACGCGCTGGAGGTGGCTTTCGGCAGGCACCGCGCCGACACGCACAAGGTGACGGGTGTGTATGCTGCCGCCTACGATTCGGAATCCAGCGCCGGAGACACGATGCAGTACTGGGAGCAGCTCAAGCAGGACATCGCCAACTTCGCCCGGGAGCAGGGCCGGCGCCCGCGCGTGATGATCGCCAAACTCGGCCAGGACGGCCACGACCGCGGCTCCAAGGTGGTGGCCACCGCGTTTGCCGACCTCGGTTTCGACGTCGACATCGGCCCGCTGTTCCAGACGCCCGAGGAATGCGCGCGCCAGGCGATCGAGAACGACGTACACGCCGTGGGTATATCCACCCTGGCTGCCGGCCACAAGACGCTGGTGCCGGCGATCATCGCCGAACTCAAGCGCCAGGGCTCCGACGACATCATCGTGTTCGTCGGTGGCGTGGTGCCGCGACAGGATTACGACATGCTGTATGCCGCCGGTGTGAAGGGCATCTACGGCCCCGGCACGCCGATACCGGTGTCGGCGCGGGACGTGCTGGCGCAAATCAAGAAGGCGGCGGCACCGTGACTCTTTGGCAGGGCACGTCGAACCGCATCCGTTTCTATCCATTTGGGCTAAGCCGTCTCCCGTTCGGGCTGAGCCTGTCGAAGCCCCGCAAGCAATAGGTTGGCGACGTGGATGCAGCAAAATGGACCGATATCGTCTCTGCGGTTTCCGCCGCAGTTTCAGCATTGGCCGTCATAGTCGCGATGTGGCAATTGAGGGCGACGAAAATCATTCATCAACTCGAATTTGAAGACAGTTTGGACAAAGAGTACCGTGACTTGGTGGCCCGGATTCCCACCAAAGCATTGATTGGTTCAGGCCTTTCTCCGGTTGAATATGCGCAGGCTTTCGACGAGTTCTATCGCTACTTCGACTTGTGCAATCAGCAGATCATCCTGCGCATGAGAAAACGCATCGGACAGGACGTATGGTCTGAATGGTGTTGCGGGATCGCGTACAACATTGAAAAACTTCCAGCCTTTAAGCGGGCATGGGAAGACATCAAAGACCGCTCCGATAGCTTCAAGGAATTACTGCGACTGCAAGCTGAGAAGTTCCTGGTTGATCCGCTGAAATGGACACGGACCTAACGCAGTGAGGCCTCGCCAATGCGTCCCTTTCTCGTTTACCTGCTTCGCTGCTCCGACGGCACCTACTATTGCGGCCACACGGACGACATCGAAAATCGCATGCAACAGCATCATTTGGCGGACAGCGGCTACACGTCAACACGAAAGCCAGTTCAGTTGGCCTGGCAGGGTGAGTTTGAGACACGCGAAGCTGCGATCAAATTTGAGCGGCAGGTCAAGGGATGGTCGCGTGCGAAGAAGGACGCACTGGTGATTGGAGATTGGTCGCGCATTCAAGGGCTGGCGAGAGCGAGAACTGGCCCCAAAGCTGTACGCACCGGTAAATTCTTTGTGCACGAGGAGGATTTCTCAAGTCGCCCTGAGCAATTGGCCGTTCACCCTGCGCCTGCGGTAGTCCCGCGTGGGAGCATTCCGGGGCAGCCCCGTCCAAGTTTGGATCCCGGGCTGGAAGTTGGTTCCGATTTTCAAAAGAATGTCGCCGTGGCGGCGGGGCTTCGACAGGCTCAGCCCGAACGGAATGATGCTCTAGGCAAACAGCTTGAGGCTCAGCCTGAACACGAGCGGCATCAAGTCGAAACCCATCTGGCCCAATCCGAACGACGATTGGTTTGGTCAGGCAAGGGCCTTGCGGATGCTGTGGTGACGGCAAGCGGTTCTGCCCAGCGGCGCGCCATGGCCAAGGCCATCACGCTGCTGGAGTCGACGCGCGCGGACCACCGATTGCTGGCCGATGCACTGCTCAACGACCTGTTGCCGCACACCGGCCGCGCGTTCCGGCTCGGTCTGAGCGGCGTACCGGGTGTGGGCAAGTCCACCTTCATCGAGGTCCTCGGCCTGCATCTGATCGGCCTCGGGCGCCGCGTGGCGGTGCTCACCATCGACCCCTCGTCCAGCGTGTCGGGCGGATCGATCCTGGGGGACAAGACCCGCATGGAGCAGTTGTCCATGCACCCGCAGGCCTTCATCCGTCCCAGCCCGTCGGGTGGCACGCTGGGCGGGGTTGCCGCCAAGACCCGCGAAGCCATGCTGGTGTGCGAGGCTGCCGGTTACGACGTGGTGATCGTCGAGACCGTGGGGGTCGGGCAAAGCGAGATCGCGGTGGCCGGCATGACCGACATGTTCGTCTTGATGCAGTTGCCCAACGCGGGCGACGAACTGCAGGCGATCAAGAAGGGGGTGATGGAAATCGCCGATCTGGTGGTCATCAACAAGGCCGATATCGATGCCGCTGCCGCCACCCGTGCCCTGGCCCAGATCGCCTCGTCGCTGCGCCTGCTGGGCCAGCATGGCAATCCGGCCCATGCCCTGCACGACGGATCGGTGTGGCATCCGCAGGTGATGGCGCTGAGCGCGCTGCACCGGCAGGGCGTGGATGTGTTCTGGGCCATGGTCGAGCGTTTTCGCGCGCTGCAGGAAGGCTCCGGCGCGCTGCGTGCGCGCAGGCGCGGGCAGTCCTTGTCGTGGATGTGGGAACGCATCGAGAGTGGTCTGCGCCAGGCGTTCCGGGACGACCCGCTGGTGGGTGCGCAACTGGGCACGGTGTCGGAGCAGGTGGCTCATGGCACGCTGGTGGCCTCGGTCGCCGCACGGGATCTGCTGGCGCTGTTCGGGCGGATGGGCGGCCGCGCATGATGTCGGTGGCGTCCATCGCCCGCATCGAAGCCTCGCCGGTCTGGCGCGCGAAGCGTGTCGAGGTGTTCGAACTGCCCGAGGGCAAGGTGCTGGTCAAGGGCCAGCGCGAGACGCGCAGCCCGTGGCCGCACCGGCTGCTGAATGCCCTGGCCTGGATGGCCGGGGTCTCTTACCTCAAGGCTGTGCCGGTTCATGGCGAGTCGCAGTCCCAGGCGATCGAGATCATGCGTCTGCGTGCGCTGTACGGTGCGGGCCTGCCGGTGCCGCAGGTGCTGCACGTCGCGCCGGACTATTTCGTCATGAGCTACCTCGGTGACCGCGACATGGCGTTGACGCTGCGCGAGCAGGGCGTGCAGGCCTGGGGCCTCTGGATGGCAGCGATGGAGCAACTGCTGCGGGTGCATGCCCAGGGGCAGTACCTGAGCCAGTGTTTCGCGCGCAACATCATCGTGTCCGACCGCTTTCACGGGCTGATCGATTTCGAGGACGACCCGCTGGAGGTCATGACGCTGGTGGAGGCGCAGGCCCGCGACTGGCTGATCTACCTGCAATCCACACTGTTCAACCTGGGTGCCGAGGCGGCGCAGGTCGATGCGGCCCTGCGCGACGTGTTGGGCCGGGAGGCGGCACCTGTGCGCAGCGTGTTGCGGCACGCGGCCCGGCGCCTGGGCTGGCTGCGCTGGCTGCCGACCAACCGCACGGTCTGGGGCAAGGACTTTGTCAGTCTGCAGGCGGTGGGCGCCGCCCTGCACCGCCACTATTCATCGCAGGCGCCTGGCGCCACAACCGGAGACCCCTGATGCACGAAATCCTCGAACAACTTGAAGCCAAGCGCCAGCAGGCGCGCATGGGCGGCGGCCAGAAACGCATCGATGCGCAGCACCGCAAGCACAAGCTGACCGCCCGCGAGCGGCTGGAGCTGCTGCTCGACGAAGGGTCCTTCGAGGAATGGGACATGTTCGTCGAGCACCGCTGCGTGGACTTCGGCATGCAGGACCAGAAGATCCCTGGTGATGGTGTGGTCACCGGCTACGGCATGGTCAATGGCCGGCTGGTGTTCGTCTTCAGCCAGGACTTCACCGTCTTCGGCGGGGCGCTGTCGGAGGCCCATGCCGAAAAGATCTGCAAGGTGATGGACCAGGCCATGAAGGTCGGCGCGCCGGTGATCGGCATCAACGATTCGGGTGGCGCGCGCATCCAGGAGGGTGTGGCCTCGCTGGGCGGGTACGCCGATGTGTTCCAGCGCAACGTGATGGCCAGCGGCGTGGTGCCGCAGATCAGCATGGTCATGGGCCCGTGCGCAGGTGGGGCGGTCTACTCGCCGGCGATGACCGACTTCATCTTCATGGTCAAGGACAGCTCCTACATGTTCGTCACCGGTCCCGAAGTGGTGAAGACGGTCACGCACGAGGAGGTGACAGCCGAGGAGCTCGGAGGCGCACTGACCCACACCACCAAGAGCGGCGTGGCAGACATGGCCTTCGAGAACGACGTCGAGGCGCTGCTGATGCTGCGCCGCCTGATCAACTACCTGCCCCAGAACAACCGCGAGAAGGCCCCGGTGCGCCCCAGCGGTGATCCGGCCGAACGCATGGACCTGAGTCTGGACACACTGGTGCCCGACAACCCGAACAAGCCCTACGACATGAAGGAGCTGATCGTCAAGTCGGTCGACGACGGGGACTTCTTCGAACTGCAACCGGAGTACGCGAAGAACATCCTGACCGGTTTCGCCCGCATGGACGGGCAGACGGTCGGCATCGTGGCCAACCAGCCGCTGGTGCTGGCGGGCTGCCTGGACATCAAGTCGTCGATCAAGGCGGCGCGCTTCGTGCGGTTCTGCGACGCCTTCAACATCCCGGTGGTGACCTTCGTCGATGTGCCCGGCTTCATGCCCGGCACCAGCCAGGAGTACGGCGGCATCATCAAGCACGGCGCCAAGCTGCTCTACGCCTACGCCGAGTGCACCGTTCCCAAGATCACGGTGATCACCCGCAAGGCCTATGGCGGCGCCTATGACGTGATGTCGTCCAAGCACCTGCGCGGCGACGTCAACTTCGCCTGGCCCAATGCCGAGATCGCGGTGATGGGCGCCAAGGGCGCGGTGGAGATCATCTTTCGCGAGGACAAGGGCGACCCGGCCAAGCTGGCCGCGAAGGAAGCCGAATACAAGGCGCGTTTTGCGAACCCGTTCGTGGCCGGCGCGCGCGGCTTCATCGACGACGTGATCCTGCCGCACGAAACGCGCAAGCGCATCTGCCGCAGCCTGATGATGCTGCGCGACAAGAAGATCGAGAACCCGTGGCGCAAGCACGGCAACATTCCTTTGTAGGCAGACACCCATGTTCACGAAAATCCTGATTGCCAACCGCGGCGAGATTGCCTGCCGCGTCATCAAGACCGCCCGCAAGATGGGCATCCGCACCGTTGCGGTGTATTCCGACGCCGACCGCGACGCGCGCCATGTGGCCCTGGCCGACGAGGCGGTCCACATCGGCCCCGCGCCCAGCCGCGAGAGCTACCTGCTGGCGGACCGCATCATCGCGGCCTGCAAGCAGACCGGTGCGCAGGCGGTGCATCCGGGTTACGGCTTCCTGAGCGAGAACGCCGGGTTCTCCAGGCGGGTGGAGGAGGAGGGCATCATCTTCATCGGTCCGAAGCACTATTCGATCTCGGCCATGGGCGACAAGATCGAGTCCAAGCGCCTGGCCGGCGCGGCCGGGGTGAACTGCATCCCCGGGGTCAACGAGCCGATCGAGACCGCCGAGAACGCGGTGGAAATCGCCCGCGGCATCGGATACCCGGTCATGATCAAGGCCAGCGCGGGCGGCGGCGGCAAGGGCTTGCGTGTGGCCCACGACGACAAGGAGGCCTTCGAGGGCTTCACCAGTTGCCGCAACGAGGCGCGCAACAGTTTCGGCGACGACCGCGTCTTCATCGAGAAGTTCGTCGAGGAGCCGCGTCACATCGAGATCCAGCTGATCGCCGACAGCCACGGCAATACGCTGTACCTCAACGAGCGCGAATGCTCGATCCAGCGCCGGCACCAGAAGGTGATCGAGGAGGCGCCCAGCCCCTTCATCAGCGACGCGACGCGCAAGGCCATGGGCGAGCAGGCGGTGGCGCTGGCCAAGGCGGTGCGATACCAGAGCGCCGGCACGGTGGAGTTCGTGGTCGGCAAGGACCAGAGCTTCTATTTCCTGGAGATGAACACCCGGCTGCAGGTGGAGCACCCGGTGACCGAATGCATCACCGGGCTGGACCTGGTGGAACTGATGATCCGGGTGGCGGCGGGCGAGGCCCTGCCCCTGACGCAGGAGCAGGTCAGGCGCGACGGCTGGGCGATCGAGTGCCGCATCAATGCCGAGGACCCGTTTCGCAACTTCCTGCCCAGCACCGGGCGGCTGGTGCGGTTTGCGCCGCCGGTCGAGACCATGTTCGCCGCCGATACCAGCCGCTGGAACGGCGTGCGGGTGGACACCGGCGTGCAGGACGGCGGCGAGATCCCGATGTTCTACGACTCGATGATCGCCAAGCTGATCGTCCACGGCAAGGACCGCGCCGAGGCGATCGCCATGATGCGCGAGGCGCTCAACGGGTTCGTGATCCGCGGTGTGTCCAGCAACATCCCGTTCCAGTCCGCCTTGCTGGCCCATCCCCGCTTCGTGGCCGGCGACTTCAACACCGGGTTCATTGCGCAGAACTACAGCGCCGGGTTCCGCGCCGAGGACGTGCCCCACGAGGACACCGATTTCCTGATCGCGCTGGCCGCCTTTGTGCGGCGCAAGTCGCGTGAACGTGCGACCGGCTTGTCCGGTCAGCGGGCCGGCTACCAGGTGGACGCCGGCAGCGACTACACCGTGATCACGCTCGGGCAGGGCGGAAGCAACAGCTACACGCCGGTGCATGTCGAGGAATTCGAGGGTGAAACCGGGTCGGCGACGATCCGCATCCGCCACCGCAGCTTCGCGATCAGCAGCCGGTCGCGGCTGAACGACATCTGCATCCGCGGCACGGTCAACGGCGAGCCGTTCACCGCGCAGGTGGAGCGGGGCTCGGTGCGCAATCCGCTGGTGCTGAGTGTGCAACACAACGGCTGCCGGATCGACGCGCTGGTCGGTTCGCCGCGCATGGCCGAGTTGTACCAGCTGATGCCCTACAAGGCGCCGCCGGACATGAGCCGGTATGTGTTGTCGCCCATGCCGGGCCTGCTGGTGGACATTGCCGTGCAGCCGGGTCAGAAGGTGCAGGCCGGTGAGCGGGTCGCCGTGATCGAGGCCATGAAGATGGAGAACGTGCTGTTCGCGGCGGCCGATGGCATCGTGGGCAAGGTGCTGGCCGCCAAGGGCGAGTCCTTGTCGGTGGACCAGCCGATCGTCGAATTCGTCTGAACACCAGGAGCACACATGGACCGGCCATTCAAGGTACTGGGCATCCAGCAGATCGCGATCGGCGCGCTCGACAAGGACCGGCTGCGCAGGTTGTGGGTGGACATGCTCGGACTGGATGTCACCGGCAACTTCGTCAGCGAGCGCGAGAACGTGGACGAGGACATCTGCAGCATGGGCCAGGGCCCGTTCAAGGTCGAGGTCGACCTGATGCAGCCGCTCGATCCGGACGGGAAACCCGCGGTGCACAGCACCCCGCTCAACCATGTGGGTCTGTGGATAGACGACCTTGCGGCGGCGGCGGCATGGCTGCAGCAACAGGGCGTGCGCCTGGCACCCGGCGGCATCCGCAAGGGCGCCGCCGGCCACGACATCTGCTTCCTGCATCCCAAGGCCAATGACGCGTTCCCGATCGCTGGCGAGGGCGTCCTGATCGAACTGGTGCAGGCGCCTCCAGAGGTGGTGCAGGCATTTGCCCAACTGGCCTGATGCACGGGAGTATGTGAATTTGAAGCCAATTCCGGCTTAGACTGTCAGCAGGCGGCAATCGCAACAATCGGCCGCCGCCAAGGAGACACGATTTGCAGCCTACGAACATTGCCGATCCGGCCTATTTCCACAAGGTCGTCGATTGCCAGCTGGCCTGCCCGGCCCACACCCCAGTGCCTGAATACATCCGGCTCATCGCACAGGGCCGCTATTCCGACGCCTACATGGTCAACTGGGTCTCGAACGTGTTTCCGGGCGTACTCGGCCGCACCTGCGACCGCCCCTGTGAGCCGGCCTGCCGGCGCGGCCGGGTCGAAGAAAGCAACGGCGCCCATCCGGAGCCGGTGGCCATCTGCCGCCTCAAGCGCGTCGCGGCCGACCTGAAGGACGACATCCGTGGCCGCATGCCGGCGATTGCCGCGCCGAATGGCAAGCGCATCGCCTGTGTGGGCGCCGGCCCGGCGTCCCTTACCGTGGCGCGCGACCTGCTGCCGCTGGGCTACCACGTCACGATCTTCGACGGCGAAGCCAAGGCCGGCGGATTCATCCGCAGCCAGATCCCGCGGTTCCGGCTGCCCGAAACCGTGATCGACGAGGAAACCGGCTACATCCTCGACCTGGGGGCAGAGTTCCGCAGCGGCGAGCGCGTCGAGTCCATGAAGTCCCTGATGGGCCAGGGCTACGACGCGGTATTTGTGGGCTGCGGCGCACCGCGCGGACGCGACCTCGACATCCCCGGACGGCGGGAGATCAAGGACAACATCCATATCGGCATCGACTGGCTGGCGTCGGTGTCCTTCGGGCACATCACCAGCATCGGGCAGCGCGTGATCGTGCTCGGCGGAGGCAATACCGCGATGGACTGCTGCCGCTCGTCCCGCCGGCTTGGCGGCACCGAGGTGAAGGTGATCGTGCGCAGCGGCTTCGACGAGATGAAGGCATCGCCCTGGGAGAAGGAGGATGCCCAGCATGAAGGCATACCGATCATCAACTTCCACGTGCCCAAGACTTTCGAGCATGTCGACGGCAAGCTCATCGGGATGACCTTCGAAGTGGTCAAGGCGGTGTACGACGCGCGCGGCAAACGCAGCCTGGTGCCCACGGGCGTGCCCGACGTATTGGTGGAATGCGATGCGGTGCTGATCGCGGTCGGACAGGAGAACGCGTTTCCCTGGATCGAACCCGACAGCGGCATCCAGTTCGACACCTGGGGCCTGCCGGTGCTGGGCAAGGACAGCCTTCAATCCACCGTGCCCAACATCTTTTTCGGGGGTGATTCGGCCCTCGGCCCGAAGAACATCATCACCGCCGTGGCCCAGGGCCATGAGGCCGCGGTGTCGATCGACCGGTTGCTGCATGGTGAGGATGTGAACCAGCGCCCGGCGCCGTTCACCAATTTGCTGTCGCAGAAGATGGGCATCCACGAGTGGAGCTTCGACAACGACGTCTCGCCCGACGAGCGCTTCAAGGTGCCATGGGCCAAGGCCGAAACCGCACTGGCGAGCATCCGCGTCGAGGTCGAACTCGGCTTCGACGCTGCGACCGCCTTCAAGGAAGCCAGCCGTTGCCTGAACTGCGATGTGCAGACGGTGTTCACCCGCGAGGCCTGCATCGAGTGTGACGCCTGCGTGGACATCTGCCCGATGGACTGCATCACCTTCACCGCCAATGGCGACGAGCCCGACCTGCGCAAGCGCCTGTCGGCGCCGGCGATGAACCTGGTGCAGGACCTGTATGTGTCTGCCGAACTGAAAACCGGCCGCGTGATGGTGAAGGACGAGGACGTCTGCCTGCACTGCGGCTTGTGTGCCGAACGCTGCCCGACGGGCGCCTGGGACATGCAGAAGTTCCTGCTGACCACGACCAAGGCCGGCCCGGCCTGTCGCAGCACGGCAAAGCCATCTCGCGCTCTGGAGGCCGCATGAAACGCATTGAAGCAGTCAATGATTTCGTCATCAAGTTTGCCAACGTGAACGGCTCGGGTTCGGCCTCGGCCAATGAGCTGTTCGCCAAGGCGGTGATGCGCATGGGTGTGCCGGTGAGCCCGCGCAACATCTTTCCCAGCAACATCCAGGGCATGCCGACCTGGTACGAAGCCCGCGTGTGCGAAAAGGGCTACCACGGGCGCCGCGGCGGCGTGGACATGATGGTGGCGATGAACCCGCAGACCTGGGATGCCGACGTGGCCGAGATCGAGCCGGGTGGCTACCTGTTCTACGACAGCACGCGGCCAATCCCGGAATCGAAGTTCCGCCCCGATGTGCACCGCATCGGCATGCCGCTGACCGAGATCAGCAATGCCGCCTACGGCGACCCGCGGCAACGCCAGTTGTTCAAGAACATCATCTATGTGGGCGCACTGTCGTTGCTGCTTGATCTGGACGCGGCGGTTTTCGAGCGCCTGTTCGCCGAGCAGTACAAGGGCAAGGAGCGCCTGCTCGACTCGAACGTGCGGGCCCTGCATCTCGGGCGCGACTTCGCGCGCGAGCATCTGGACGGCCCGCTGGGCATCCGGGTGCGCAAGTCCGACATGGTGGGCGACCAGATCTTCACCGACGGCAACAGCGCCGTGGCGCTGGGTTGCATCTATGGCGGCGCCACCGTGGCCGCCTGGTACCCGATCACCCCCTCGTCGTCGGTGCCGGAGGCTTTCCAGAAGTACTGCGACAAGTTCCGGATCGACCCGGCGACCGGTCAGCACCGGTATGCGATCGTGCAGGCCGAGGACGAGCTGGCATCCATCGGCATGGTGGTCGGCGCCGGCTGGAACGGCGCGCGCGCCTTTACCGCCACTTCCGGGCCGGGCATCTCGCTGATGACCGAATTCATCGGCCTGGCCTACTTTGCGGAGATTCCCGTCACGATCGTCAACGTGCAGCGTGGCGGGCCCTCCACCGGCATGCCGACACGCACCCAGCAGTCCGACCTGCTGGCCTGCGCCTATGCGTCGCACGGCGACACCAAACACGTGTTGCTGTTCCCGCAGGATCCCTACGAGTGTTTCGAGCACGCGGCCAAGGCGCTGGATCTCGCCGACCGCCTGCAGACGCCGATCTTCCTGATGACCGACCTGGACATCGGCATGAACCAGCGCCTGTCCAAGCCGTTTGTCTGGGACGATGCGCGCACCTACGACCGGGGCAAGGTCATGACGGCCGCCGAACTCGAGGCCGGCAAGGATTTCGGCCGTTACAAGGATGTCGACGGGGACGGTATCCCGTGGCGGACGCTGCCCGGTACCCACCCGACCAAGGGCGCCTTCTTCACCCGCGGAACCACGCGCGACCCGTATGCACGGTATTCCGAACGTGGACCTGATTACGTCTACAACATGGAACGGCTGCTCAGGAAGTTCCGCACCGCGGCCGGCCTGGTGCCGCAGCCGGTGCTGCGGGCAGCAAAGAAGCCTTCCCGGCTGGGCGTGATCTACTTCGGCTCGACCAGTCCCGCCATGCGTGAGGCGCTCGACGTGCTGGAGGAGGAAGACCTGCACCTCGATGCGCTGCGCCTGTGCGCATTTCCGTTTCCTGATTCCGTCGCTGACTTCATCGCCGCCCATGAACTGGTGTTCGTGGTGGAGCAGAACCGCGACGCGCAGATGCATTCGCTGCTGGTCAACGAACTCGACATCGACCCGGCGCGTTTCAAGCGCGTTCTGCACTACGACGGTACGCCGATCACCGCGCGTTTTATCGCCGGGGCGATCCGCAAGCTTGTGCGACCGGTCGCCGCAACCAGCGCCACCATGACGCCAGACAAGGAGTTGGCATGACCTACATCACCAAGCCCCGCCTGCACCATCCCTCGCTGACGCCGAACAAGGTCGGCTACACCCGGCGCGACTACGAGGGCCGCATATCGACGCTGTGCGCTGGCTGCGGCCACGATTCGATCTCGGCCGCCATCATCCAGGCCTGCTGGGAGCTGGACATCGAACCGCACCGGGTGGCCAAGCTGTCGGGTATCGGTTGCAGCTCCAAGACGCCGGATTACTTCCTGGGCGCCTCGCACGGGTTCAACACGGTGCATGGGCGCATGCCGTCGGTGCTGACCGGCGCCAATCTGGCCAACCGCGACCTGTTGTACCTCGGTGTGTCGGGGGACGGGGATTCCGCGTCGATCGGCCTGGGGCAGTTCGCGAACGCGATGCGCCGTGGCGTGCGCATGGCCTACATCGTCGAGAACAACGGCGTCTACGGCTTGACCAAGGGCCAGTTTTCCGCCACCGCCGACCGCGGCTCCAAGAGCAAGAAGGGCGTGATCAACAACGACAGTCCGGTCGATCTGGTGGGGCTCGCCCTGCAGCTCGGCGCCACCTACGTGGCACGCAGCTTTTCGGGCGACAAGGAGCAGCTGGTGCCGCTGATCAAGGGCGCGATGTCCCACGGTGGCGCCGCTTTCATCGACGTGATCAGCCCGTGCGTGACCTTCAACAACCATGGGGGCAGCACCAAGAGCTACGACTACGTGCGCCAGCACAACGAGGCGGTGAGCCGCATCGACTTCATCACCCCGCGCGACGAGATCACCACGCAGTACGCCGCCGGCGAGGTGGTCGATGTGCAGCAGCATGACGGCAGTACACTGCGGCTGCGCAAGCTGCATGCCGGTTACGACCCCACCGACCGGTATGCCGCGATGAGTTACATGCAGGCGCACCAGGCCCGTGGCGAGGTCGTCACCGGATTGCTGTACCTCGACCCGCTGGCGACCGACCTGCACACCATGTTGAACACGGTGGAACAGCCGCTCGGCGCACTGACCGAAGCCCAGCTGTGCCCGGGCGCCAGCGCGCTGGAAAAACTCAACGCTTCGTTGCGATAAGGCTGATCTGCGCCAACGCAGCCACGCAATCAGGGCAGGACAATCGCAGCCATGTGAAAGGATCTTCGCCATGACAGAACGCATGATTTTTCAGTCCATGCCGCATCGGCACGTGATCAGCCTGGGGCCGCAGGCCACCATCTGGGAGGCCGCCAGCGTGATGACCAAGGCCAATTGCGGCAGCGTCCTGGTTCTCGACCTGGCCGGAAAGATGCTGGGCATCGTCACCGAGCGCGACCTGATGACCCGCGTGCTGGCCAAGGCCCTCAACCCGGCCACGACACTCGTGTCCGAGGTGATGACGCGCAACCCGCATTGCGTCGCGCCAGACATGCTGGTGTCGGATGCGGTGCTGATCATGATCGAACGCGGCTTCCGGCACCTGCCTGTCGTGGCCGCGAGCGGCAAGATCCTGGGTGTGTTCTCCGCCCGAGACGCCTTGCCGCGCGAGATCGGCAACGCCATCACCATGGCAGAGTTCCACGAGCAGGTCAACGACGCGTTGGGTTGAGCGCCCGGGAGGAGGGCGCCGGCACCTGCTCAGGCACAGTCCGGCGGAGCCCTTTTGGCGCGCGCCCGTTCCAGCGCCGCTTCGATGACCGCCCGTTTTCGCGCGAGCACCTCATGGTCGGTATGCAATGAATGGGATGGAAGATCGGCGAGTTTCGCCTGCGCCTTGTGTTCCAGTCGCATGTCGTTGTCGAGCGACTCGCGGTGCCGGCGCTGGAGACTGAACGCATAGCGGTCACGGGCCTGCGTGGCCTGTGTGTCTGACCAGGCGTCCCAGCCAGTTGCCGTACCCGACACGTTCTCCAGCTGGATGCAATCCACGGGGCAAACCGGCAAGCACAGTTCGCAGCCGGTGCAATACGGCTCGATCACGGTGTGCATGCGTTTGTTGGCACCCATGATCGCATCGGTAGGGCACGCGGCGATACACAGGGTGCAGCCGATGCACCAGGACTCGTCGATGATGGCTACCGTGCGTGGTGCCTCCAGCCCGTTGGCCGGGTTCAGAGGTTTCGTCGGCCGGCCGGTCAGTGCCGACAGGCGTTCGATACCTGTCGCCCCGCCGGGCGGACACTGGTTGATGTCGGCGTCACCGGATACGATGGCCGAAGCGTAGCCAGCACAATCCGGGTAGCCGCATCTCGTGCACTGGGTCTGGGGCAGGGCCGCCAGTACGCGGGCCGCATCCGGTGCCATGTGGTCGGCTATTTCCCGGCCGCTGACTTCCTGGCCACTTTCTTCCTGGCAGGGCCCGGTCGGGTTGCGGGCGCATCTGTCGCTTTCTTGGGCTGGTAGCTCAGGATGAAGGACTTCACCTGCGGATACACCACATCGCGCCAGCGACGACCGGCAAAAATCCCGTAGTGGCCGGCGCCCTTGACTTCCAGATGCTTTTGCTGTGGCGTGGGTACACCACTGCATATGCTGTGCACAGCCTCGGTCTGGCCGGAACCGGAAATATCGTCCAGTTCGCCTTCCACCGAGAACAGCGCCGTGGTCTTGATGTCCTGCGGCCGGACGCGTTCCACCTTGCCATCCACGCCCCGCACGTCCCAGGTGCCGTTGACAAGGCAGAAGTCCTGGAACACCACCCGAATCGTGTCGAGGTAGTAGCCGGCGTCCATGTCCAGCACGGCGTTGTATTCATCGTAGAACTTGCGATGGGCCTCGGTGCTCGCACCGTCACCCTTGATGAGGTCCTGAAAATAGTCGTAATGGCTCTTGGCGTGGTTGCTCGGGTTCATGGCCACGAAGCCGGAATGCTGCAGGAAACCGGGGTAGACCTTGCGGCCAGCGCCCGGAAAACTCGTCGGTACCCGGTAGATGACGTTGTTCTCGAACCAGCTATGGCTCTTGTTCATGGCCAGGTTGTTGACCGCCGTCGGCGATTTGCGCGCGTCGATCGGACCACCCATCATCGTCATGGTCAGCGGGGTGGTCTCCCCGCGGCTGGCCATGAGAGACACTGCGGCGAGCACCGGAACAGTCGGCTGGCACACGCTCATCACATGGCAATTGCCGTACGTGGCCTGCAGGTGCCGGATGAACTCCTGCACATAGTTGACGTAGTCGTCCAGATGGAACTCGCCCTCGGCCAACGGCACCATGCGCGCGTTTTTCCAATCGGTGATGTAGACCTTATGGTCCTTGAGCATGGTTTGCACCGTGTCACGCAACAGGGTTGCATAGTGGCCCGAAAGCGGCGCCACGACCAGTACCGCCGGCTGGCCCTTGAGGCGATCAAGCGTGGCCGGGTCATCGGTGAAGCGCTTGAAGCGACGCAATTCGCAGAAGGGCTTGGTGATTTCAATGCGCTCATGGATGGCGACCGCGACCCCCTCGACGTCGACCGTACGGATACCGAACTCGGGCTTCTCGTAGTCCCGACCCAGGCGGTGCATGAGGTCGAAGCCAGCGGACATGCGCTGCGCGAAGGGCGACTGGCCGAGCATGGACAGCGGATTGGCAAAAACCTTGGAGGCGGCGTTCGCCAGGTCGGAGAAGGGCTCCATCATGGAGCGTTGCGTTTCGTACAGTTGGTACAGCATCGAAGGGTTGCCTTTTCACAAATTGTTGCAGTGCAATATAGCAGGCCCTTGCCGCCAATAGTTGGCAGCACACCTCAAACAGATATTTTCGGCAGAAATCGCGGCTGGGTGAAGTCGTGTTTGGCGGCCGGATCGAATGCCGATGGTCTAAACTGACGCATCTACCAGGAAGCGGAAAGTTTCAGTGAATGAGTGATCAGACGACCGTCGTGTTCGCAGATCTGATGGGAAGCACCGGCGTCTTCGAGACGATCGGGAGTGCGCGCGCATCCAAGGTGGTGACCGGGCTGACACAATGGATCAGCGACATCATCGTCGCGCACCGCGGCCGGGTGGTCAAGACCCTGGGAGACGGCGTGCTGGCGGTCTTTCCCGACGCGCCGGATGCAATCACCGCAGTGGTCGACATCCAGCGCAGCCACCAGAAAAGAATCGCCAGTTCGTCCTCCATCACACGCATGCCTATCCGCATCGGTGTGGCGCGCGGGGAGGTGGAGTTTGTCGACGGGGACTGCTATGGCGACGCGGTCAACGTGGCGTCCCGGCTCAGCGACCTGTCTGGTCCGCACCAGATCTGGGCCAACAACTTTTCGTTGGAACAGTCGGTGGAGTCTGACGGCGTACGTTTTCGGCCATTGGGCCCGATCATGATCCGTGGACGGGCCGAGCCGTGCCCGGTGTTCCAGGTCGAATGGCATGTGGACGCGAGCAGCGACTTCCTCACCATGCAGGCGACCCTGGCGCCTGGGGACGAACAACTCGAACGGGACATCCTGGGCGGAGAGATCGAACTCGTCTGGCTTGATGTTCGCAAGCGTTTCCGCTCGTTCCAGTTGCCGATCCACATCGGGCGTGTCAGCCAGGCCGAGTTTGTCGTCAACGACCCACGGGTATCGCGCACCCATGCCCGGATCGATTGGCGCAACGGCAGCATCCTGCTTGTGGACGTCAGCACCTATGGCAGCTGGGTCCGCTTCTCTGGTGGTGGCGCAGACCTCCTGTTGCGCCGCGAAGAGTGTGTATTGCACGGCAAGGGCGAAATCGCCCTGGGCGCATCCTTTTCCGACCTGAGCGTTCCGACGGTGATGTTCTCTGTGTCCTGAGCGCCGGGTGGTCGCGGGGGTGGCCGGGACCTGGCCGTTGCTCATTACCGGCGGGCAGATACAACGATACTTAACATAATATACATCGTATAAAGTCCATGCCTACCAAGTTCCCTTGGGTTGTCGGGCTCGAACAAAGGCTGCAATGATGTCGGCTGAATCCTGCCGGTTCGCGCGGTGCGCGAAGTCGATTGCGGTCAGGGACTGGTCATTCTTGAGCAACGGATCGGCGCCAGCCTCCAGCAACAACTTGACTGCTGAGGGTGAACCATAAAACGCCGCCATCATCAGCGGCGTCGTCCCGTTGGGCGATGCGGCATCGATATAGGCGTAGTTGTCGAGCAACAGGGTCATTACCGCGAGATGGGCGCGCGTCGACGCGTAGTGCAAAGGCGCCCAACCCGGCTTGTTGACGTCGGCGCCCTTGCTGACGAGCTTCCTGGCGATTTCCAGGTTGCCATTGAGCGCCGCGAACATCAATGCGCTCTCATCCGCCGATGTTCTCACCTCGACGTCGGTCTTTGGCCAGTCCACCAGCACCTCGGCCACCTTCAGTGATTTCTCCCGCAGGGCAAGCACCAGTCCATGAAAACCGGCGGGGTCGCGCGTATTGGGGTCGAAGCCGCGTTGCAGGAGCCCCTTGACACTGGCATTGTCATCTCTCTTGATCGCCGAGAAAAAATCCTCATAGGAACCTGCGTTGGCTAAAGAAAATCCAATAAATACATATGTATACGCAACTAATCTAACAAAATACATTAATATTTTTGTAGGCAGTGTAAAACCATCCAAGTTAAGCTTCACGTGTTCACTCCGACAAAAAGGCGGTCAAAGTTGGCGTTGGTGTGCCGGGCGATATCTTCGACCGGGCAACCCTTGACCAAGGCGATCTGCCTGGCCACCAGCGGGACCAGGGACGGGTTGTTGGTCTTGCCGCGATGCGGCGTCGGTGCGAGGTACGGGCTGTCGGTCTCGATCAACAGGCGGTCCATCGGCACAAAAGCGGCAACGTCACGTATGTCCTGCGCGCTCTTGAACGTGACGATCCCGGAAAACGACACATAAAAACCGAGGTCCAGAACTTTCCTGGCAACGTCCAGCGTTTCGGTAAAGCAGTGGAAAACCCCGCGCGCGTGCGGGTGGGGGCCGCCAAGCCCGGCTTCTTCGAGCAGGCGCAGCGTATCGACCGCGGAACTGCGGGTATGCACGACCAACGGCAAGTCCAATTGGCGCGCCGCAGCAACATGGACGCGAAAGCGGTCCCGTTGCCACTCCATGTCGGCCAATGTCCGTCCTGCCAGCCGGTAATAGTCGAGCCCGGTTTCGCCGATGGCCACCACCCGCGGCAGCCGGCCCCGCGTCAACAAGTCGTCGACACTGGGCTCGGTCACCCCTTCGTTATCCGGATGGACGCCGACCGTGGCCCAGAAATTGTCGTGGTCCATGGCCAGTTGGTGAACCGACGGGAATTCCTCCAGCGTGGTACAGATGCACAACGCCCTGGCCACCTGTGCCTGCGCCATGGCTGCCCGAATCGCTGGCAGGTCGGCCGCCAGTTCCGGGAACGTCAGGTGGCAGTGAGAGTCGGTAAACATCGAAAAAAGGGTTCCTCGCAGAAATCCGGCGCCGGCGCCTGGTCGACGCCTGGATGTCGGCCCGGGGCGAATGGCCCGCCCAAAGCCCTAGATCGTCTGGGTCGGCCGGTCCGACCCCACCAGCACACCCAGGATCTCTTCGATCTTGAGCTTCAGCAATTTGGATTTCTCGTCCTTCGGGAACTGGATCCCTACTCCCTGGGTGCGGCTGCCCGCAGCCTTCGCCGGTGTGACCCAGGCAACCTTCCCGGCGACCGGGTAACGCTGCGGATCTTCCGGCAGCGACAGCAGCACGTAGATATCGTCGCCGAGTTTGTATTCGCGGGCCGTGGGAATGAAAATGCCACCCTCCGCAAACAGCGGGATGTAGGCGGCGTACAACGCGGCCTTTTCCTTGATGGCCAGTTGAATGACACTCGGGCGGGGGGACGTTGGCGTGGTACTCATGGATCCGAATGACAATGTCATGAGTTTAGGGCGTTTTTGGCCCGGCTCACCCAGGCTTCCTGCATCAACCCGGGCTGGAAGGGGTGTTCGGCCGTTCGCCGTGCTGCGGCAAGTTCCCTCCCCCACTCGCTGAGCGCTGAAAAAGTACCAGCCGAAGGCAAATCCTGCATAGCGAAAAACCGGGGCAATGCGCCCTGGCTGCGCATTTGCAGGTCGTGGCACAGCTTGTGCAGGGCATCGAGCATGTCGATCGGCGTCCAGTCCCGCATCAGGTATGCGTCCCCACGCTGCAATGCCCGGGGCAACAGCGCCCAGGCCTGCGGGTCCCGCCCGGCCCGTGCATAGTGCAGCGCGTCATCGGGGCGCCCGCCGGCGGCGCGCAGGAACACCTCGGCGGCTACGCGCTCGATGCCCTGTGTGGCCAGCCAGTCGACTGCGGCGTCCTGGAGCGGCCACCCCATCGCATGGCCCAGGCAGCGGCTGCGTATGGTGGGCAACAACTGGTGCGCCATCTCGCTGGCCAACACGAAGCGCACGTCCCCAGGCGGTTCCTCCAGCGTTTTCAGCAGTGCATTGGCTGTCACATGGTTCATGCGTTCGGCGGGAAACACCAGCACGACCTTGCCGCGGCCCCAGGCGCTGGTGCGTTGCGAGAACTCGACCGCATCGCGCATGGCATCGATGCGTATCTCCTTGCTGGGTTTGCGCTTCTTGTCGTCGATTTCGGTCTGCGCCTTTTCGCCCAGCGGCCACAGACGATCGAGCATGACGGTCTCCGGCATGAGGACCGACAGGTCGGCATGCGTGCGTACGTCGATCGCGTGGCAGCTCGTGCACCGGCCGCAGGCACCTGCCGCCGAGGGCTGCTCGCACAGCCAGGCGCGGGCAAGCGCCAGGCCGAGCCGGTACTGACCCAGCCCGCTGGGACCATGCAGCAACCAGGCATGGCCGCGCTGCCTGAGCAGAGCGGCCAACTGGTCGGCGATCCAGGGAGGCATGCTGGTTTCACTCATGCCAGCCATCCGCGCGACCGGACCGCAGCCTCCACATCCTGCCAGACCGCCGCGCGATCCCGGCCGGCATCCAAGCGGCAAAACCGCAGCGGGTGCGCCGCGGCACGGGCCTGGAAACCCTGTGCCACGCGGTCGAAGAATGCCTGGTCCTGGGCTTCGAACTTGTCCGGCTGACGGGCGGACGCCAGCCGGATCGCCGCTTGGGCTGGCGTCAGGTCGAACCACATGGTCAGGTCGGGTTGGCGCACCCTGCCCGCCTCCAGCGCCGGCCCGCCCTGCACCCAGTGCTCCAGTGCGTGCAAAACCGCGTGGTCCAGCCCGCGGCCGCCGCCCTGGTAGGCGAAGCTGGAATCCGTAAAGCGGTCACACAGTACGACGTCGCCCTGCTGCAGGGCCGGTTCGATCAAGCGCACCAGGTGGTCGCGCCGTGCGGCAAAAACCAGCAATGCCTCGGTCAGCGGGTCCATCGTGTCGTGCAGAACCAGGGCGCGTATCTTTTCGGCGAGTTCGGTGCCACCGGGCTCGCGGGTCACCACAACCCGCCGGCCGAGCCCGCGAAACACCTGCGCCAGTGCCTCGATATGGGTGGACTTGCCAGCGCCATCGATGCCTTCAAAGGTGATGAATTGTCCCGAATTGCCCATGGTGTCATCGCTTGCGCTGGTATTTGTCGACTGCGCGATTGTGCTCGTCCAGGTTCCGGCTGAACTGGCTGGTTCCGTCGCCGCGGGCCACGAAGTACAGTGCGTCGGATTGTGCCGGTGCGACGGCTGCAAGCAGCGCCTGCTTGCCCGGCATCGCAATCGGTGTCGGCGGCAGCCCGGCACGGGTATAGGTGTTCCATGGGGTGTCGGCGAGCAGGTCCTTCTTGCGCAGGTTCCCGTCGAATTTCTCTCCCATGCCGTAGATCACGGTGGGATCGGTCTGCAGCAGCATGCCCTGACGCAGCCGGTTGGTGAATACGCCGGCGATCATCGGCCGGTCGGAGGGGCGGCCGGTTTCCTTTTCGACAATGCTGGCCAACACCAGTGCCTGCTCCGGGGTTTTCAGGGGCGAATCAGCGGCGCGACCCTGCCATGCGCTCGCCAGGTGCTTGTCCATGGCGCGCATGGCACGGCCCAACAGCTGCAAGTCGCTGGAGCCTTTCGCATAACTGTAGGTGTCCGGAAAGAAGCGTCCTTCCGCCGCCACGCCAGGGCGGCCCATCTTGTCCATCAGGGCGCCCTCCGACAACCCGCCCGACGCCGCAGCCAGTTGGGGTGCGCCTGCAAGCGCCTCGCGAACCTGGCGGAAGTTCCATCCCTCGACCAGCGTCACGCTGCGCAGAGACTCCTCCCCTCGCACCAGCTTGCGCAACAGGCTGCGCGGCGTCGCACCCGACTCGATCTCGTAGCTGCCGGCCTTGATCTGGCGGTCCTGCCCCGACAGCCGAAACCAGGCGTACAACAGCTCCGGCGTGACATCGACGCCGGACTGTGCCGCCACCTGCGCCACGCCGCGCGCGCTGGTGCCTGGCTCGATCGCCAGGTCGACCGGTGGGTTGTCGATCGACAGCGGGTGGTCGACCCACCACACGGCGCCGCCCGCCAGGGCCAGCAGCAAGAGAACAATTCCCGCCAGGACACGACGCACAACCTTACTGCCTTCCAGTCATCATCGGATGATGATAATTGACGCCATGACAACTGCAATCAACGGTGGCGCACCAGTGCCGCACCTCGGCGTTATCCGGGTCGAAGGCGAGGATGCCGCCAAGTTCCTGCACGGCCAGCTGACGCAGGACTTCGCCTTGCTGGGAATGTCCGAGGCGCGTCTGGCGGCCTGGTGTTCGCCCAAGGGCCGCGTGCTGGCCACGTTCATCGGGTTCAAGCGCAACCATGGCGAAATCCTGCTGGTGTGCCAGCGCGACATCCTTCCCGCAATGCTCAAGCGCCTGTCGATGTTCGTGCTGCGGTCCAAGGCCAGGATCAGCGATGCCAGCGGCGAGTTCGTCCTCCACGGGCTGCTGGGCCAGGCCGTGGGTCTGGTCGCCGGCAGCGTGGGTGCGCCCTGGTCGCGGGTGGACGTGGGTAGCGCGACCCTGGTTTTCCTGTACCCGGCGGACGGTGCCGCCCGCGCCTTGTGGCTCGCGCCGGCCGGCACCGCGCTGCCGCAGGTGCCAGCCGTGACCACCGACCTGTGGTTGCATGCGGAGGTGCGCAGCGGGGTCGCGTCGATCGGCAGCGCCCTGTCCGACGCCTTCGTCCCGCAGATGCTGAACTACGAATCGGTGGGAGGCGTGAACTTCAAGAAGGGGTGTTATCCGGGCCAGGAGGTCGTTGCGCGCAGCCAGTTCCGCGGCACCTTGAAGCGCCGCGCGGTGCTTGGGCACACCGACGCCGAATGGAAACCGGGTGACGAGTTGTTCCTGGCCACCGATCCCGACCAGCCTTGCGCGACGGTGGTGCAGGCGGCGCTGTCTCCGCTGGGGGGGCAGGACGCGATCGTGTCCGGGCAGATCGCCGCGCTCCAAGTTGGACAACTCCATCTCGGCGCCGCCGACGGGCCGCCGGTGGCTATCGAGCCGATGCCCTACGCACTGCTGGAAGACATCTGACCTCTGCCCAGGCCGCCGAACCCGCCAGCAACCGGTACCAGGCCACGCGTTCAGGCTTTGCCGATCACCCGCGCCATCTCCACATGCGGAATACCGGCCTCCACGGTGGGTTCGGCGATGGCTGTAAATCCAAGCCGGTTGTAAAAACCCTCGGCGCTGGATTGCGACTGCAGCAGCACGCGCTTGTCGCCGCGTTCCGCGGCCACCTGCACCAGGGCTTGCACCAGCAGCCGTCCGATCCCTGTGGCGCGCACCGTGTGCGCCACCGCCACCCGCGCGATCCGGGCCACGCCAGCGGCCTCGCGCACCAGGCGTCCGGTGGCAAGCGGCTGGTCGAACTTGTTGCACACCAGGGCGTGGACGGCCGCGTCGTCGGCGCCGTCGTACTGCAGATCGGCGGGGATCGCCAGTTCCTCCATGAATACCGAACGTCGCAACGGGCCGGCCCTGGCGCCCAGCTCGGCCCATGCGCCCAGGCGTACCTCGATGGTCGGGGCACCGGCCTCGAATGCGGTGAACAGGTCGCGCAAGACGGCTGGTACCGGGCGCGGCGTCTGCGAAGCCGGATCCGCAAACACATAGACCAGCTCCGAACTCACGAGCAGTGTGTCGCCCCGAAAAATACCGCCAACGAACAGCAACGATGAAGTGCCGATGCGCTGGCACTTCACGCCGACATCGAGCAGGTCGTCGAGACGGGCCGACCCGTGGTATTCGAGGGTGGACTTCTTCACATACATGTCACCGCCGAGCAGCGTCGGGATCATGTCGTACGGGATTGCCAAGGCACGCCAGTATTCGGTGAACGCGGTGTCGAGGTACATCAGGTAATGCGGGTTGAAGACGATGCGCTGCGCATCGACTTCGGCCCAACGCACCCGCAGGCGGTGGACCAGCCGGAAATCCCGGCGTTCGGGTGAGCTCATGGCGATGGGTGTGAGTTGCTACAGTGGGGTTTCAATCCTAACCGGGCGACCCCATGGCATTCATCTTTTACGTGACGCAGATCCAGTTCGAGCACGGCGCCATCCGGCTGCTGAAACAGGAGTGTGACCGCATCGGCATCACCCGCCCCCTGGTGATCACCGACCCGGGGGTCAAGGCCGCGGGCATCCTCCAGCGCGCGCTTGACGCCCTGCCGGGCCTGCCCGTGGCGGTATTCGACCAGACGCCGTCCAACCCGACCGAAGCCGCGGTACGCGCCGCCACCGAGGTGTTCGTCGGGCGGCAATGCGACGGTCTGATCGCCGTGGGAGGTGGTTCGGCGATCGACTGCGCCAAGGGGGTGGCGATCGCCGCCCGCCATGGCGGCCCGCTCAAGACCTACGCCACCATCGAAGGCGGATCGGCCTTGATCACCGACCGCGCGGTGCCGCTGATCGCGGTCCCGACGACCAGTGGCACCGGCAGCGAGGTGGCCCGCGGCGCGATCCTGATCCTGGACGACCACCGCAAGGTCGGGTTCCACTCCTGGCACATCCTGCCGCGCGCAGCGATCTGCGACCCGGAGCTGACGCTGGGCCTGCCCCCGCGCCTGACCGCCGCAACCGGCATGGACGCCGTGGCGCACTGCATGGAAACCTTCATGTCCGCGGCGTTCAACCCGCCTGCCGATGGCATCGCGCTCGATGGCCTGGAGCGGGCCTGGACCCATATCGAACGCGCCACCCTCGACGGCAACGACCGCGACGCCCGCCTGAACCTGATGAGCGCGTCGATGCAGGGTGCGATGGCGTTCCAGAAAGGGCTGGGGTGTGTGCATTCGTTGAGCCACAGCCTGGGCGGGGTCGACCCGCGCCTGCACCATGGCACGCTCAACGCGATGTTCCTGCCTGCCGTGGTCGCGTTCAATGCGCAGGCGGAATCGGTGCGCCAGGACCGTCGGCTCGAGCGCATGGCGCGCGCGATGGGCCTCGCCCGTGCCGCCGACATAGGCCCGGCAATCACCGAGATGAATGCGCGCCTCGGTCTGCCCAGCGGGCTGTCGGCCATGGGCGTGGCCAGTGACCAGTTCGACCGCATCGTCCATGGCGCGCTGGCCGACCACTGCCACAAGACCAACCCGCGCATCGCCACGTCGGACGACTACCTGCACATGCTCGATCAGGCGATGTAGCTCGGCTCCCCGGGCTCAGGCTGGCTCTGGCCGCACCAGCCAGTCGGCACGCCCGCGGCTGGCCAGGACGAAGCCGGCATTTTCCCGGTCGTTCCGGTCCAGCCGAGCCTGGGCCTCGGCCTGGCCCATCGACCAGGACGCCTGGTGCCGGGCGAGCAGCCTGTGCATCGCGATGTCCATGTCCACGTCGAGGTACCAGGATTCGTCCAGCAGCCCGTCGAGCTGCCACCCGTGTGCGCGATGCAGCAGGTACAGGCCCTCCACCAGCACGACCCGCACCGCGGCACCCACCCGCACCGCGTCTGGCACCGGGTCGCCCACACCGTGCTCGAATCCGGGCCATGCGACATCCCACCCGTTGGCGTCGCCAGCGGCAGCCCGCAGCGCCTGCACGCGGCTCGCCAGGCCTGCTGCATCGAACGTCCAGGGGGCGCCACGGCGTGCGAGCGCTGCCGCCGGGTCCGGGAAGGTGGCCAGCCTGGCACGGCTCCAATGGAAACCGTCCATGCCCAGGGCCACCATGGCCGGCGCGCCGACACATTGGTTGACCTGTCGCTCCAGTTGCCGGGCCAGAGTCGACTTGCCCGAACCGGGCAATCCGACCAGCCCGACGATCCAGCGCCGCCGGTCACCGGCCCGCAGCATCCGAAGGATCCGCCCGGCCGGGTCCGCCAGTACGCCCGGTACATCTGCGTGGCCCATGCTCAGGCCACTGGAGGCGGGTCGCCGCGCTTTTCCGGCATCCGCGCGCCGATGTGCGGCGTCTGGCGCCGGCGCGCCAGTTCGACCTGGCGCTGGCGCTCGGCAAAACCCTTCTTGCGCGCTTCGGTCAGGCCGTCGAAACAGTTTGGGCAACTGATGCCGGCCTCGAACTTGTCGGAGGCTTTCTCTGCCGCGCCGATCGGCCTTCTGCAGGAGCGGCACAACTCGAGGTCGCCCTCCTGCAGCCCATGGCCGACCGAGACACGCTCATCGAACACAAAACACTCGCCCTGCCACAGGCTCTGCTCCGGTGCTACGGTTTCCAGGTATTTCAGGATCCCGCCCTGCAGGTGGTAGACCTCGTCAAACCCCTGCGAGCGCAGGTAGGCGGTGGATTTCTCGCACCGGATGCCGCCTGTACAGAACATCGCAACGCGGGGCTTTCGCCCCCCGGCCGGCGCCAGGGCCTTGCCGGGCGCGGTCTGCGCCTGGACCCAGGCCGGCAGCTCGGAAAAGCTCCTGGTATGGGGATCGATCGCGCCGCGAAAACTGCCAATCGCCACTTCGTAGTCGTTGCGGGTGTCGATCAGCACCACGCCGGGTTCCGAGATCAGTGCGTTCCAGTCCTGCGGCCGCACGTACTGCCCTGCCAGTCGGGACGGATCGAGGCCGGGCACGTGCATGGTGACGATCTCGGCCTTGAGCCGTACCTTCATGCGCAGGAACGGCGGCTCGCTGGCCCAGGCTTCCTTGTGCTCGAGGTCGGCCATCCGCGGGTCCGACCGCAGCCATCGCAACACCGCATGGATGTCGTCCGGCGCGCCGGCGATCGTGCCGTTGATGCCCTCCCTGGCCAGCAGCAGCGTGCCCTTGATCCGGTGCGACTCGCATTGCGCCAGCAAGCGTGGCTGGAGCTGCTGGTAGTCCGGCAGGTCGACAAACTTGTACAGGGCAGCGGTCAGGAATCGGGACATGGGCAGCGGTGGTTTCGCGGGGTCAACAGGTGTCCATTGTCGCCGCGGCATCAGCCGCCCTCGCACCACAGGGGTGTCGCGCGCTGTGGTGTCAGGCACCACGGCGCGGTCATGGGGCATTCACAGCGGCAGCACCCGCCGCATGTCCGGTCGGTGCAACCAGGCGTCAAATTCATCAGCCAGTTGCTGGCTCGCGCTGGCGGCAGCAGTCCAGACCTTGACCCGGCCGGCGAGGTCCTGCCCGTAGTGCTCGAAGTCCTTGCGATCCGGCAATTTGGCATTGGGCAAGTGGCCGACCCAGTCGGGGTGCGGCGCCAGCACCACGGTCGAGTCCAGAAAGTGCGTGGCCTTGTGCCGCCACCGCAATCCCTTGTCCAGCCATCCGGGCACCACCGCGCGCTGGAAATGCGGGTACAGCACCAGGCCACCGGGTGACTTGCCCGCGTAGTCGAGGTGCAGGTGGTAGTCGGTGATGCCGCCATCCCAATAGGCACCTCGCGGCGCACCGGCGATGTCGTGCACGGCGGTCAGCAGGAAGGGAATCGAACAACTGCCCTGCAGCACGTCGTGGAAGTTGGCTGCCGTGAGCGCAACCTGGCGCGTGCGGTAGTCATGGGTGCGAAACGGCAAAGCCGCACCAGTCCGCGAGAAAACCACCCGCTCCAGCCAGGCGCCCATCGCCCGACGGTGCACCGCGTTGGTCAGAAAAGCGCCCAGGTACCCCAGCGGCGTGCGCACCGCATGCTCGCGTCCGAGCATGTGGCGCCCGCGGGCCGTCACCACATGCAGGCGGTAACGGGGATGGTGCAGCACCTCGGACATGCGCTCCCCATAGAAGTCACGCAGGTTGCGCCCGAACAATTCGCTGACCGCTTCCGGGCTGGGACGTTTTTTCCCCGGTGGGAGTTCGTAGTGCTGGGCGATGTAATCGCGCTCCAGCCGCCGGAAGGCTGCTACCGGGTTGTCCAGGCAGGCGGTGGCGAGCCGCCAGGCGCCTATCGACGCACCGACAAGATCGACCGCCTGCGTGCTGCGGGGCAACCACTCGCCAAACAGGAACCGGTCCAGCGGACCGAGCACCAGGCCCTTGGGGCCGCCCGCAGCGCCGGGGATCGTGTGCACCTGCTCCGGCTCCAGCCCGTCGCGCGCGAGCTGGCGCATCGCTTCCGGCCCGGCATAGATACACAGCGCTCCGGTGGCGGCCGGCCCGCCGCTCATCGGCTGTGCGGGTTGGTCCAGTCGATCGGATCCTGCTGCAGGACCATATCGATGTCCAGTGACAGAACGTCGCCCACGGCACCCGGAAAGGTGACCGCCATCTCACGCTGGTTGAGCCCCGCGTCCTTGCATCGGGCGCGCCAGGCCGCCAGGTGCAGCACGCCTGCCAGCGGTTCGTAGGCATTCTCGAGAAACGGGGCGTCCTGGTGCTCGAGCGCGTCGACGATCGGCTCCGGAAACAGCCATTGGCGGGCCAGACCGGCACCGACATCCGCATGGTGGAACCCGAACACCTTGCGCTCGGCCTTGGCGCGGCGTGCGTCCAGTGCCGGCAACTCCGCGTCCAGCTTGGCCATCTGCCCGGGCATCACCAGCCGCATGACCAGTTCGCCCACATAGTGAAGCAGCCCGGCGGTGAACGCCGCCTGCTGGTTCTGTCGTACCACGCCGGCCAACGACCGCGATACCTTGGCCACATCCAGGCTGTAGCTCCAGTACTGCTGCAGGTTGATGCCCACCACGGCCTTCAAGGACGCCTTGGTGGCAGAGGCCGTGGCCATCGTGCGCACGTGGCCCAGACCGACCACCGCCAGCGACTCGGAGACGCTGTTGACACGGCCCGAGAGCTTGAAAAAACCGGAGTTGGACAACTGCAGCAGGCGGATGGCCAGCGCCGGATCGACACTGATGAGCTGGTTGATCCTTTTCAGATCCGGCTCGTCACGCTCCAGCTCGCTGAGCAGGAGCGCGACGGTCTTGGGGATGCTGGGCAGCACAAACTGCGACGCCAGCACGGCACTGAGTTGCATGGAATGCGCACTCCTATCGGAAACAAGCCACCGGGCGGATTATCGGCCCGCGGACGAACACTGCCTGGGCCACCTCAGCGCGCAAGCTTGGCGAAAGCGCTCGCCATCGCCGTGGCACCGGCAGGACTGGCGGGCGCCCGCTGGCGCGGTGACGCCTGGGTCGCCTGTGCCTCGCGCCGGAGCGGTGCGCCCCGGCCTGTTGCGGGGCTGTCCAGGCGCATGCTCAAGGCAATCCGCTTGCGCGACAGGTCGAGTTCGACCACGCGTACCGTCACGATCGCCCCGATCTTGACGATCTCGCGTGCGTCCTTCACGAACGTGTGGCTGAGCTGGCTCACGTGCACCAGTCCGTCCTGGTGAACGCCCAGGTCCACGAAGGCGCCGAATGCCGCCACGTTGCTGACGGTTCCCTCCAGTACCATGCCCTCTTTCAGGTCGGTGATGTCCTGCACACCGTCGTTCAGACGCGCGGCCTTGAAGCCGGGCCGCGGGTCGCGGCCGGGCTTTCTCAGCTCGGACAGGATGTCGCGCACGGTGATCACACCAAAGCGCTCGCTGGCGAACAGTTCGGGCTGCAGCTGCTGCAGCATTTCGGCACGCCCCATCAGCTGGGTGACCGAGGCGCCAGTATGGCCGAGGATCTGCTCCACCACCGGGTAGCTCTCGGGGTGCACACCGGTCATGTCCAGCGGGTTGTCGCCGTCGCGGATGCGCAGGAAGCCGGCGCTTTGCTCGAACGCCTTCGGGCCCAGCCCGTTCACCTCCAGCAGCTGCCGGCGGTTGCGAAACCCGCCGTGGCTGTCGCGCCAGCGCACGACCGCAGCGGCGACACTGGCCGACATGCCCGACACCCGGCACAACAAGGGCTTGCTCGCGGTGTTGAGATCCACACCCACCGCGTTGACGCAATCCTCCACCACCGCGTCCAGCGTGCGGGCCAGCTCGCTCTGGTTCACATCATGCTGGTACTGGCCGACGCCGATCGATTTCGGATCGATCTTGACCAGTTCGGCCAGCGGGTCCTGCAGGCGACGCGCAATGCTGGCCGCGCCGCGCAGGCTGACGTCCACATCGGGCATTTCTTCCGAGGCGAAGGCACTGGCCGAATAGACCGACGCGCCCGCTTCGCTCACCACCACGCGTTCCAGCGGCCTGCTGGTGGCGGCACCAGGGCCGCGCGCGGTCGCGAGCCGGCGCATCAGGTCGGCCGCCAGTTTGTCGGTTTCCCGGCTCGCGGTGCCGTTGCCGATCGCGATCAGGTCGACCCCGTGGCGCCTGCACAACTGCTCCAACACGTGCAACGCACCTTCCCAGTCCTTGCGCGCCTCATGTGGAAACACCGTGGCGGTCTCCACCAGCTTGCCGGTCGCGTCGACAACCGCAACTTTCACGCCGGTGCGGATGCCCGGGTCCAGGCCCAGCACGACCCGCGGACCGGCCGGCGCGGCCAGCAGCAGATCGCGCAGGTTGTCGGCGAAGACGCGGATGGCCACGTCCTGCGCCGCATCCCGCAGCCGGGTGAACAGGTCGCGTTCGGTGGACAGGCTGAGCTTGACGCGCCAGGTCCAGGCAATGCACTTCAGTATGAAATCGTCGGCCGCACGGCCCAGGTGTTTCCAGCCCAGGTGCTGTCCGATGCGCAGTTCTGCCGGGCCGGGGCCGGGTTTGCTGCTGGCGGCCGGCAGCGCCGTCGCCTCTGGCAGCGCCAACCGCAGGTCCAGCATGTCGAGTGCCCGGCCCCGGAACACCGCCAGCGCGCGGTGCGACGGCACCTGCTGGATCGGCTCCGAATAATCGAAATAGTCGCGGAACTTGCCGACGTCAGGCTGGTTTTCATCCTTGCCGGCCCGCAGGCTGCTGCACAGCAGGCCCTCCGCCCACAGCCACTCGCGCAGTTGCTGCACCAGCACCGGCTGGTCGGCCCATTGCTCGCTGAGCAGGTCGCGCACCCCGTCGAGCACCAGCGCCGGAGTCGAGAAGTCCGGGCGCTTGTCACCGTCGGGGCCGGGTTCGACGAAAGGCACGACATAACTCGCCGCCGCCTCCAGCGGAACCAGCGTTGGGTCGGCCAGCAATTGCCCGGCCAGAGGCTGCAGGCCTGCCTCGCGGGCCATTTCACCCTTGGTGCGCCGCTTGAGCTTGAAAGGCAGGTACAGGTCTTCGAGTTCCTGCTTGGTTGTGGCCAGCGCGAACGCCGCGCGTGTTGCGTCGGTGAGCTTGCCCTGCTCCTCGACAGCCCGCAGGATCGCCAGGCGCCGATCGTCGAGCTCGCGCAGGTACACCAGACGTGTTTCCAGCGCACGCAGCGCGATGTCGTCCAGGCCACCGGTGGCCTCCTTGCGGTAGCGGGCAATGAACGGGACGGTGGCGCCGCCGTCGAGCAGGTCGACCGCAGCCTGCACCTGTTGCTCGCGCACGTCGAGTTCCGATGCGATGCGCTGTATGGTGGTGGGCATGAAATTGGGTGTGGCAGTAAGAACTTCCGGCATCGGCCGACCCACCCGGCAAGGGTGGAGGCGGCGAGTGTGCCACAGCGCCGCCATGCGGCCAGGGCGATGTACCTGTGGCGGTTAGGATTTCAGGGGTGATGTATGTCGTGTTTGTCCAAACGCCGCTTGCGGCACTGGTTCTGGGGTCTGTGCATGGTCGTGCTCGGCGTGCCAGGGGCGTTCGCCCAGTCCTGCAAGGTGCAATCCGGGGAGGCCATGGCGGCAGTGGTCGAGCTGTACACGTCGGAGGGTTGCAGTTCCTGTCCGCCGGCCGACCAGTGGCTGTCCGCATTGCGGCCGAACGATCTGGGTGGAGCGCCGGTGGTGATCCAGGCGTTTCATGTGGCGTATTGGGATTACATCGGCTGGGTCGACCGGTTTGCGAGTCCGGCGCACACCCTGCGGCAGCGCCAACTCGCGCAGTGGAACGGCCTGCGCAGCATCTATACGCCACAACTGCTGCTCAATGCCCGGGACTGGGGCGACTGGCACAAGTCCGGTGCCGCATTGCCGGCCGGCCGTGTGGCCGCGCGGGCATCGATCGCGGTCGAGCAATCCGCGCCGGACCGATTCGAGGCCGTGGTGCAGGTGGCTGCGGCGGCGCCTTCGTCCTGGGGAGCCTATTGGACGGTTACCGAGCAGGGGCACAGCTCCACGGTGCGAGCCGGGGAAAACGCCGGTGCGTTCCTGCGTCACGCCCACCTGGTGCGCCAGTACACGCCGGTGGGCGACCACCGCAGCGATCCGTCGCGGCTGCAACGCATCACGTTCCTGGCAGTGCCGGCCACGCCGGGGCACACCCGGCGCATCAACCTTGTGGTGTTCGACAGCAAGACCGGAGCCACGCTGCAAGCCGTGACTTTTGCCTGTTAAGGCCGGATTTCTTTGTTCGAAACAGCATTCTTGTAGGGCGAATTCTTACAGGGGGTCTAGTCAAACGGCGACTTCGCAGGCAACGGGGCAAGTCTTAAAGTCTTTCTCAAGGGCAATCGTGCCCATTTGTCCTAGCAGACACTTCCGAGAAGGACCCCACTGTGAGCTTCATGCACGTTGTCGCCGAGCCGACCTACCAGTACCGCCCCCTACCATTGTCCTCCGAGGCGCCGAACACGCAGCAGCCGCCGACCAAGGAAGAACGACTGGCGTTCACTGTGCGCCTGGTTCGCAGCCGGGACGACCTCGACAAGGCCGTCACGATCCGGCATGCCGCCTATGCGCGTCACATGCCCGAGTTCGCAGAAAAACTGCGTGAGCCGGAGCCCATGGACTCGGAACCGGGCGTCACCGTGCTGCTGGCGGAGTCCAAACTCGACGGCACGCCGCTGGGCACCCTGCGCATCCAGAGCAACGCGCACATGGCGCTGAAGGTTGAACAGTCGGTCAGCCTGCCGCGCTGGCTGCGCGATCGGCCGCTGGCAGAGGTCAGCCGGCTGGGGATTGTCGGTGGCACCACGGGCCGCCTGGTCAAGACGGTGTTGCTGAAAGCAGCGTTCCAGTTCTGCGAACTGGACGGCATCGAGTGGGCTATCGTGGCCGCGCGCGCACCGCTCGACCGGCAATACGACCAGTTGCTTTTCGAAGACCTGTTTCCGGAGCAGGGGTTCATCCCGATGCGCCACGGCGCGAACATCCCGCACCGGGTACTGGGTTTCGAGATCGACACCGGCCACCAGCGCTGGACTGAGGCCAATCACCCCCTGCTGAACTTCTTCAGCCATATCCACCACCCGGACATCGATGTCCGTCCTGGTCGGGAGTCCCCATGGGGCGGGTTGCTCCCTGCGACGCCGGTGTCCACCGCTTCGAGGCCGTCAGCCCTTCAAATTGTCAGATAAAAGCAACACCTTGCAGCCAAATCGGAGGCCGTGCAGCGGTATTCTTCGCGTGGCCCTTGGACCAGACCGCCTGGATGCGTAGACTTTAGCAGCGCTGGCGGTGATCCGGCGTCAAACAAGGACGCATGGCAGAGCGGATGTCGGTATTGAACGGGTCTGCCGCACCGCGCATTCGCGCGGTGCTGGAGTGGTTGTTGTGGACCCTGTCGATCTACTTCGTGCCACTGCTGATCGCCTTGGTGTCGGTTGCGGCCTTGGTGCTGTGGGAAGACCAGTACGCCTACACCAGCGGCAAGGCACTCGAATTCAAGGTCTATACCAGCACTGCCGGCACTGCCGGCCCTGCAACACCTGCGCAAGCCCTGCCGCTGGTCGACGCGTCGCGTGCCGTAACCCATTTCGATACCCGGCGCTCCGAGGCGCCGGTATGGTTTGCCTTCACCGCCCAGCGTCCGGCGGACGGGCCCAGCCTGGTCGAGTTCCCGTCGCGTCACGCAGTCGACATCGCCTGCTGGGACCGAACCAACCTCTCCCAGCCCCTGGGCGAGTCGTCGCGCAGTTCTGTCAAGGGGGCACTCGCGCCGGTCAAGGCCGGGTTCGCCCTGCAGGTCGATCAAGCGTCGGTCGACGTCTTGTGCCGGGCCTCGTTTGTCGGTCCGGCGCATTTGACGGCTGTCAGTTGGCCGGCTCCGGAATTGCAGCGCTCGGTGTACGAGTTTCACCGCAAATCCGGCCTGCTCGATGGCGGATTGATCGTGCTGGCGGTGTTTGTGCTCATGACAGCACTGATCAACCGGCAAATCATCTATGTGCTGTTCGCGGCGTGGCTGGTGATGACCCTGCGCATGGGTGCGATCACCGCCGGATGGGACGTGCAGTGGCTTGGGCACCTGGTGCCCGCCGACTGGCTGATCCAGGGCCGCTCGGTCACAGTGGCGATCTACGGGCTGCTGACGCTCACGCTGTACCGCAAGTTGTTTCACGAAGAACTCGCCAAGACGCGGTATGCCGAACCGCTGCGCGTGACCCAGTGGTTGTGCCTGCCGTTCCTGCTGCTGTCGTTCTTCCTGAGCTACCGCTACTGGCAGCCGATCATGTGGCTGGTGACCGGGTTGGGCGTGGTGCTGATGGCATTCAGCCTGGGCAATATCCTGCTGCGGACGCATTCCAGGGTGGCCATGTGGTACGGCGCCTCCCTGGGCGTGACCTTCCTGTCGGCCTTGTCGGAAATCTTTGCGGCGGCGTCCGGGATCCGGGAGGTTGCCGGGGCCGCCAACTTCGTGACGGTGGCGCTCTCCTCCTCGCTGCTTGCGGCGCTCGCCATCGCCGAACAGATGCGTCAGGAGCATGAACAGCGTCTGCGCATCCAGGCAGAACTGGAACACAACTTCAACGCCATGCCGATCGGCCTGTTCACGCTCGACCCGCAGGGGCGTTTCATCAGCGCGAATCCGGCCCTGACGGACATGCTCGGGCCGCGCGTGTTGCAACCCGGCAGCAACCTGTGGCAGCAGTACTTCGACCAGGGCGCATGGACGCAGCTGCACCACTTTGTCTACGCCCAGGTCGGTGGTGAACTGGAGATTCGCGGCAAGCGTACGCGCGAGGATGGCGACGCGCGGCGGTTCCTGGTCAAGGCGACGCTGGCGAACGGCAAGATCGAGGGCTCGCTGCAGGATGTGACGGAAAAATCCCGGGCCACCGAGGAACTGAACTTCCTGGCCAACAACGACCCGCTGACCAAGGTCCTGAACCGGCGCGGTATCGAAAAGGCCTACCAGGATGCTTCCACGCAGTCGTCGCATGGCAAACCCCTGGCCCTGGCCTATCTCGACCTCGACCGCTTCAAGCTGATCAACGACCTGTACGGTCACAACGCCGGTGACGAGGTGCTGCAGCAGGTATGCCGGCGCCTGAACGATGTGGTGTCGGGCGCCATCCGCGTGGGCAGGGTCGGCGGTGACGAGTTCGTGATCGTGATGCCCGACACCAAGATGCCGCTGGCAACGCTGGTCAGCCAGGGCATCGTGCGCAGCATCGGAAGCGCGCCGTTTCGGGTTGGCGAGAAGGCCTTCCATGTGCGCGGTTCGGTCGGGCTGATCGAGGTGAGTCCCGGCACCCAGATCAAGGACGCGCTGTCCACGGCCGACCGGGCCTGCCGCGAAGCCAAGCGCGGACACATGGACGGCCTGGTGGTGTACGAACATACCGCTGCGGCGTTCCGCGAGCACGAGGCCGAACTGCATCTGGTGGAGCGGCTGTCCACCAGCGCGGCCACGGACGGCCTGTTCCTGGTGATGCAGCCCATCATGTCGCTCAAGGCGCCACACGGCTCCCTGAATTTCGAGGTGCTGCTGCGCATGAAAGGCCCGGACGGCAAACTGGTGCCTACCGACCGCCTGATCTCGGCGGCGGAAAACAGCGGCCACATGGGCGTGATCGACCGCTGGGTGCTGTCCACCACGCTGGCATGGCTCAACCTGAACGAACGCCGCCTCAGCAACACGCGCTTTGTCTGCATGAACCTCAGCGGCGCCTCGCTCAACGACGAGAAGTTCATGCAGGACGTGTTTGCGATGCTGGCAGGCAACCGTGACATCGCGCGCCATTTGTGCATCGAGATCACCGAGAGCGTGGCGCTGCACGACCTCAACAACACGCGCCTGTTCATCGACAAGGTGCGCGCGTTCGGCGCCAAGGTCGCGCTGGATGATTTCGGCGCCGGCTACACCTCGTTTTCCTACCTCAAGGAACTGCCCGCAGACCTGCTCAAGATCGACGGGAGCTTCATCGTCAACATGAACAACCACCCGGCCAATGTGGCGATCGTCGAGGCCATCGTCAACCTCGCCGGCAACCTGGGCATGCAAACCATCGCCGAATGGGCAGAAGACGCCGCCACGGTGCAGACGCTGGCCGAGATCGGTGTGGACTATGTCCAGGGCTACATCGTGGCCCGCCCCCAGCCGCCGGAAACCCTGCTCACCGCGGAGTCATCGGCGAGTTTCATCAGCGACGAACAACTGCTGCGTTTCACCAGCATCCTGGGCAAGACCGAGGACATCCGCGAGCAGGTCGACCTGTTCGACCACACCATCCCGCGCCAGGTCCACTGAGGTCGTCGGCTCCATCCGGCGCCACGGGACCACCGGCCTGCGGGTTCAGTCCGCGGCGCGCAGCGCGTGTTTCAACTGGGTGCCGATTTCCGGCTTGTCCGCGAACGGGTCGGTGGGATTACGCGCCTGCACGATATCCTCCAGACGCGTCTGCACCGATCGCAGCGCCTTGGGATGGCTGTAGATGTAGAACTGGCGCGCCGCCACGGCGTCGAAGACCTTTTGCGCCACATCGGCGGCAGTGACCTTGCCCGACCCGACCGCCTTGTCGCTCATGGCGCGGCCGATCAGCTGGCTGCGGGTCGGCCTGGCATCCGAGTCGCGGAATTCATCCGGGCGGTTGCGGTCGCTGTGGCTGATGCCGGTAGGCACGAAAAATGGGCACAACACGCTGGCGCTGACCTGTTCCGTGACCAGCGCCAGATCCTGGTAGAGCGTTTCGGACAGGCTGACGACGGCGTGCTTGCTGACGTTGTACACGCCCATGTTGGGCGGGTTCAGCAGGCCTGCCATGCTGGCGGTGTTGACGATGTGGCCGCGGTACTGCGGGTCGCGTGCGGCCGCGGCCAGCATCATCGGCGTGAACACGCGCACGCCATGCGCAACACCCATCAGGTTGACGCCCAGCACCCACTCCCAGTCCTTCACGCTGGTCTCCCAGATCAGGCCGCCGGCGCCGACCCCTGCGTTGTTGAACACCAGGTGTGGCGCGCCGAAGCGCTCCAGGACGGCAGCGCCCAGGGCCTCCATGTCGGACGCCCTCGACACGTCGACACGCCGCGCCAGCACCGGCGCCCCGGTGGCCGCGATTTCGGAGGCCGCCCGGTCCAGCGCGTCCTGCTGCACGTCGACCAGCACGAGGTTCATTCCCAGCCGGGCGCCCAGGCGGGCACATTCGAGGCCGAATCCCGACCCGGCACCGGTCAACACGGCGGTCTGATTCCTGAAACGCTGCATGGTCATGCTCCTTTGAACCTAGATTCGGCAGTTGGACGCGCCCGAGCGGGCTGCGATGTGGTGGGCTGGCAAGGCGCGACGACGCTGCGGGCTCATGCCCGCGAGGAGAAGCAACGCCGCCAGCGTGCCGCAGCGCGGCTCGATCGGGTGCG
>JANMZX010000107.1:0-1724 GCA_031383745.1 Rhodoferax sp. | reverse complement strand
GCCGCGTCGAGCAGGCTGGCCCCCACCGGCGTGCTGGCCACCAGCTGCACCTGGCGGCTTGCGTCTGGCTGGGGCTCGATGCGGATGGCGAGGTCCGGCCGGGGCAGCGAGGCGGCGGCCTTTTCCGGCCACTCCGCGAGTTTCAGGCCGGGGCTGGCAAAGATGTCGCGAAACCCGGCGTCTTCCCACTCGCGCGGATCGTGGAAGCGGTAGAAGTCGAAATGCCAGATCGCCAGTGACCGCGGGTCGCCGGGAGTGGCGTCGAGTTCGTAGGGTTCCACCACGGCGTAGGTCGGGCTCTTGATGCGGCCCCGCACACCCAGCGCCTGCAGCAGGTGGCGCACCAGTGTGGTCTTGCCGGCCCCGAGTTCGCCATGCAGTTCGATGAAGCAGTTGCGCAAACCCGGGTGCGCGGCCAGGGTGCAGGCGAACCGGCGTGTGGCCGATTCGTCGGCCCACAGCAGGCTTTTTACAATCGGTGCCAGATGCACCCCTTTGCGATTCTCGATGGCAGTCAATTGGTTTCCCGGATTCAGGCCTGGGGCCTGGAGCTTGGATTCTCCCAAATTGGCGTAGCGGGTATCGACCTGGCCAGCGCCGAGCCCGGATTGCAGGCCTGGCTGGATGCCGGTTTCCACGGCCAGATGGCCTACATGGCCGCCCACGGACTCAAGCGCGCCCGGCCGGCCGAACTGGTGCCGGGCTGCGTGAGTGTGGTCACCGCACGCATGGACTACCTGCCGCAGGCCACCGGCGCGCAGTGGCAAACCGGGGAACTGGCCCGGCTCGCGCGCCCAGGCGAAGCCATCGTGTCGATGTACGCCCGCGGCAGGGATTACCACAAACTGATGCGCCAGCGCCTGCAGCAACTCGGCGAACGGGTGCAGGCAGCGGTCGGGCCGCTGGGTTTTCGGGCTTTCACCGACTCGGCGCCTGTGCTGGAGGCCGAACTTGCGGTGCGCAGCGGCCAGGGCTGGCGCGGCAAACACACGCTGGTGCTGGACCGCGATGGCGGCTCGATGTTCTTCCTCGGCGAGCTGTTTCTCGACATGGCGCTGCCGCCGACGCCGGCGCTGGCCGGGCATTGCGGCAGCTGCCAGGCCTGCATCGACATCTGTCCCACGCGGGCCATCGTGGCGCCGTACCGGCTCGACGCGCGGCGCTGCATCTCCTACCTGACGATCGAACACGCCGGGCCGATCCCGGTGGAACTGCGGCCGATGCTGGGCAACCGCATCTATGGCTGCGATGACTGCCAGCTGGCCTGCCCCTGGAACAAGTTCGCGCGGCGCAGCAGCCTGCCGGACTTCGACCCGCGTGCCGGCCTGCAAGGTGCCGACCTGCTGGCCCTGTTCGCCTGGAGCGAGGCCGAGTTCCTGCAGCGCACCGAGGGCAGCGCGATCCGGCGCATCGGGCACGAACGCTGGCTGCGCAATATTGCGGTGGCACTGGGCAATGCCTTGCGCGCGCGCGCCGAACCGGGCCTGGTGCACGGATTGCAGGCCCGCGCCGCCGATCCGAGCGCGCTGGTGCGCGAGCATGTGGTTTGGGCGCTGGAGGCCACGCCCCTTGGGCTACCATCCGGGTGAGATGATCATTCCCACCTGGCACCTGCCGGCCTTCACCGCACCATGAACACCTTGCGCCTGCTTGTCATCGACCCCCAGAACGACTTCATGGATATCGACGGCGCGGCCCTGCCTGTCACCGGTGCCGATGCCGAC
>JANMZX010000054.1:0-34215 GCA_031383745.1 Rhodoferax sp. | reverse complement strand
TCCGGACGACCCCGAACTGCCGCTGCCCCTGAACCAGGTGCACCCGATCCACGAAGTGGTGCACGTGGACTACTTCCTGCCCGGTTGCCCGCCTTCGGCCGACGCGTTCTGGTCCTTCCTGAACGATCTGATGGCCGGACGCACACCGCATCTGGGCCATGGCCTGATGCAATACGACTGATGAACAATGGCCCCAAGCTCACTTCGTTCGCTGCCCCCGAGGGGCGCTCAGCCTGCTTGGGGGCGGCCCTGCGCTGGCTGACAACCGCATGAGCTTCGACCTCGAAACCGCCGCCCATCCGCAAGGCCTGCGCCGTGTGGCGATCGACCCGGTGTCGCGCGTCGAAGGCCATGGCAAGGTCACGATCCTGCTGGACGAACAGCAGCGCGTGCAGCAAGTGCGGCTGCACATCGTCGAATTCCGCGGCTTCGAGAAGTTCATCGAGGGCCGACCCTACTGGGAAGTGCCGGTGATGGTGCAGCGGCTGTGCGGCATCTGCCCGGTGTCGCACCACCTGGCGGCCTCCAAGGCGCTGGACCTCGTGGTCGGTGCGGTGCCCGTCACGCCAGCGGCCGACAAAATCCGCCGGCTGATGCATTACGGGCAGGTGATGCAGAGCAACGCACTGCACTTCTTCCACCTGTCGTCACCCGACCTGCTGTTCGGTTTCGACTCCGATCTGAACCGGCGCAACATCGTCGGCGTGGCCGAGAAGCACCCCGACATCGCGAAGAAGGGTGTGCTGCTGCGCAAGTTTGGCCAGGAGGTGATCCGCGCCACCGCCGGCAAGCGGGTGCATGGAACCGGTTCGGTGCCAGGCGGCGTGAACAAGCATGTCAGTCCGGAAGACCGTGCGCTGCTGCAGCGCGATGTGCTGCAGATGAAGGCTTGGGCGCAGGACGCGGTGGATGTCGCGCGGATGCTGCATGCGCAGAACCCGGCGCTGTACGAGCACTTTGGCAGTTTCCGCTCCAACATGCTGTCGCTGGTGCGCGTCGACGGCGCCATGGACCTGTACGACGGTGTCATCCGGGCGCGTGACGCATCGGGTGGGGTGATTGTCGACGGTGTCGACGACCAGTCCTACCTGGACCTGATCGAGGAAGAGGTCAAGCCCTGGACCTACATGAAGTTTCCGTTTCTCCGCAGCCTGGGGCGCGAAGCGGGCTGGTACCGCGTGGGACCGCTGGCGCGGGTGCAGAATTGCGACTTCATCCCCAGCCCTCTGGCCGAAACGCGCAGGCGCGAGTTCATCGACTGGGGCCGGGGCGAGCCGATACACGCCACGCTGGCCTACCACTGGGCGCGCATGATCGAGCTGCTGCACTGCATCGAAGTCATCGAGGGACTGCTCGACGACCCCGACATCCTGTCTGGCGAACGCATGGCCAGCGGTGTGCGACAGCGCAGCGGTGTGGGTGTCATCGAGGCGCCTCGGGGCACGCTGATCCACCACTACGAGGTGGGCGGCGACGACCTGGTGACGCTGTGCAACCTGATCGTCTCGACCACCCACAACAACCAGGCCATGAACGAGGCGGTGCGCGCGGTGGCGCGCGACCATCTGGATGGCCATGAACTCACCGAGGGTCTGCTCAACCACATCGAAGTGGCGATCCGCGCCTACGACCCCTGCCTGTCCTGCGCCACCCACGCGCTGGGACAGATGCCGCTCGATGTGGCGCTGCGCGACGAGCGCGGTGTGTTGCTCGACCGGGTGCTGCGTGCGCAGGATGGGGGTATCGTGCACGATCTGGATGCGCCTGCCGGGTGGGCGCCGTGACGCAGGCGCAAGGCGCGGTGGCGCCGGTGCTGGTGCTCGGATGGGGCAACCCGAGCCGGGGCGACGACGCGCTCGGGCCGATGCTGGTCGAGCGCTTGCGCGCCGACCTGGCACCCGGCGAGGGCGTGGAACTGCTTGACGACTACCAGTTGCAGGTGGAACATGCGCTGGATCTCGAGGGCCGCCAGCGGGTGCTGTTTGTCGACACCAGCATGCTGTGCGAAGCACCGTTCGGCGTGACGCGGCTGCGGGCGCTGCGTGATGCCAGCATCAGCACACACGCCATGTCGCCGCAGGCGGTGATGCAGGTGTTTGCCGATGTGCTGGGGCGCGAGCCGCCGCCGTGCACGCTGCTGGCGATCCGCGGCGCATCGTTCGAACTCGGTGATCCGCCGCGGCCTGCGGCGCTGTCGCACCTGCAGGCTGCGGTGCAATGGGCGCAGGCCTGGCTGGCCGACGGCGCGGTGGCACTGCAAGTGGCACGACACCATGCATGAACTGGGCCTGGCCGACGGCGTGCTGCGCATGGTCGAGGCCAGTGCGGCACGCGAGCACTTCACGCGGGTTGCGCGCTTGCGGCTGGAGGCCGGCGCGCTGGCAGGCGTCGAGACGCAGGCCCTGCGTTTCGCGCTCGACGCGATCCGCCCCGGAACCTGCCTGGAGGGTGCGGAGATCGAGATCGACGAACCACCGGGCCGGGCCTGGTGCGCCCGCTGCGACGACGAGGTCGCCATCGACAGCCGGGCCGACCCGTGCCCACGGTGCGGCGGGTATCCTCTTCGGGTGGTCGGCGGTACGGGGCTGCGGGTGGTCGACCTGCTGGTCCTGGAACACTGAAGGAGCGAACCATGTGTGTGGTGTGTGGATGCAACAGCCCGGATGGGCATGACGCAGTCGCCGTCGCTGTGCCCGGTCAGGTGGTCGCGATGGACCTGCATTACGGCGCCGGCCCGGCTGGCGTGTCGGTGACCGGGCTGAGCCAGGCGCGCACCATCACGCTGCAGGCCGATGTGCTGGGTGCCAACCAGCAACTGGCGGACCGCAACCGGGCGCATTTCCTGGCCCACGGGGTACGCGCCATCAATCTGTTGTCCAGCCCCGGGTCGGGCAAGACCACGCTGCTGTGCGCGACCATCGCCGCGCTGCGTCAACGCGCCCCCGGCGTGCCGCTGGCCGTGGTCGAAGGCGACCAGCAGACACACCTGGATGCCGACCGCATCCGCGCCGCGGGTGCCCCGGCGGTGCAGGTCAATACCGGTCGCGGCTGCCACCTGGATGCACAGATGGTGGCCGACGCCTTTGCGCGGCTGGATCTGCATCGGCATGCCCACCACGGCGGCCCCGGGCAGGCGCATGGACATGGCCACGGGCATGAGCACGCACATGCACACGAGCACGAACACGAGTACGAACACGAGTACGAACACGAACACGCACACGCTCACGAACACGCTCACGAACACGAGCACGGGGCGCGCCCGGCCGTACCGGCGCTGCTGTTCATCGAAAACGTGGGCAACCTGGTGTGCCCGGCCCTGTGGGATCTGGGCGAAGCGGCCAAGGTGGTGGTCCTGTCGGTGACAGAAGGCACGGACAAACCGCTCAAGTACCCGGACATGTTCGCTGCGGCCAGCCTCATGGTGATCAACAAGATTGACCTGCTGCCCCATGTCGACTTCGATCTGGCCCAGTGTGTCGCGTTCGCGCGGCGCGTGAACCCGGCCATCGAGGTGTTGCAGCTCAGCGCCACGCGCGGTGACGGCCTGCGCGGATGGGTCGATTGGCTGCTGTGCGCCGATGCTGCGCCGTCCGCGCCCGCGTCCGCCCCGGCCGCACAGGAGGATGCGGCCGCCCTGCGCGAACGCATTGCCGTGCTGGAGGCGCAGGTCGCCGCGCTGCGAGAAGGCGTGTGAATCCGCAGGTACATACCCTTCGACTGCCCGCTGCCGCGTCGGCACGGGTGCTGGCCTGTGGCGCCTATCTGAAGAACCGGGCCTGCCTGGTCGATGGTGACCGGGTCGTCTGGTCTGCGGCGCATGGCGATCTGGGTGACGCCGCTGCCCGCCTGGCGCTGGCCGCGTCGGTCGAGGCCCTGCTGGCGCACGCCAGCGGGCCGGTGCACGCCAACGCGTGCGATCTGCATCCGGATTTCTACAGCACCCGGCTGGCGCATGACCTGGGCTGGCGGCTGGCGGTTCCGGTGATCGGCGTGCAGCACCACCTGGCCCACGTCGGGGTGGCACTCGCCGAGCATGGCGTGGCCGAGGCCGTGCTGGCTGTGGTGCTCGACGGCATGGGTCTGGGCCCGGATGGAGCCGCCTGGGGTGGCGAACTGCTGTGGGTGCCGCAGCCCGGCGCAGCGCAGTCCTGGCAACGCCTGGACCATCTCGCGCCCCTGTCCCTGCCCGGTGGCGAGGTTGCGGCGCGTGAACCCTGGCGCCTGGCCGCGGGCGTGTTGTTCAGCCTCGGACGTGGCGACGAGATCGTGCCCATGTTCGCGCCCGTGGTTGGCGACGCTGCGGCGCGGCTGCTGCACGGCATGTTGCAGCGCCAGCTGAACTGCCCGCCCAGCAGCAGCGCCGGCCGCTGGTTCGACGCGGCCGCCGGCGCACTGGGCATCGGCGTGCGGCAGGCCGCCGAGGCCGAGGCGGCGATGGCGCTGGAGGCACTCGCCGCCCCATGGCTCGCGGCGCGCACCGATTGGCGCGTCGATTGGCCGTCGCTGGATCTCGCGCCTGTGGTGGCTGGCCTGTTCGCGCTGCGCCAGGCCAGTGCGGACGCCCGCGCCCAGGGAGCGGCCGGATTCCATCTCGCGCTGGCATCGGGCCTGGCGCACACGGTGGGCGGGCATGCGCCTGCGCGCCAATGCCGGCGGGTCGTTCTGGCGGGTGGTTGTTTCGCCAACCGGGTGCTCACCGGTGCCCTGCGCCTGGAACTGGCGCATCGCGGGATGCAGGTGCTGGAACCACAGGTTTGCGGCTGTGGAGATGCCGGCCTGGCCCTGGGCCAGGCCTGGATGGTCGCGCGCCAGTGGGCCAGGCAGGATGTCGCTCGCGCGGACCGGCCGCTGGCGCTGGAGCACTGAGCATGTGCCTGGCCCTGCCTGCGCGCATCGTGGCCCTGGTCGGCGCAGACGGTGCCATCGTGGACATGGGCGGCGTGCGCAAGCAGATCTCGATCGCATTGGTGCCCGAGGCGGTCGTGGGTGACTACGTGATAGTGCATGTGGGTCATGCCATCGGCACGCTCGACGAGGCCGAGGCGCAGGCCACCCTGGCGCTGTTTGGTGAACTCGCGCGGGGCACGGCATGAAATACGTGGACGAATTCCGCGACGGTGCGCTGGCACGCAACCTGGCCGCGAGTTTGCGGGCCGAGGTCGATCCGGCACGCGACTACAGCTTCATGGAGTTTTGCGGCGGCCACACCCATGCGCTGGCGCGCCACGGCGTGGTCGACCTGCTCCCGCCCCGGGTGCGCATGGTCCACGGGCCGGGTTGCCCGGTGTGTGTGTTGCCCATCGGGCGCATCGACCTGGCGATTGGCCTGGCGCTGGAGCGTGGCGTGTTGCTGTGCACCTATGGCGACGTGATGCGTGTGCCGGCGTCGGGCGGCCTGTCGCTGTTGCGCGCCAGGGCCCGTGGCGCGGACGTGCGCATGGTCTACTCACCGGCCGATGCGCTGCAGCTCGCGCGCGAACACCCGCAGCGCGAGGTGGTGTTTCTGGCCATCGGGTTCGAGACCACCACCCCGCCCACCGCGCTGGTGGCGCTGCAGGCCATGCGCGAAGGCCTGAAGAACTTCAGCATCCTGTGCTGTCACGTGCTGACCCCGAGCGCGATCACGCACATCCTGGAGTCGCCCGAGGTGGCGCAGTACGGCACGCTGGCGCTGGACGGTTTCGTCGGGCCGGCGCATGTGAGCATCGTGATCGGCACCGCACCCTACGAGCCGTTTGCCAAGGCCTGGCGCAAGCCGGTTGTCATCTCCGGCTTCGAGCCGCTGGACATGATGCAGTCGATCCTGATGCTGGTGCGCCAGGTCAATGACGGGCGCGCCGAGGTCGAGAACCAGTTCACCCGGGCCGTCGACCGCAACGGCAACCGGGCCGCCCAGGCAGTGGTGGCCGAGGTGTTCGAACTGCGCGAGAGTTTCGAGTGGCGCGGGCTGGGCGAGGTGGCGCACAGTGCGCTGCGCCTGCGCCCGGACTTCGCCGCCATCGACGCGGAACGGCGCTTTGCGCTGCAGTACCTGGCTGTGCCCGACCACAAGCAGTGCGAATGCGGCGCGATCCTGCGCGGTGTGCGAAAGCCGACCGACTGCAAGTTGTTCGGCACCGTGTGCACCCCCGAAAACCCGATGGGTTCGTGCATGGTCTCCAGCGAGGGATCGTGCGCCGCGCACTTCACGTATGGGCGGTGGCGCGACACGCCCGTGGTGCCCGCATGAGGCGCCCTTCGCCACACTGGCGCGCCACGCCGGCGCCGGTTGCAGCCCAGGGTGTGTGCCGCCGGAAGGCCTCCCGGTGACGCGCCCGGCCCGCTCGGGGTACCTGCGCCCGCTCGACTTCAGGCAGGGTGTGGTCGACATGAACCATGGTGCAGGCGGCCGGGTGGCGGCCCAGCTGGTGCAGGACTTGTTTGCACCGGCGTTCGACAACGCCTTTCTGGCCCAGGGCAACGACGGCGCCTTGTTGCCGGCGCCACCGCCCGGCCGGCTGGTGATGGCCACCGACGCGCACGTGGTGTCGCCGCTGGTCTTCCCCGGAGGCGACATCGGCAGCCTCGCGGTGTACGGCACAGTGAACGACGTCGCGATGCTCGGTGCACAGCCGCTCTACCTCAGCGCAGCCTTCATCCTGGAAGAGGGTTTCTCGCTCGCGATGCTCCGGCAGATCGTTGTATCCATGGCCGGGGCCGCGCGCCGCTGTGGTGTACCCGTGGTCACCGGCGACACCAAGGTGGTCGAACGTGGCAAGGGCGACGGGGTGTTCATCACGACCACTGGCGTGGGAGTGGCGCCACTGGCGCGTGACATCGGAGGCGCGAATGCGCGTGTGGGTGACGTGGTGCTGTTGTCGGGCAGCATCGGAGAACACGGGGTGGCGGTGCTGTCGCAACGTGCGTCCTTGCAGTTTGACACCGCCATCGTCTCCGACAGCGCGCCGCTGCACGCCATGGTGCATGGGCTGCTGGCGGCCGTGCCCGAAGGTGCGGTGCATGTGCTGCGTGACCCGACCCGCGGCGGCCTGGCGACCACGCTGAACGAGGTCGCGCAGCAGTCCGGAGTCGGGATGCTGCTGCAGGAGCGCGCGATCCCCGTGCTGCCGGAAGTGGCGGGCGCCTGTGAAATGCTGGGGCTGGACCCGCTGTACATCGCCAATGAAGGCAAGCTGGTAGCTGTAGTGGCAGCCGAGTGGGCCGAGGCTGCACTGGCGGCGCTGCGCGCCGATCGCCTGGGCGACAGGGCCGTGCAGATCGGCGTGGTGTGCGCCGACAGCCACGGCTTCGTGCAGATGGACACCGGCCTGGGCGGACGCCGGGTGGTCGACTGGCTGAGCGGCGAGCCGTTGCCGCGGATTTGCTGAGTCCGGCCCTGCAGCCGGGCGGCGGCGGATGCCGCCCGAGCGCCTCAACCTGAGGTGTTTTGCAGTGCGGCGATACGCTCTTCGATCGGCGGGTGCGTGGAGAACAGCTTGCCGATGCCCCCGGCGATGCCCATGGCCGCGACGCTCTTGGGCAGTTCGCCGGGCTGCATGCCGCCCAGGCGCGCCAGCGCATTGATCATCGGCTGGCGCCGGCCCATCAGCTGCGCTGCGCCGGCGTCGGCGCGGAATTCGCGATGCCGAGAGAACCAGGCCACGATGATGGCGGCCACGAAACCGAGCACGATGTCGAGCACGATGGTGGTGACCATGTAGCCGATGCCCGGGCCGGAGCGCTGGTCGTTGCCGCGGTTCAGGAAGCTGTCGACGGCGTACCCGATCACCCGGCTCAGGAACACCACGAAGGTGTTCATCACACCCTGGATCAGCGTCATCGTGACCATGTCGCCATTGGCGATGTGGGCAACCTCGTGGCCCAGCACCGCCTCGATTTCCTCCTTGGTCATGCCCTGCAGCAGGCCGGTCGACACGGCGACCAGGGCCGAGTTCTTGAAGGCGCCGGTGGCGAAGGCATTCGGATCGCCGTCGAAGATACCGACCTCGGGCATCCCGATGCCGGCCTTGTCGGCGAGCTTGCGCACGGTCTCGACAATCCAGGCCTCGTCGGTGTTCTGGGGTTGCTCGATCACGCGCACACCGGACGTCCATTTGGCCATCGGCTTGCTGATGAGCAGGGAAATGATGGCGCCGCCAAAACCCATGACCAGCGCGAAACCGAGCAGCGCGCCGAGGTTCAGGCCATTCGCGGTCAGGTAACGGTTGACACCCAGCAGGTTCGCCACAATGCCCAGCACCACCACGACGGCCAGGTTGGTCATCACAAAAAGCAGGATCCGTTTCATTTTTTCCTTTGACGACAGCCCCGGTCAGCAGGGCTCACCCCGGTGATGTTAGGGGCTTCATCGCGAAAATCAAGATCGGCTTGCCGATTGCGCACAAGCTCTGCGGTTATTGCGTAGCACGCGCTCGCGCCGATGGTGCGCGGAAGACCTGCGCGTCCTGGTAAAAGTGGGGATCCTCGTTGGCGCCCCACCAGCCCGGGACACCCAGGACGGGCAGGTGGACGAACGGCCTGGCGCGCAATGCGTCGGGGGTCAGCCAGTCGGACAGCCAGGCGTCCCATTCGGCCAGGCTGCCCAGGCCGCCAGGGATCCGCACCACGTGGGCGGTGACCGGCTTGCGTGGCGACAGCAGTTTTTCCAGCAGTGCGTGGCCGAACACCACCAGCCGCGCGTGTTGCCACAGGGGACGCAAATCGACGAACAGCCGCGGCCAGTCCTTGTCCGCCAGGGCCTGCCAGAGCGCATCCGGAGCCAGCAGCAGCGCCGCGTTTTCATCGAACAGGGTGAGCGCATCGCGTACCGCGCCGCGCGTGGGTCGGATGCCGTCTTGCAGTATGTGCGCGGCCTGCAGGTGGTTGAGCCGGCGCTTGGTGGCGGGAAACCGGTGCCAGCACAGGCCGTTGAAGAGATCGTGCCAGCCCTCCCGCACCGGGCAGCTCGCCGTATCGGCGATGAACTGCTCGTACGCGGCGCCGGGCGGCAACTCGGCCTGCGGCACGAATCGCACCGGTGCCGGTGCGCAGCGGTTCAGGGCCTGGCACAGTGGCAGGCCTTGCGCGATGGCACGCACGGTGTCTTGCCCCGCGGCGCTCCAGGGCGCCATCCACGCGCGCGACCACAGCGGAAAATCTGCGGCGCCGCCGACATCCGGCAGCGGCCAGGACCGCTCTGCGTGCGCCCGGCCAGGCATCGGCCTATTGCAGCTTCCAGGCCAGCGTCTGACCCGCCTGCAGGGGCGTGAGGCTGGCCTCGCCGAACGCAAAGGCCTGCGGCATCTGCCAGTCGGTGCGCGTCAGCGTGACACGCCCGGTATTGCGTGGCAGCCGGTAGAAGTCGGGCCCGTGAAAACTGGCAAACGCCTCCAGCCGGCCCAGGGCGTTGGCGGCGTCGAACGCCTCGGCGTACATTTCCATGGCAGAAAAAGCCGTGTAGCAACCGGCGCAACCGACAGCATGTTCCTTCAGGTGCGTGGCGTGGGGCGCGCTGTCGGTGCCGAGGAAGAAGTGCGGATCCCCGCTGGTGGCTGCCTGCACCAGCGCCAGCCGGTGGGTCTCGCGTTTGAGCACCGGCAGGCAGTAGTAGTGCGGGCGGATGCCGCCGGTGAAGATCGCGTTGCGGTTGTACAGCAGGTGGTGCGCGGTGATGGTGGCCGCCGTGAGCGCTCCGGCATCGCGCACATAGTGCGCGGCTTCCCGCGTGGTGATGTGTTCCATCACGATCCGCAGTTCGGGAAAGTCGCGGCGCAGGCCGACCAACTGGGTGTCGATGAACACCGCTTCGCGGTCGAACAGGTCGATTTCGGGCGAGGTGACTTCGCCGTGCACCAGCAGCGGCATGCCGGCACGCTGCATGGCCTCGAGCACCGGGTAGGTCTTGCGCAGGTCGGTCACACCGGCGGCGCTGTTGGTGGTGGCGCCGGCAGGGTACAGCTTGACGGCAACCACCCGGGCGATTGCGCCGCCCTCGCGGGTGGCGCTGGCGCGCAGGATTTCCTCGGGATGCAGATCGTCCGTGAGGTACAGCGTCATCAATGGCTCGAAGGCAGAGCCCGACGGCAGGGCGGCGCGGATTCGCGCCGCATAGTCCAGCGCCAGCGCCACCGTGGTCACCGGCGGCTTGAGGTTGGGCATGATCACCGCACGCCCGAATTGCGCTGCACTGTGCGGCACCACGGTACGCAGTGCCTCCCCGTCGCGCACGTGCAGATGCCAGTCGTCGGGTCGGGTGATGGTCAGGGAGCTGGCGGAGTGGGGTGCGTGGTCGTCGGTCATGGGGGTGCCTGCGGCGCAGGTCATTGCGGGGGAGTCTGCGTCAACAGGTAGTCCCACAGGGCCTGCGCGCTGCTCTTGATGGATTGGGCCCGCGGCTTGGGTGTGGTCGCCACCGGCTTGGCGTGGCGGGCCGCGCCGCGCGGGCTGTCGTGGTGTGCCGGCTTTTCGCGGTAGGCGCGCACGTCCATCGTGATCTGCATCGGCGCCATCCCGTCCGGTACGGCGCTCACCAGTCGTTTGGCACGCAGTTCCTTCTTGACCGCGCTGTAGGGCAGGAAGGTGATGCCGTGCCCCTCGAGCGCCATCGCCTTCAGGCCTTCGGCCATGTCGGTCTCGTAGACCCGGTCGAAGTGGATCGGCGTGCTCGACTGCTTGAGGATCAGGTCGACCATCTGGCCGAGATAGGCGCCCGGCGCATAACCCAGGTAGGGCAGCGGTTGACCGACGCGGCCAGGCAGGCTGAACATCGGCGCACCCGCCGCGTCCGGCCTGACATACGGTGCGACGACCTCTTCGCCCAGGCTCACCATTTCATAACGGTCGGGGTCGAGCTGGAACGGTTGCGAACTGTGGTGGTAGGCGATCAACAGGTCGCAGCTGCCCTCGACCAGTCGAAGCACCGCATCATGTACGTTGAGGGCGATCAGCCGGCTCTTGATGGGGCCGAACGCCTCGCGCAGCCCGGACACCCAGGCCGGGAAGAACGTGAACGCCAGCGTGTGCGGCACGGCAAACTCGATCACGTCCTGTGCCGCCGACGTATGGCCCCGCAACATGGCCCGCGTGCTTTGCAGCGCCTGCAGCATCTCGAGCGACTGGTCGTACAGCGTTTCGCCCGCCGGAGTCAGGCGTGTCGGATACGAACTGCGGTCCACCAGGTCGGTGCCGGCCCAGGCTTCCAGCGACTGGATGCGGCGCGAGAATGCCGGCTGGGTCACGTGCCGCAACTGGGCTGACCGGCTGAAACTGCGGGTTTCAGCCAGGCTTACGAAATCCTCCAGCCACTTGGTTTCCATGGCCGAATTATGCGGCCCCGCTGCGGTAGGAAACGGTGCTCACCATGGAAGGGTCAGGCCTTCTGGAAAGACCCACAACAATGCCGCGGTCATCGTGACGTAGCGCGCAAACTTGCCGATGGCCATGTAGACGAGGCAGGGCCAGAACGGAAATTTCAACCAGCCCGCCACCGCGCACAGCGGGTCTCCCACCACCGGCAGCCAGGCCAGCAGGCAGGCTTTCGGGCCGAGCTGCTCGAGCCAACGCAAGGCGCGCAGGTGCGACGCCGAGTGGCCGTATTTGTCGACGACCTGGTGCGCTCCATAACCCATCGCCCAGGTGACCACACCACCCAGGGTGTTGCCGACGGTGGCCACCGCGATCGTCGGCCAGAACAAGGCCGGGTTGAGCTTGATCAGGCCGAACACAGCCGGCTCGGAACCCATCGGCAGCAGGGTGGCCGATACAAAGGAGACGATGAAAACGGTGCTCAGCCCGAAGCGCGGAAGCGCCAGCAGCGTGAGGAGATCTTGGATCCAGGCTTCCATGCAGTGGGTCAGTATAGGCAGGCCGGGCCGCGCCGGGCAGACACATTTCAATTGCTGAAATTATGGGCAGCTAGAATGGTCGTCCGCCCCGCAGCCCCAACCCCCGCACCGTCCCCTTTCACTGTCCTTCGCGCGCATGAAGATCGGCCAGTTCGCCCTTCCCAACCGGTTCATGGTCGCCCCGATGGCGGGCGTGACCGATCGGCCGTTCCGCCAATTGTGCCGGCGCCTGGGCGCTGGCCATGCGGTGAGCGAGATGGTCACGTCGCGCCCCGACCTGTGGAAGAGCCTGAAGACATCGCGGCGCGCCAACCACGATGGCGAGCCTGGTCCGATCGCGGTCCAGATCGCCGGCACCGATCCCGCGATGATGGCCCAGGCGGCGCGCTACAACGTCGAGCGCGGCGCACAGATCATCGACATCAACATGGGCTGTCCGGCCAAGAAGGTCTGCAACAAGTGGGCCGGATCGGCACTGATGCAGGACGAAGCGCTGGCCTTGTCGATCGTCGACGCGGTGGTGTCCGCCTGTGCGCCATCGCAGGTGCCGGTGACACTGAAGATGCGCACCGGGTGGTGTCAGTCGCACCGCAATGCGGTGCAGATAGCGCGCGGCGCCGAGGCCGCGGGCGTGCAGATGGTGGCGGTGCACGGGCGCACCCGCGAGCAGGGCTACCGCGGCGACGCCGAATACGACACCGTGCGCCAGGTCAAGGCGGCGTTGCGCATCCCGGTGGTCGCCAATGGCGACATCGACACCCCCGAGCGCGCGCGCGATGTGCTGCACGCCACCGGCGCCGATGGCGTCATGATCGGGCGTGCGGCCCAGGGCCAGCCCTGGATATTCCGGCACATGGTGCATTTCCTGGCCACCGGCATGCATCTGGCGCAGCCCCTGGTGGCTGAAGTGCGCCGTCTGCTGCTCGACCACCTGGATGACCATTACAGCCTGTATGGCGCCCACATCGGCGTGCTCAGCGCCCGCAAGCACATCGGCTGGTACGTGCGCGCCCTGCCCGGAGGGGACGGATTCACCGACCGCATGAACCTGTTGACCGATTGCGCCGCGCAGACCGCTGCGGTGGCGGAGTTTTTCGATATCCTGGGCCAGCAGATGGACCGTCTGCCGCAGCCCGGCACGTGGCGCCACGGCGGCGCACTGACCACACACGCGGAGGCAGCACAATGAGCAAGAAGCACATCGAGGAGTGTGTGCGCACCAGCCTGGAAGGCTATTTCAAGGACCTGCGCGGCACCGAGCCCGATGGCATGTACGACATGATGGTGCGGGTGGTCGAGAAGCCCCTGCTGGAAGTCGTCATGAAGCAGGCCGACCAGAACCAGTCCCGCGCCGCGCAATGGCTGGGGTTGAACCGCAACACCTTGCGCAAGAAGCTTGTCGAACACAAGCTGCTCACCTGATCCACACAGCCCCCATGAACGCGCTTATTTCTGTTTCCGACAAGACCGGCATCGTTGAATTCGCCGCAGCATTGCAGGCCCTCGGCATCAAGCTCCTGTCCACCGGTGGCACCGCCACCTTGCTGGCAGCCCACGGACTCGCGGTGACCGAAGTCGCCGACATGACGGGTTTTCCGGAAATGCTCGATGGCCGCGTGAAGACCCTGCATCCCAAGGTGCATGGCGGACTGCTGGCGCGTCGGGATCTTCCGACGCACATGGCGGCGCTGCAGGCGCACGGCATCGACCTGATTGACATCCTGGTGGTCAACCTGTACCCGTTCGAGGCGACCGTGGCCAAGGCCGGCTGCACGCTCGAGGATGCGATCGAGAACATCGACATCGGCGGCCCGGCCATGGTGCGCAGCGCGGCGAAGAACTGGAAGGACGTGGCGGTCCTGACCGATGCCACGCAGTACGACGGGGTGCTCGCGGAATTGCGCGCTGGCGGCAAGGTCGGCGACAAGACCCGTTTCGCGCTGTCGGTGGCCGCATTCAACCGGATCAGCCAGTACGACGGCGCGATCAGCGATTACCTCTCGGCGATCCGGGACGATGGCGGCCATGCGCTGTTTCCGGCCCAGTCCAACGGCCGCTTCGTCAAGTTGCAGGATCTGCGTTACGGCGAAAACCCGCACCAGCAGGCCGCCTACTACCGCGACTTGCATCCGGCACCAGGCTCCCTGGCCAGCGCGACACAGTTGCAGGGCAAGGAACTGAGCTACAACAACATCGCCGACGCGGACGCCGCCTGGGAGTGTGTGAAGAGTTTCGATGCGTGCGCGTGCGTGATCGTGAAACACGCCAATCCCTGCGGCGTGGCGGTGGGCGCCGATGCGCTCGATGCCTATGCCAAGGCCTTCAAGACCGACCCGACCTCGGCGTTCGGCGGCATCATCGCCTTCAATCGGCTGGTCGACGAGACAACAGCGCAGCAGGTGTCGCGGCAGTTTGTCGAGGTGCTGATGGCCCCGGCGTTTTCCGACGCGGCGCTGGCGGTTTTCAAGGGCAAGCCCAACGTGCGGCTGATGCAGATCGACCTGCCGCCTGGCGGCGCCAGTGCCTGGCTGCAAGGCCGCAACGCCGTGGATGTGAAACGCGTCGGATCAGGCCTGCTGATGCAGACTGCCGACAACCGCAGCATCGGCCTGGCGGATCTGCGCACGGTCAGCAGGCTGCAGCCCACGCCGGCGCAGCTTCAGGACCTGCTCTTCGCCTGGACGGTGGCCAAATATGTCAAGTCCAATGCGATCGTGTTTTGCGCCGGCGGTGCGACCGTCGGTGTGGGGGCCGGACAGATGAGCCGGCTCGATTCGGCGCGCATCGCCAGCATCAAGGCCCAGCATGCGGGGCTGTCGCTCACCGGCAGCGTGGTGGCGAGCGACGCGTTCTTTCCGTTCCGCGATGGCCTGGACGTGGTGGTGGATGCCGGTGCCAGTTGTGTCATCCAGCCCGGTGGCAGCATGCGCGACGACGAGGTGATTGCCGCTGCCGACGAGCGCGGCGTTGCGATGGTGTTTTCCGGGGTACGCCACTTCCGCCATTGAGTTGCCGGCCAGCCTGGCGTGTGGCTCGGCGCCGGCCTAACGCCAATGGCCGTGGGGGCGCCAGCCGTATCCGAACTGCAGGTTGACGCCCACCGGCGGGCGATACGGGTACGGGTAGTACGCGGGATACCACTGGGTGCCGGAGCTGATGTAGACCGGCTGGGTGATCACCACCGGCGCCGCGGATGGTGCGGCGTAGACCTGCGCGGTGGCGGGTGGTGCAGGCGGCGCGACACCGACCGGCGTGATCTGCAATTGCACCTGCGGGCCCGGGTCTTGCAGCATCTGCGCCGAATACTGCCGGCCGGCATATTCGTACACCACCTGGTAGGCGACCACCCGGTTCTCCAGCAAGGTCTGCGTGCTGCAGCGCTGGACCATCTGGCTCTGGGACGTGCCCGTGCCTTCCACGTTGTCGCCGAGCACCGCACCACCAATGATGCCGATGGCGGTGGCTGCAGCACGCCCTCCGCCATGGCCGATGGTGTTGCCGATGGCGCCGCCGGCGATGGCCCCCAGGGCCGCCCCGGCGCCCGACCTTTGTGCTGGCGCCGGCATGAGCTCCTGGCTGCAGACCTGTCGTGGCACCTGCACTTGCTGAAGCACCGGAGTGCTGGAGAGGACTCGCCCCACCTCTTGTGCAACGCAGATGCCGCTGCCCAGGACGGCGAGTATGGACAGTAAGACGCGTTTCATGATGGCTCCCCGGAACCGCACAGGCGGCCCACGACGCAAGTCTAGGCCGCCAGGGTGCCGCTGCCCAGCGCGAAACGCAGGGCATTGGTAACAAATTGCCACGGTCATCGGGCGGGATGCCAGCCATGTCCCCGCTTCGGGAACCGGTCAGAGTGTCTTGAAGACCTCGGTTGCGGCCTCGACGGTGGCCGCTATGTCGGCGTCGGTGTGCGCGGCGCTGACAAAACCAGCCTCGTACAGCGCCGGCGCAAAATAGATGCCGCGGTCGAGCATGCCGTGGAACAGGCGGTTGAACCTCGGGCTGTCGGACCGCATGACCTGGTTGTAGTTCTGCGGCAGCGCTGCGAGCAGGAAGAAACCGAACATGCCGCCTTCGGAGTCCCCGCTGAACGGGACGCCGGCGGACGCGGCGGCGGCGCACAGGCCGTCGACGAGGCGACGGGTCCGCGACGACAGGTCATCGAAAAACCCTGGCTGGCTTATTTCGTGCAATGTGGCCAGGCCGCAGGCGGTGGCCACCGGATTGCCCGACAGCGTGCCAGCCTGGTACACCGGCCCGAGCGGCGCGAGTTGCTGCATCACCGCGCGTTTGGCGCCGAAGGCCGCCAGCGGCATGCCGCCGCCGATCACCTTGCCCATGATCGTCATGTCGGGCTCGAAACCCGGCAGCGCCCTGGCGTACACGGCCTGGGCGCTGCCCAAGGCCACGCGGCAGCCCGTCATCACCTCGTCGAACACCAGCAGTGCGCCATACTGGGTGCACAACTCGCGGCAGCGCTGCATGAAAGGCAGGCTGGCCCGCACGAAATTCATGTTGCCCGCGATCGGTTCGATCACCAGGCAGGCGAGCTCGCTGCCATGGGTGACAAACGCCTGCTCCAGCATCTCGATGTTGTTGTATTCCAGCACCACCGTGTGTTTCACCACTTCGGGTGGCACACCGGCGCTGGTCGGGTTGCCAAATGTGGCGAGGCCGGAACCGGCCTTGACCAGCAGCGCATCGGCATGGCCGTGGTAGCAGCCTTCGAATTTGATGAGCTTGTGCCGCCCGGTTGCGCCGCGCGCCAGGCGGATGCCGCTCATCGCGGCCTCGGTGCCCGAACTCACCAGACGGACCATGTCCATCGAGGGAACCAGCCGCAGGATCGCCTCGGCGAGTTCGATCTCGCGCTCGGTCGGCGCACCGAAGGAAAAACCATCCATCGCAGCTGCCTGCACCGCCTGCAGTACCGCCGGATGTCCGTGCCCGAGGATCATCGGACCCCAGGAGCCGATGTAGTCCACATACCGGCGGCCCTCGGCATCCCAGAAGTAGGGGCCGTGCGCACGCTGGACAAAACGCGGCGTGCCGCCGACCGCCTTGAAGGCCCGCACCGGTGAATTGACGCCACCGGGAATGACGCGCTGGGCCCTCGCGAACAGGGTTTCGTTGGTTTCAGTGCTTGGTGTCATGGTCTGGAAAATCAAAACCCAGGTCTGGAGCCCCGGGCAGGTTGTCGTCGTTGTCCGGGTCGGTGTCTGGCTGGGCCCAGAACAGGCGGTCCGGCACCAGCAGGCCCATGCCAGGCTGGAATCCGGCGTCGAGACAGCGGTCCAGGTAGCCCAGGGCCTCCTTGACCGCATCCCCCAGATCGTTGTCGGTGGCCAGCAGCGCGGCCAGTGCAGCGGACAAGGTGTCGCCGGCTCCTGAGAAACCGGCTTCGAAGCGCTCGAAGCGGCCACTGAAGAGCACCGATTGGGGAGACGCCAGCACGTTGTCGATCAGCTGGTCTGGAAGTGCCAGGCCGGTGACCAGGGTGTAGGGCACACCGAAGCCGTTTGCGGCGCGCGCCACGTCACGCGGACCCGGGGGCTTGGCCGATTTCCAGTCCGGAAGCAGCCAGCGGCACAAGGTGCTGTGGTTTCCGACCAACACTGTGGCCTGCGGCAACATCAGGTCCCGGAAGGCATCGAGGTACAGGTCGATCTGCACCTCGCTCCACCAGGAAAGGTCGGGCATGTAGGCGATCAAGGGGACGTCTGCATAGTCCGCAGCGATCTCGGCAATGGTGCTGATGTTTTCGATCGACCCCACGAAACCGACCTTGATCACCTGCGCCGTCACATCCTCCAGCACGGTACGTGCCTGTTCGCTGACGGCCTCCTCGTCGAAGGCGTGGTGGTCGATGATCTCTGCAGTGTCGCGGGTGTAGGCGCCGGTCACCACGGGCAGGGCGTGCGCCCCGACGGACGCAATCGCGCCGATATCGGCGGCCAGCCCGCCAGCACCGCTGGGATCGTTGGCGTTGAACACGAGCACACAGGGTGTGCCGGCAGGGGCGGTGTCCGCGCCGGATTCGGTGGGTTCGGACATGGGTTACGGGTGCGGGCCCTGGGAAGTCATCAGGCAGAATACCGTGGGTTTCGGCGCGCAAGGCGCGAATCGCTGGGGCCGTCTCTATACAATATTTGCATTCTATTCGAAGGCCCCTTAAGCTGTGAGCGAATCTAAAACTTGGATGTGTCTGATTTGTGGCTGGATCTATGACGAGGCGACAGGTGCACCAGACGACGGCATACCACCCGGAACACGTTGGGCCGATGTGCCCATGAACTGGACCTGCCCTGAATGCGGAGCCCGCAAGGAGGACTTCGAGATGGTCCAGATCTGAACCCAGGTGTTGCGGGGCCTCACACCGGTGTGAGAACAATCATTTCAGGAGCGCAGTCTTGTGAGTACAACCGGATCGACTATCAAAGTCCTGGTGATCGACGACAGCAACACGATCCGGCGCAGTGCCGAGATCTTCCTGAAGCAGGGTGGTCACGAGGTCTTGCTCGCCGAAGACGGCTTTGACGCGCTGGCCAAGGTCAACGATTACCAGCCGCACCTGATCTTCTGCGACATCCTGATGCCCCGCCTGGACGGTTACCAGACCTGCGCCATCATCAAGCGCAACCCGAAGTTCGCCAACGTGCCGATCGTGATGCTGTCTTCCAAGGACGGTGTCTTCGACAAGGCGCGCGGGCGCATGGTGGGCGCCCAGGATTACCTGACCAAGCCATTTACCAAAGACCAGCTGCTGCAGGCTGTGGGGCAGATCGGCGCTGCAGCATCCGGAGTGACATGATGGCGATTCAAAAGGTACTGATTGTTGACGACTCGCGCACCGAGTTGATGTTCCTCACGGACCTGCTCCAGAAGAACGCGATGTCGGTGCGTACCGCGCAAAACGCCGAAGAGGCGTTCAAGCGCCTGGCCGAGGAACTGCCGGACCTGATTCTCATGGACGTGGTGATGCCCGGCCAGAACGGCTACCAGCTCACCCGTTCGATCAACCGGATGCCCGAGTACAGCGGTATCCCGATCATCATGTGCACCAGCAAGAACCTGGAAACAGACCGGGTCTGGGGCATGCGCCAGGGCGCGAAGGACTACATCACCAAACCGGTGGACGCGGGCGAATTGCTCGCCAAGATCAAGGCGCTGGGCTGACCCACCCAACCAGCCATGGCCAACCGCGAAGCTATCAGGGAACTCCAGGCGCGCCTCGCGAGCCGTTTACAGGCAGCCAAGGACGAGGGGTTTTCGGTTTCGTGGCTGGCCATCAAGTCCGGCGGGCGCAACTACCTGCTGCCGCTGGCGCAGTCGGGCGAGATCTTCCCGGTTTCCAGCCTGCAGCCCGTGCCCTACGCCAGGCCCTGGTTTCGGGGTGTCGTGAACCTGCGCGGCGGCCTGTACGGTGTGGTGGATCTGGCCACCTTCGTCGCAGGTGATGCGCCTGCCCTCGGGCGCCTTTCGCCGTCGACCACAGAGGCGGCGGTGGTCACGCTCAATGCCGCACTGAACGTCAACTGCGCCTTGCTGATCGACACGCTGGCCGGGTTGCGCCACGCCGAAGGTTTTTCGTCTGCGAAGGCGCCCACCGCGGAATCGCCCCCCTATTTCGGGAATTGCTTCATGGACTCCGCAGGAGAATCCTGGCAGGAGATCAACCTGCAGACGATTGCACAGTTCCCCCGGTTTTTGAATATCACAGCTTAAGTAAGGCCCCACCATGTCCGTAGACCGGCTCAAGCGATTTTTTTCAAGAACAGTACTGGATTCCGACCACAGTACAAGAATCAGCCAGCAGGAGACATCGATCCAGAACGAGGGCGACATCGCCGCTGTTCCCACCGCTGGCGCACCGCTGCGCGAGGCCGACGGCAGCGCGGTCCGGACGCAGGTGGTCGAGCCGGCGGGGCAGGTCAGCTTGCCCTTGCTGGGTACCCGTCCGGTCGGACAGCAGCAGCAGGTCCTGCTGATCGGTCTGGCCGTGGCGATGATCCTGCTGGTGGCTGTGGCCGCGTTTGCGCTGCGCATGTCCAACGAAGTCGGGCAACAGATGGGCGCGGTCGGCCAGTCGCTGATGCAGTCGCAGCGGCTGGCAAAGTCCGTGTCGCAGGCCGTGGTGGGCAACGCGCAGGCGTTCCCGGATGTGGCGGACAGTGCCAGTGTGCTGACGCGCACGATCAAGGGGCTCAAGGCCGGTGACGACACGCTGCAGCTCAACGCGCTCGGCGGGGAGCACCAGGCGGAACTCAACCAGATCATTCCGCTGGTCGACCGCGCCGAGAAAAGCGCCGCGACGATCCTGGGCCAGCAGAAGACCCTGACCCAGATCGGCACCTCTCTGCGCCAGATCAACCGCCAGTCGGGTGATCTGCTCGAGATTGCCGAGACGGTCGCCGCACTGAAAGTCCAGCAGGGCGCTCCGGCAGGCGAGATCGCCGCCGCGGGGCAACTCGTCATGCTCACGCAGCGTATCGGCAAGTCGTCCACCGAGTTCCTGACCATGGACGGTGTCAGCGCCGAGGCGGTATTCCTGATGGGCAAGGACCTGAACACTTTCAAGGACGTCGCACAGGGCCTGCTGCAGGGCAGCGCGGAGCTGCGCCTGTCGGGCGCGCGTGACGGCCAGACCCGCCAGCAACTGGAGGCGCTGGTCAAGCTGTTCGAGCAGACGCGCGGCCAGGCCAGTTCGGTGCTCGCCAATCTGCAGGGCCTGGTCTCGGCGCGGGAAGCGCAAACCGCCATCCTGGCAGACAGCGAACCCTTGCGCAGCAACCTCGAGCAGTTGCAGGGGCGGCTCAGCGGGGGCACCGGCATCGGGACCGGGTCGATCATCACGCTGCTGCTGGCGGCCGCGATGGCCGTGTTGTGTGCGGTGGGCCTGGCCTACATTCCCGTGGTCGAGGGTCGCAAGCGCCAGACCGTTGCCGAGTCGCAGATGGTCGATGCCGAGCGCCTGCAACAGGACGCCAAGCGCGTGAACGACGCCAACCAGGCCGCGATCCTGCGGCTGATGAACGAGTTGCAGACCGTTGCCGAGGGCGATCTGACCCAGCAGGCCACAGTCACCGAAGACATCACCGGTGCGATCGCCGACTCGGTGAACTACACCGTCGAGGAACTGCGCAACCTGGTGGCCAGCGTGCAGAACACGGTGTCGCGCGTGGCACAGACCACGGCCGAGGTGGACTCCACCTCGACCGAGCTGCTGGCGGCCTCCAACGAGCAGATGAACGAGATCCAGGCCACCGGCAAATCGGTGCTCGAGATGGCCACCCGTATCAATCTGGTGTCCAACCAGGCGCAGGAGTCGGCCCAGGTGGCGCGGCAGTCGCTGGTCGCCGCGGAGTCCGGCCTGTCGGCGGTGCAAAACGCCATCGGCGGCATGAACGCGATCCGCGACCAGATCCAGGAACCGTCCAAGCGCATCAAGCGCGTTGGCGAGTCATCCCAGGAGATCGGCGAGATCACGGAGCTGATCTCCGACATCACCGAGCAGACCAACGTGCTGGCGCTGAATGCGGCGATCCAGGCGGCATCGGCAGGGGAGGCCGGCCGGGGATTCTCGGTGGTGGCCGAAGAGGTGCAGCGGCTGGCCGAGCGCTCGGCCGACGCGACGCGCCAGATCACCGCACTGGTACGTGCGATCCAGACCGATACCCAGGATGCGGTAGCGGCCATGGAGCGCTCGACACAAGGGGTGGTCGAAGGCGCCAAGCTGTCCGACAACGCCGGCGCGCGACTGGCCGAGATCGATCAGGTGTCGCGCCAGTTGTCGACCCTGATCCAGCAGATTTCCGATTCCGCTTCGCGCGAGGCGAACCTGGCCAACGAAGTGGCCGACAGCATCCAGAACATTTTCGCCGTGACCGAGCAAACCAGCGATGGCACGCGGGCGACCGCAGGCCAGGTGCGCGAGCTGTCGCGAATGGCCGAAGAACTGCGCCAATCGGTGGCGCGGTTCAAGATCGCCTGAGGTCTGAGGCCATTGCCAGGAGTGGACAACTAGATGCAAACACACATTTCCGCGCAAGCTGAAAGCGAACTGGCTGCCGGTGACCTCGGGCCACTGGCCTGGGTGCTCGACGAATTGCGCAAGTCACTCGATGGCGCCACCAAGGCCCTGCGCCGGTTTGTGCGCGACGCAGAACTGGCACGCGGGTCCGACCTCGCGGATCTGGATGCGAGCCAGTTGCGCATCGCCCGCCAGCAGTTGCACCAGGCGGTCGGCGCGTTGGAGATGGTCGGCCTGGGTGCGCCGGCCAAGGTGTTGCGGGTGATGGAGGCGCTGGCCCAGAAGTTCGTGCAGCGACCGGAGTTGTGCAGCGACGATGCCGCCAACAAAGTCGAACGCGCCAGTTTTGCACTGACCGAATACCTTGAAGGCGTGCTCAAGGGCAAGATGGCGTCCCCGGTGGCGCTGTTCCCGCAATACCGCGACGTGCTGGAGCTTGTCGGCGGCGATCGGGTCCATCCGGCGGACCTGTGGCCGGTCGAGTGGCGTTGGACCGAGATACCGCTTCCCGCCGGCGTCAGCCCGCTGGCCTATGGGCCGGCGGTGCGCACGCGTGTCGACCAGGCGGTGCTCAAGGTGGTGCGCACGGGGGACATGCAGGCGGCGCATGCCATGACCGACATCTGCCTGGGCCTGGCGGCAAGTTCCAGCCAGCTGGAGCCGCGTGCATTCTGGGCGCTGGCGGCGGGTTTCTTCGAAGCGGTGGGCCACGGCCTGTGCCCGCTGGACGTCTATGTCAAGCGGACGGCCTCGCGCATCATCGCGCAGTACACCACGCTGGCACGGGGCGAACCCGGTGTGATCGACCGGCTGGCGCAGGATCTCCTGTTCTACTGCTCCCAGGCGGTGCCTGCGGCCACGGAGCAGGCGCCGGCTGTGCTCGCTGCGCGCGACGCCTATGGACTGACGCTGACCAAGTCGGTGGACTATGCGACGCCGCAGTTCGGTCGCTTCGACCCGGCCTTGCTGGTGCAGGCCCGCAAGCGCATTGCCTCTGCCACCGAGACCTGGGCGGCGCTGGCGGGTGGCGACACGAACCGCATGAAGGCCGCATCGGAACAGTTCGCCGGCGTGGCCGATTCGATGGTCAAGCTGCATCCGGAAAGCGCCGAGCTGGCGCGCGCGTTGACGCGCACCATCGAGGCCACGGTGCGTACCGGCGAGCCGCCTACCGCACCGGTCGCGATGGAGGTTGCAACCGCCGTCCTCTATCTGGAGGCGGCCTACGACGACCTGGATCCGACCGAGTCCAGGATGGCCGAGCGCAGCATGCGCCTGGCGCAACGGCTGGAGCAGGTCAGCGCAGGCGCCCAGCCCGAGCCGATGGAATCCTGGATGGAGGACCTGTACCGGCGGGTCAGCGACCGCCAGACCATGGGCAGTGTGGTCGACGAGCTGCGCACCACCCTCGCTCATGTCGAGAAGTCCCTGGACCAGTTCTTTCGCAGTCCCCAGGACCGCGTGCCCCTGCACGAGGTACCCAGCCAGTTGGCGCAGATGCGCGGCGTGTTCTCGGTGCTGGGCCTCGACCAGGCTTCTCTGGCGGCGCTGCGCATGCGCGACAGTGTCGAGAAATTCCTGGTTGACGAAATCGGCGCTCGCGGTTCGAACACCGAAGTGTTCGAGAAGCTCGGCAACAGCCTGGGCGCCATGGGATTCCTGATCGACATGCTCAGCTACCAGCGCGCGCTGGCCAAGAAACTGTTCATCTACGACGAGGATGCCGGAGAGTTCCGCCCGGTCATGGGACGCGAACAGCCGGCGGCAGTCCCACCGGCCGCCGTCGAGGCCGCGCCCGTGGCCGCAGTCGCCGCCCCGCCAGAGGTGCCCGCAGCGGCGGCTGCTTCGCCTCCGCCTGCAGTCGAACTGGCACCAGCCAGTGCAGCACCGGAACCGGCCACGGCGCCGGTGGCGCCACCGGCGCCATTGGCTTCGCCGGTTGCAACCACGGCCGAGGAGCTGGACGAAGACGATGCGGAGATGCGCGAGATCTTCCTGGAAGAGGCGCGCGAGGTCGTGCAGACCGGTCGGCAGGCGCTCGAGGCCCTGGAGGCCAACCCGGGCGACCTCGGCGAGGGAACCACCTTGCGCCGGGCTTTCCACACGCTCAAGGGCAGCTCGCGCATGGTCGGGCTCACCGAATTCGGCGAAGCCGCGTGGGCCATGGAGCAACTGGCCAACACCTGGCTGGCCGAGCAGAAGCCGGCCGGCAGCGACCTGTTGTCCCTGGCCGGCGACGCCATGCGGCAGCTGACGCAATGGGTGGACGACATCGCCTCAGGCGCCGGCACGCCTTGGTCGGCACAGACCTTCCGCAAGGCCGCCGACGCCATGCGGCTGGACAACCAGCTGATCGCGTTGCCCTGGCCCGCTGCTGCGGTGGCTGCGCCGGCAATACCTGCTCCCGAGTTCGTCGCGCCGCCTGCAACTGCCGAGCCGGCCGCCCCATGGGTTGCAGCCGAGGTGCCACCTTCCCCGGTGCTGGAGTTGGTCGAGGTGCCGGTCGTCGCGGCTGCGGCGTTGGTGGCCGAGACCGAAGCGCCGGCACCGGTGGTCGAACCTGCTGCGCCACTGACCGAAGCTCCGGAACCGGCGGTCGAACCTGCTGCGCCGCTAACCGAATCGTCGGAACCGGCGGTCGAGGTTGCTGCGCCGGCAGCCGAAGCGCTGGCACCCGTCGTGGAATTGCCAGAGGCTGCAACCGGGGCACCCGCGCCGGTGGTCGAGGAGGAGCCGACGGCCGCCATCGAAGCGTCGGCACCAGTCGACGAGGCTGCGCCGGTCCATCTCGAACCGGCGCCGACGGCACGGCCCGAGTTCGAGTCGACGCAGATGTTCGAACTGCCGAAACCTGCGCCCGAGCCGGTACGGGCTGACTTCGAGTCCACCGAGATGTTCGACCTGGCGGTTGCGCCGTCTGAGGCGGCCCGCCCGGATTTCGCGGCCACGCAGACCTTCGACCCCGACCAGGTCCCGCCCGCGGCCGCGCCGCAACCCGTCACGCTGGATCTCGGCGATTTCGACTTCGGCGACCTGGCCCCGGTCGGTGCCGCGGCGCTGCCTGCAAGTCCGTCGGTCTCTGGGGCGCCACCGACCGAGGTCGAGCCCGTCGAGGCGTCGGCTGATGAAGACCAGATCAAGGTCATCGGCAAGCTGCGCATCGGCATACCGCTGTACAACGTCTACCTCAACGAGGCCGACGAATGGTCGCGCCATCTGTTGACCGAACTCAGCGAATGGGAACTCGAACTCGACAAGCCCCTGCTGGATTCCACGGTGGGCCTGGCGCATTCCCTGGCGGGGAGCTCCGGCACGGTGGGGTTCATGGCCCTGGCGGATATTTCGCGCGCGCTGGAGCACGCCTTGCAGCATGTGCAGCTGCACGGGCAGTCCCGGCCGGAACACGCGCGGGTGTTCAATCTGGTGGCCGAGGAAATCCGCCGGCTGCTGCACCAGTTCGCCGCCGGCTTCCTCAAGGAACCCGATCCGGCCTTGCGCAGCGCGTTGCAGGAGATATTGGAAACCGAGTTCACCAGCGCCGATGTCGACCTGGCTGAACCGTTGTCCTTCGACGACCTGGTGACGGTGCAGCCCGACGAGATGTCGGATGTGGCCGTGCCGGAGCCCGACGCGGCATTGCAAACCGCGCCCGTGGCGGTATCGCACCTGGAGCCGCAGTTTGCTGCAGGCGCAGCGCCGTTGATCGCGCCGGCCGAGGAGGTGACGGACGTCGTCGATGCGCTCGACCCGGACCTGTTCCCGATCTTCGAGGAAGAAGCCGCCGACCTGTTCCCGCCGCTGGGTGGCGCCTTGCGCCAGTGGGCATCGCGCCCCGAGAACCTCGGTGCACGCAGCGAGGCCTTGCGGGTGCTGCACACGCTCAAGGGCAGCGCGCGCCTGGCCGGCGCGATGCGCCTGGGTGAAATGACGCACCGTCTCGAGTCGGCGATCGAGTCGCTGGGCTCCGAGTCGCTGCAGGGCAGCCAGATCGAGCCAATGCTGGCGCGTTTCGACGTGTTGCAGTCGATTTTCGACGGCTTGCGGCGGGTGTCCCACCAGGCGGTCGCGGCGCCGGAGCCCGTGGCGGCACCAGTGGCGGCAGCCGCGACGGTGGTGGCGCCGGACGGCGTGTCCAAACCGGTGGTCCAGGCGCTGCCCGATCGCCGCACACGCAGCCGTGCGGCCAGTGCACTGGCGCCGGCCCGCCCGGTAACCGGCCAGAGCGTGCGGGTGGCGGCGGTGTTGCTGGACCGGCTGGTCAACCAGGCTGGCGAGGTCATCATCACGCGTGCGCGGCTCGACGGACGGCTGGGCCAGCTGCGGGCCTCGCTCAAGGAGCTCGGCGGCAACCTGGACCGCCTGCGCCACCAGCTGCGCGAGATCGAAGTGCAATCCGAATCCCAGATGCAGTCGCGCATGGCGCAGGCCAAGGACCATGCGCAGGATTTCGATCCGCTCGAATTCGACCGCTTCACCCGTGTGCAGGAACTGACCCGCATCATGGCTGAGTCCGTCGCCGACGTGGCCACTGTGCAGCGCAACCTGCAGCGCACCATGGAGAGCACCGAGGACGACCTGATAGCCCAGGCGCGGCAGGCTCGTGAACTGCAGCGCGACCTGCTGCGCACCCGGATGGTCGAGTTCGAGGGTATCTCGGAGCGGCTGTACGGCGTGGTGCGGCAGGCCGCCAAGGACGTGGGCAAGCAGGTCAAGCTCGACATCGTCGGCGGCTCGATGGATCTGGACCGCAGTGTGCTGGAGCGCATGGCCCCGGCCTTCGAGCACATGCTGCGCAACTCGGTCGTGCACGGCATCGAGGATCCGCAGGTGCGTGTGGCCGCCGGCAAGCCGGCAGCGGGCACGATCACGATCGAACTCACGCAGGAAGGCAATGACGTGTCGGTCGAGTTCAGCGACGACGGCGCCGGGTTGAACCTGCAACGCATCCGCGACAAGGCGATCGCCAATGGGCTGATTCCGGCAGCCGCCGAACTGGGTGGGGGCGACCTCGCCAACCTGATTTTCGCGCCCGGATTCTCCACCGCCGAGCGTGTCACCGAACTCGCGGGCCGCGGAGTCGGCCTCGATGTGGTGCGCACCGAGGTGAACGCACTGGGCGGGCGGATCGAAACCTCCACCACCCCCGGGCAGGGGACCACCTTCAAGCTGGTCGTTCCCCTCACGACGGCGGTGACGCAGGTGGTCATGTTGCGCCTGGGTGAACTGGCAGTCGGTGTGCCGTCCAACCTTGTCGAGGTGGTCAAGCGCGTGACGGCGCAGGAAGTCGAGCAGGCCTACCTGACGAACAGCTTCACGCATGCGGGTGAGCAGATCCCGTTCTACTGGGCCGGCGCCTTGCTGCAGTCCTCGGCGCTGAGCGCCGAACCGGTCCAGAAGCATCTTCCGGTGGTGGTGTTTCGCAGCGCCGGCCGGCGTGTTGCCGCCCACGTGGACGAAGTGCTGGGCAACCAGGAGGTCGTGGTCAAGAACCTCGGGCCGCAGTTGTCGCGCGTGCCGGGGCTGACCGGCATGTCGGTGCTGGCCTCGGGCGCGGTGGTGCTGATCTACAACCCGGTGGCGCTGGCGACGATCTACGGCGAGAAGGCCCTGCAGATGCAACTCGAGGCGCGCCGCGCCCCCGAGACGCCGTCGACTTTCGGGACCGCCGCGAACGCGCCGCTGGCGCCTGCCCTGGGTACGGTGCAGACGCCGCTGATCCTGGTGGTGGACGATTCCATCACCGTGCGACGCGTCACCCAGCGCCTGCTCAAGCGCGAGGGCTACCGGGTGGTGCTGGCCGCCGACGGCCTGCAGGCGCTGGAGCGTCTGCAGGACGAACTACCCACGGTGGTGCTGTCGGACATCGAGATGCCGCGCATGGACGGCTTCGACCTGGCGCGCAACATCCGCGGCGACACCCGCCTGCGCAACCTGCCGATCATCATGATCACCTCGCGCATCGCCGAGAAGCACCGCGAGCATGCCCGTGAGCTGGGTGTCGACCACTACCTGGGCAAGCCCTACTCCGAAGAGGAACTGCTGGGCCTGATCCGCCACTACTGCGCCTTGCCCCTGGCCGAGGGTGATGCAGGCGGGCCCTTGCGGACCACCGAATAACGCGCCAGCGTGAGGGCCCGTGCCGCGTCGTGCGCCACGATTGGGTGCGGGTAGTCCTTGCCCAGGGTCACGCCAGCCGATTGCAGTTCCAGCGGGCCGCACAGCCACGGCGCATGGATCGACTCGGCGGGAAGCCGCGCCAGCTGCGGCAGGTAGCGCCGGATGAACTTGCCCTGGGGATCGAACTTTTCGCTCTGGCTGATGGGGTTGAAGATCCGGAAATACGGCTGTGCGTCGCAACCGCTGGATGCCACCCACTGCCAGCCGCCGTTGTTGGCCGACAGGTCGAAGTCGTTGAGGTGCTCGGCAAAGTACTTCTCGCCCCAGCGCCAGTCGATGCCGAGGTCCTTGACCAGAAAACTCGCCGCCACCATGCGCAGGCGGTTGTGCATGTAACCGCTCTGGTTGATCTGCGCCATTGCCGCGTCGACCAGCGGGTACCCGGTGCGGCCTTCGCACCAGGCCTTGAAGAGCTTGTGTGCGTGGGCGCCGTGTTCCCACGCGATCGCGTTGTACTCGGGCTTGAAGGCCGTGTCGGCCACATGCGGGAAGTTGGCGAGGATCTGGAAATAGAACTCGCGCCACACCAATTCGCTGAGCCACACGGCCGCACCGGAGCTGCCCTGGACCATGCGCTGCATGGCCGTCGCGGCAAGCCGGCGGATCGATACCGTGCCAAAGCGCAGGTGCACCCCGAGGTAACTCGGTCCCTTGACCGCCGGGAAGTCCCGCGTCGCGTGGTAGTCGTCCATGCGCTCGAAGAACTCGGCGAACAGGGTGCCGGCGCCGCGGGCGCCGGTCGGGATATGCAGCTCGTGCAGGTTGGTGGCCCGAAACCCGAGCTGCGCCAGCGTGGGCACCTCCTGGCGCAGTGCGGCGGGGCGAGCCGCCAGCTGGCCAGGCCGGGGCGTGCAGTCGTGGTCCGGCATGGGGCCGCCACTGATCCGCGCCAGCCAGGCGTTCTTGTAGGGCGTGAAGACGGTGTACGGGGTGCCGGTCTTGGTGAGCAGCTCACGCCCCTCCAGCACCACGTGGTCCTTGACCATGTGCAGCGCCACGCCGGCCGCAGCCAGCGCACCGAGCACCTTGCGGTCCCGGGCGATGGCCAGCGGCTCGTAGTCGTGGGCCGCAAACACCGCCTGCACGCCCAGGGAGCGCGCCAGCGACACGATCTCCTCGCTGGCGTGGCCGTGGCGCACGACCAGGCCGGCATCCGCGTGGCCGCTGGCTGCACGCAGCTGCGCGTCCAGGTCGACCAGCGACTCGCGGATGAACTCCACCCGGCGGTCCGCGCGCGGCAGGGGATCGAGGATGTCGCGGTCGAACACGAATGCGCAGTACACCCGCTGGCAGGAACGCAGCGCAAGCGACAAGGCCGCGTTGTCGTCGGTGCGCAGATCGCGGCGGAACCACACCAGGCCGCTGGCAAATTCGTTTTCCATCTTGACCGCTAAAATTCAGACATGACCGGCGATTCTGCTCCCATCAACCTGACGAATCATTTTCTGATTGCGATGCCCGGGCTGGAGGATGCGGCATTCGCCCGCAGCGTGGTCTACGTGTGCGAGCACAGCGAGCGCGGCGCGCTCGGCTTGGTGATCAACAAGCCCAGCGACATCAACCTCAAGGTGCTGTTCGACAAGGTCGAGCTGCCCCTGGGCCGTGCCGACCTGCTGCTGTCGCCGGTGTTCCAGGGCGGACCGGTCCAGGTGGACCGCGGCTTCGTGCTGCATGAACCGATATTTGCGCAGCAGGACAAACCCGCCGAGTCGGTCTACGCGTCCACCATGTGCATTCCCGGCGGGCTGGAGATGACCACCTCCAAGGACGTGCTCGAAGCCCTGTCCACCGGCGCCGGGCCGCGCCGGGTGTTGGTCACGCTGGGGTATTCCGCCTGGGGCGAGGGCCAGCTCGAATCCGAACTGGGCGACAACAGCTGGCTCACGGTGGATGCCGACATCGCGGTGATCTTCGACACACCGGTCGAGCAGCGTTACGACCGCGCGCTGGGCCTGCTCGGCCTGCAGGTGTGGATGTTGTCCCCGCAGGCGGGCCATGGCTGAAGCCGCTGCCGTGGAGGTGCCGGCACGGCTGCAGTCCTTCCTGGCGCTGGACTACGGGCTCAAGCGCACTGGCGTGGCCGTGGGCAACCGCCTGTTGCGCACGGCGCAGGGCCTGCCCACCATCCAGGCTCAGGGGGATGCACGCTTCGATCAGGTTCGCAAGCGGCTGGCCGAATGGCAGCCGCATGCGCTGGTGGTGGGCGTGCCGTTCCACCCTGATGGCGTCGAGCATGAAAACACCCTGCGCGCGCGCAAGTTCGCGCGCTCGCTGCGCGGGCGGTTCGGCCTGCCGGTGTTCGAGGTCGACGAGCGCTACAGCACCACGCAAGCGCTGTCCGATGGTGCGCGTGATCCCGACGCGGGCGCGGCCTGCATCATCCTGGAGCAATTCCTGAGGAGCATCCCGTGACGGTCATCCCGGGCCCCCTGGTCCTCGACGCCGAAGCGCTGTACCGCGAACTGCTGCGCGGTGTGGGCCATTTGTGCAGCGCCGATACGCGCCTGGTGGGCATCACCTCCGGCGGGGCCTGGCTGGCCGAGCGGCTGCAGGCCGACCTGAAGATCGCCGGCCCGCACGGCGTGATCTCGTCGGCCATGCACCGGGACGATTTTGCCCAGCGCGGCCTGGCCAGTGCCGAACCCACACGCCTGCCGTTCGACGTGAACGGCGCGCGCATCGTCATCCTGGACGATGTGTTGTACACCGGGCGCACGATCCGCGCCGTCATCAACGAGCTGTTCGACTATGGCCGTCCCGCCAGCGTCCAGCTGGCGGTGCTGGTCGATCGTGGCGGGCGCGAGTTGCCGATCCAGGCCGACTTCGCGGCGGCTCGTGTCCTGGTTGCGCCAGCCCAGTCGCTGGATCTGCAGCGGGACGGCGCCGGCGTGTTTTCCTTCTCGGTCGAGACCGTCCGGTGAAGAACCCGCAACTCAACAAGCACGGCGAGCTGGTGCACCTGCTGTCCATCGAGGGTTTGCCCAGGAGCATCCTGACGCAGGTGCTGGACACGGCGGCGAGTTTTGTCAGCGTCAACGACCGGGAGGTCAAGAAGGTGCCCCTGCTGCGCGGGCGCAGCGTGTTCAACCTGTTCTTCGAGAACTCTACCCGCACCCGCACCACCTTCGAGATCGCCGCCACGCGCCTGAGCGCCGACGTGATCAACCTGGACATCGCGCGGTCCTCCGCGTCCAAGGGCGAATCGCTGCTCGACACGATATCCAACCTGAGCGCGATGGCCGCCGACATCTTCGTGGTGCGGCACAGCGAGTCCGGTGCACCGTACCTGATCGCGCAGCATGTGGCGCCGCATGTGCATGTGATCAACGCCGGCGACGGGCGCCATGCGCACCCCACGCAGGGCCTGCTCGACATGTTCACGATCCGCCACTACAAGAAGGATTTTTCCAACCTCACGGTGGCTATCGTCGGCGACGTGCTGCATTCGCGCGTGGCGCGCTCCGACATCCACGCGCTCACCACGCTGGGCTGCGCCGAGGTGCGCGTGGTCGGGCCCAAGACCCTGGTGCCGGCCGACATGGCGCAGATGGGTGTGCGCGTGTGCCATTCCCTCGAGGAGGGCATCCGGGACTGCGACGTGGTGATCATGCTGCGCCTGCAGAACGAGCGCATGAGCGGCGCCTTGCTGCCCTCGGCGCAGGAGTTCTTCATGCGCTACGGCTTGACCGACGAGAAGCTGCAGCTGGCCAAGCCGGACGCCATCGTCATGCACCCAGGCCCGATCAACCGCGGCGTCGAGATCGACTCCGCGGTGGTCGACGGCAAGCAGAGCGTGATCCTGCCCCAGGTCACCTTCGGGATTGCGGTGCGCATGGCGGTGATGGGCATCGTGGCCGGAAACGAGGCATGAGCCGATGACACCGCTGTTGATTCAAGGCGGCAGGGTGATCGATCCGGCCAGCGGTTTCGACCAGACCACCGACGTCCTGGTTGTCGATGGCCGGGTGGCCGCCATCGGCCCGTCGCAAGGCGTTGCAGCGGGGCGCGTCATCGATGCCACGGGCTGCATCGTGGCGCCCGGTCTGGTCGACCTGGCCGTGCGGCTGCGTGAACCCGGCCACGAACACGCCCGCATGCTGGAGTCCGAGATGGCCGCCGCGGTAGCCGGGGGTGTCACCAGCCTCGTCTGCCCGCCCGACACCGACCCGGTGCTGGATGAGCCGGGCCTGGTGGAGATGCTGACCTACCGGGCCGAAAAGCTGCACCAGGCGCGGGTGTTCCCGCTGGGCGCGCTCACACGCGGGCTGGCCGGCGAGGTACTGACCGAAATGGTCAAGCTCACGCAAGCCGGGTGTGTCGGTTTCAGCCAGGCCGAGGTGCCGTTGCGCAACACGCAGGTGTTGCTGCGTGCCCTGCAGTACGCCAGCACCTTTGCCTATACGGTGTGGCTGCGTCCGCAGGACCGCGACCTGGGCACCGGGGTGGTGGCCAGCGGCCCGCTGGCCACACGCATGGGCCTGAGCGGGGTGCCCGTGGCGGCCGAGACCATCGCGGTGCACACGATCGTCGAACTGATGCGCTCCACCGGTGCACGGGTGCACCTGTGCCGTCTCAGCAGCGCGGCGGGGATTGCGCTGGTGCGCCAGGCCAAGGCCGAGGGCCTGCCGCTGAGCTGCGACGTAAGCATCAATTCGCTGCACCTGACCGACATCGACATCGGCTATTTCGATAGCCGCGCCCACCTGAACCCGCCGCTGCGCCAGCAGCGCGACCGCGATGCCATCCGCGCGGCGCTGGCCGACGGCACCATCGACGCCCTGGTGTCCGACCACACGCCAGTGGATGAGGACGGCAAGACGCTGCCCTTTGCCGAGAGCGAACCCGGCGCGACCGGGGTCGAGCTGTTGTTGTCGCTGGCGCTGAAATGGGCGACGGCCAGTGACGTGGGCCTGTTGCGGGCGCTGCAGGTGCTGACCAGCGCGCCGGCGCAGGTCCTGGGTTCCGGGGGCGATACCGGCGCCGGCCGCCTGGGCACCGGCGCCGTTGCCGACCTGTGCATCTTCGATCCCTTGGCGACCTGGACCGTCGGCGCGAACACGCTGCGCAGCCAGGGCAAACACACGCCCTTCTCGGGCTACGAACTGCCAGGCCGGGTGCGTTGCACCGTGGTGGGTGGCCGGGTCGCGTTCGGCGGGTGAAGACCGCGCGTGCCCTGCGGCGCGCCCTCCGCGTGCTGGTCCATATCCTGGCGGGGTTGGCCGAGATCATGCTGCGGTTTCCGCGCCTGCCGCAGGCGCAGCGCGATCTGCGTGTGCAGGCCTGGGCCAGGGAAATGGTCCAGCACCTGGCCATTGACCTGCGCATCGCCGGCCCGGTGCCGGTGACCGGCCCCTTGCTGCTGGTGGCCAACCATATTTCATGGCTCGACATCGTGGTGCTGCATGCGGCGCACCATTGCCGATTTGTCTCCAAGGCCGACGTGCGGCACTGGCCCCTGATCGGCGCCCTGGCCACCGGCGCCGGCACCCTGTACATCCAGCGCGACTCGCGCCGCGATGCGCTGCGCGTGGTGCACCACATGGCGAAGGCGTTGCAGGACGGTGACATCCTGGCCGTGTTTCCGGAGGGCACAACCGGGGATGGTCAGGCCCTGTTGCCGTTCCACGCCAACCTGCTGCAGGCCGCCATCGCCGCGCAGGCACCGGTGCAACCGGTGGCGCTGCGCTATGTCGACGGCGCGACCGGCGCCAACAGCCAGGCCATGAGTTACGTCGATGACGAGACGCTCGTCGGCTCGCTGTGGCGCACGCTGTGCGCCACCCAGGTGCGGGCCGACGTGGTGTTCGGTGCGGCGCAGACGGCCGACGGGCGGGACCGCCGCACCTGGGCGCGTGACCTGCGCGATGCGATCGGCAGCTTGCGCGGGCCGTAGTGCCGACCCGCGCCGGGTGGGGTCACCACGTGTTCCGCATCTCCCGCAATTTCGTGAACACCGTTCGCGCATCCGGCTGCTCCGGCAGGTCGGGAAAGTGTTCGCGCAACTGTGCGATCACACTCGCGCTGCCGAGCCGGAAGAACGTGTTGTGCTGCTTCTCCTGCGCCAGCGTGGTGACGATCGAGTTGGCCGGGTCGTGCCCCGTCACCGTGGGCAGGAGCGTGCCGGCCGCCGTGTTGTCCGGCTCGCGCGACAGCGTGAACTTCAGGTTGGTCTCGATGTAG